>NZ_JAGT01000001.1:2320000-2557500 GCF_000526795.1 Ruminococcus flavefaciens AE3010
CCACTGGCTGAGCCAGCCGCCGCCCCAGCCCCAATGTGCTTCGATAGGATAAACGATCGCACTGATGATTGCTGAGTATACGCAGTATGAAAGGAACTTGGTTCTTTCAGCCATTGCACCCGAAACGATAGTAGCTGTTGTCGCACAGAATACAAGGTTGAATACGAAGTTTGACCAGTCGAAGCTGCCGTAGGAAGTGAAGATATCAAATCCCGGAGCACCGATTATACCGACGAGGTCTTCACCGAAGAGAAGACCGAAGCCTATGAGTATGAAGACAACTGTACCGATACAGAAGTCCATAAGGTTCTTCATGATGATATTGCCTGCGTTCTTTGCACGGGTGAAGCCTGTCTCCACCATTGCGAAGCCTGCCTGCATAAAGAATACAAGAGCAGCGCCTATTAAAAACCATACGCCGAAGACCAGACCGTTGGTCTCATCCATGGCTTGTTGTAAGATTGTCTGAGATTCCATAGAAATTCCTCCTTAAAAGATACAGCATAAAATTTAAAGGGGCATACGACGCACCGAATCCTTTCGGTACATCATACACCCCTTTGTGTATGGATTTAGCGCTATAAAACCAAAACAGCGCCGCAGACTTATCGCCTGCAGCGCCCTTGCTGTTTACAATGCCATTATAGTCTTTTATTTTCCCTTTGTCAACTACTTTTTTGCAACTTCGGAATTTTTTATAAATTTTCGCCGCTTTAAACGCAAAAAGCAATGCGCGTTTTACAAAATCGTATAATTTGCAGCCATTTTCCGTGGCATAATACCTTGATTTTTAATCTCAGGTATGCATTAAAGCTCGGAACAGCCGCCGTTTATGAGGCGATAGTTCATAAAAAAGCGCTTATCCATTGCGGGTAAGCGCCTTTGTTCAGATCGTTATAAGAAGATGTTCGTTCTTGATGTCGTTGTAAAGCTCGCACTTGCAGCGGCTCACGTCGTAGATTCACGCCGTCAAGTACGGGTCTGAAACGTCCTGTTTCGGGCTCATACGATCATCTCAGACAAGCAGTGCCGACAGGATAATCGAGCTCGCACCTATGACAAGATACTAAAAATACCTTGTGTTCCGTTATTTTTTTATTATTGCTACTGCACACGGCATTTTTCCCTCTACAATATCAAAGGTCACATCATATCCGCCTTTAATAAAGAACTCCTCATAGCTCCTGCGGTCAAACTGTTTTGTAAAATGTGCGCCTGCAAAATCAAACAGCTTTATCAAAAACTCGCTTGACTGCTTCCCCATATTGATATAAGTTGGAATAATGACTTTTCCGCCTTTTTTGCACACTCTGAGCAATTCGTCCACAGCTTTGTACGGCTCATCAAGAAGATGTATCACGTTGCCTGCAACAACTTTATCGAAAGAATCGTCCCTTACATTGATGGACATTATATCCGACTTCTTAAAAACGATATTCCTGCATTCGGAGCAGTTTTTTCTTGCCCGTTTCATCATATTTACGGACATACCCGCAGCAAAAAGTTTCCTGCATTTTTTGGCAACAGGTTTGCTTATAGAACCTGTTCCGCAGGCACATTCAAGTACGATATCTCCGCTGTCTATCTCCTGTGCAACTCTTTCTCCCGTACTATCATAGCATTTACGATTGTATGCTCTTTCAAAGAAATCATACACGCCCGCTACCATATCCCAAAAGCTTTTCTTCATCATGTTTATCCCTCTGTCCATTTCTTATTTCACTAAATTGACTTCATTGCTCATATATCCAAACTCAACAACTGAACACGTGAACATCTATTCATATGATATCATACTTTTTCTCATTTGTCAAGTTCATTTTTATTTTTCATAAGCTTTTTTCTTATTGAAGCGTGAAGCATGATCAGTCTGTAAGTTCAATTCACACTCCCACACGGGGCGCGACTTCTACCGATATCAGCACCCCAAAAAACGCCTATCCATACGGATAAGCGCCATTGCTTTTGATCGTTCACAGCTCCTTTGCGAAGCAGACTGCACCGTCGAGCTTGTCATAGGGCGGATAGTTCTCTATCCTCAGATAGCCGAGCTTTTCATACAGCAAGACCGCCTCCCGCATTGCTTCCCGTGTTTGGAGCACAGTCCTGCGGAAGCCCGACTGCCTCGCCCTTTCTTCTATCATCTTCATCATATCCTCGGCAATATGCTTCCTGCGTTGATCAGGCTCGACCCATACGCGCTTGATTTCCGCGTCGGTCTCGGAGTAGGCTTTCAGTCCCGCACACCCGACCGCGATATCGCCAATATACGCCACAAGCACTGTGCCTATGCTGTCCGAGATATTGTACGGGATAAATCCCAAGCGGTTCTGAACTCCGTCGACGAGACTGCTGTAGTATTCCTCAGCAGACAGGTAAAACCGCTGAAAGTCTTTGTTGCTGCCGTCTGTCCAAATATATCTTATCTGTTCCATTTTATCGCTCCTATACAGAAAACAGGATAACAGAAAATGGACTATCCATTTTTGGATAGTCCCTGCTTTTTATGCAATAGTGCCCTAAACGTATTCGGTTAAAAGAATAAGCACTCTCTCTCATTGAGAAAGCGCCTATTCTTCATTATTTTATGAGAGCTTGTGACGGGATTCGAACCTGCGACCTGCTCATTACGAATAAAAGGTCGCCCTTTTTGTGATTTTTTGTAAAATCGAATAATTAGCTATATTACGTTGTTTGGGAGCTTTTGGCTTTTTGCCGATTTTTGCATTTTTGAGTGAATTTTAGTGAAAATAAGAACCAAATAAGAACCACGCGCCTATTTAAAAAATGATAATTAAAGAATTGCCAGAAGCTAAAAAGGAGTTCGATGTGCCAACTCCTTTACAGATTATTTATCAAGTAACCAATCCAGAACGTACTTCTGTTTGATTCCATTATATGATACAGGCGGATCGTTATCCATAGTCAGAAGTATCTTTGTATTATGGTCGTTGATGTTTTGCAGCGGTGAGAGTTCTCGTTCAAGAGTCTTTTCATCACGAACAGTCCATGATACCTGATAATACTCGATATTTCCATCATAGTCAACAGCTACGAAATCAACTTCTGTATTACCGTTTTTTCCTACATATACTTCATATCCTCTGCGGATAAGCTCCAGATATACCACATTTTCAAGGATATGACCGTTATCCGCATTATTAGTACCAAGTAGATAATATCTGAGACCGACATCAGCAGCGTAGTATTTATCAAGTAGTTTCAGATATTCTTTCCCTTTTATGTCATATCTTCCGACACGGTACATAAGAAGGCTATCGGTAAGACCTTCAAGATAGTTTTCTACAGTATGATTGGATATTTTTCTTCCTGCACTTGTCATTGAATCAGCTATCTTCTTTGAAGAACAGGGACTTCCGATATTATCGAACAGATATTTTATAACGCTTTTCAGCATAAGTGGATCCTGTATTTTCTTTCTGGTGACAATATCGTTTAAAACGATAGTATTATATAAACCGTCAAGATATGTTCTTATGTTTCGCCTGTCATGGAGTTCAGTTGTATAAGGGAAGGAACTGTTATACACGTAATTCTTATAAAGTTCTTCTTTGCTTATTCCTTCAAAAGCACTTGCGTACTCCTTGAACGACAGAGGGAGCATTTTCAGTTCAACATATCTGCCTGATAACAGCGTTGCAAGCTCACCTGACATGAAATATGCGTTTGAACCTGTTATATAAACATCGGTGTTCTTTTTTACGAACAGGCTGTCAACAGCTTTCTGATAATCTGTCACGCACTGTATCTCGTCCAGAAAGATATAATTTGTTTTATCAGGGAGCATACGAGTCGTTATATAGCTGTACATTTTATGCCAGTCGTGGAGTTCTTCATTCTCAGCTTCTTCAAAATTGATAGATATTATCTGGTCATCACTGACGCCTTGTTTTCTGAGCTGTTCCCAGAAAAGCTCAAATAGCGTTGATTTTCCGCATCTTCTGATGCCGGTAATAACTTTTATTATTTGTTTATCCTTCCACTCGTTCAAAAATCTGAGATATTCAGGGCGATCTATCATAGTATTCAACTCCTTCTGCCATATAGTATATGTTTTTCTGGAATTATTATACCATGTTCGCTCAAGAAAGTCAATAGTTGGAAATGTGATTCCAACTTCGTTTGCAAGCGCACATAGATGGAACTTCGTTCTAATCTTCTTAAAATGCAGAGAGTTATCCAAAGCAAGAATAGTCGAAGCTATTGAGGATATAACGCAAAATTGTTTTAACAAACCTCTTGATTAAATCGCTCTGTTGTGGTATAATAACTACACTAAACGAAAGGAGGCAGAGCCATGACTTACGAACTGAGACACTTTGATACTTCGCTGATGCGCTTCACAGCCACAGAAGATACAAGCTCACCCGAGATAGACATTCTCTGGGTAAATGAAGACCAAAAGACTTTACTGCCTCTTGATATGACTATTGACGGCGACAGCGTTTCACGTTGGCTGAGACACAGGACTATACCGAAGAATCGTGCATACGTTCACAGTTTTCTAAGCAAATGCGGATTAAATCTCAACCGCCCTATGAGCATACTCAGTGTATCAAAGGGACTGTCACTAAACGACTGCTACTGGGTAGTTGAGGAAGGCTTTGAAGGCAGCTTCTCACAGTACAACCTGTACGAGAACAGATTCAGCCGAGTGCTGGGACTTATTGCATTCACTGGCTATGGCAGCTCTGTGAGAACATCTCTTGCATCATGCCCCGAGTTCACAACAAATGGTATGCTGCCTAAGTGCTGGCGCAGAGAAAATGGTATTATACAACTTTACAAGGGCGGAACGAGCGGAGCTTCCAATACGGGAAACGAGCCGTATTCAGAATTCTATGCCGCTCAGATAGCAGATGCTCTTGGTATCAACGCTATCTCCTACGGATTGTCAAAATGGCAGGGAGAGCTCTGCTCCACCTGTGAACTGTTTACAAGCAAAGACTACTCCTTTATGCCGATAGGCAGACTTGTCAGCAAAGGCGGAATGAAAGCGGTTCGCGAATACTATGCAGCACTGGGCGATGAATTTATTGCCGCCCTTAACGATATGCTGGTACTTGATGCGATAATATGCAACGTTGACAGACATTTCGGAAACTTCGGATTTCTGGTGGATAACCGCACAAACAAGGTAGTTGCTCCTGCGCCGCTGTTCGACCACGGCAACTCCCTGTTCAATCTTGCAGGCAGGGACGATCTTGTCTCCGATAAGGCACTCAGCGATTATGCGGATACACTCGTACCGTGCGTGTATGATGACTTCATCGGTACTGCTAAAAAGGTACTCAGCAACAGGCACAGAGAAGGACTTCGCAGACTGCTTGATTTTCGCTTTAAGCGCCATTCAAGGTATAATCTCGACAGCAAGCGCCTAAAGCTAATAGAGGAGCAGATTCACAAGCGAGCAAAGGAATTGCTGAAATAATCGTTTAATAAGTATAATAGCCGCAGGGAAAAGCTGCGGCTTGACTTTTCATATTGCAAAATCCGCTTTCGTGTGCTATAATGAGAAATAATAACGGGAAGTGATAATGTGAAAGTATATATTCAATGTGGAAATAACGGTCTGCCGTACAATCTGAACACTTTTTCAGCTATGCTCGGCTTTCAGCAAATGGGAATTGAGACCACTCTTTACACTGATAAAGAAGATTTAATAAATGCAGAAATTACCGATATTGTAGTCGGCGGAGTAGGCAGAGTAAAACAGTTCCTTGAAAATAAAGGAATAACAGTGAACGATATTGACTATCCGGAAAGTCTTTCTGAATTTTACGGTCGAAAGATATGGGAAAGTACATCCGATAAATTCCTTGCCGAGAATAATAACTTTCCGTTATTCGTAAAGCCTAAACAAGGGAAACTGTTTACAGGTTTTATTTGCAATAGTGAAACCGATATTGCAGGACGCTTTTCACCTGAAGAAAGTATTCCTGTTTATTGCAGCGAAATCAGGAATATCATTACTGAGTGGCGCTGCTTTGTAAGATACGGTGAAATATTGGATATTCGGCGTTACAAAGGCGAACTTGGCAGGATTTATTCGTTTCAAAAAGTCAAGGAAATGATTTCGTCGTACTCTGATGCACCCGCAGCATATTCACTCGATTTGGGACTTACATCAGAAGGAGATACTATAATCGTTGAAGTGAACGACGGATACTCACTTGGCAGTTATGGACTTGATCCGTTGCTGTATGCAAAGCTGTTATCCGCCCGCTGGGCTGAACTGACTGGAACAGAGGACGAATGTGCTTTTGATATAAGATAAATGAAAGGCCGCAGAATCAACTGCGGTCTTTTTATCATTTTAGTTCCCACCCATTATCTCCGTGATATATCATCAGCTTGGTCATACCGCCGTCGATACAGATATTCTCGCCTGTTATGAAGCCTGCCTTGTCGGAGCAGAGGAACATCACCATATCGGCGATATCCATTGGATTTCCCACACGACCGCATGGCTGTTGATATGCGTCAGGACCGTCATAGACCTTATAGGATGTATCAATCCAGCCTGGAGAGATAGAGTTAACACGCACCTTTCCTGCAAGGCTTACCGCAAGAGCATGAGTGAGCGCAGCTATACCGCCCTTTGCCGCCGTGTAGCTCTCGGTCTGAGGCTGACTCATGCGGTCTCGGGAGGACGAAATATTGATGATACTGCCGCCTTTGTTGAAGTTAGGTGCAAAAAGCTTCGACAGATAATATGGCGCAGTCACGCCAACTGCCAGCGCATAAGATAATCGGCAGTTTCCTTTTCAGCTTCGGTCTTTTTACCATAGTTCAGAGAGGATTTGCTCTGTATACAGGAAAAGTCGGATATATCCCCGAAAACGCTCCCATTTATATAATCGAAGTCCTCGTCACGCTTATCGGAAATGCCGCAGGTACTGCATTTGCAGCGGTCATGCTAAGGCAGACGAGGTTCTCTCAGGCGCTTCACGAAAAAGCAGACCTATGCATGACCGCAAAGACAAGCGATACTATCATAAGTCAGCTTATCCTCGGAGCATTCTGCGGAATGCTCATGTACCTTGCAGTTGATAACGCTAAGGAAAGCAGAAAAAAGAATGCGGATATGTCATTTGTTTTCGGCATTTCCATGCCTGTGATGATATTCATAATCTGCGGCTTCAATCATTCGATAGCAGACGCATTCTATATGTTTATGGCAGGAGCTTTTCCAAATGATATGCCGTATATACTGACAGTTGCGGCAGGTAATGCAATAGGAGGCATGTTGATGCCAATCGTAAAAAAGATAACATCATCTTGATACTTCCGTATATACAAAACAAGGCAGGGATTTTTCTTCCCTGCCTTGTTTATTTCTGTGTAATTATTCTTCCCTACATCGTATTTTCATATCATAGCAAGAGCGATTGAAAGTCCAAATCTCCAATCTGCCATTTTGATCCAGTTGCTGTCAATATTCTTTGAAGTTCCAAGCTTTTCATTTCCTTTCCCTTTCAAATCAAAGAGAATATCTCCCGTGCAACAAAGCAGACCGCCAATCAGACCTAATATTGAAAAAACTAAATACATAGTACGCTCCTTTTACATTCTTTTAAATGGTATACATCTGTTTACGCATTTGCAGTATTCTTCGTACTCCTGCCCGTAAAGCTCATGCAGCCATTTTTCTTCCGTTGCTTTCAGTACAACTGTCATAATCCCCCAATTTATGACGATCACGGGAATCAGAAATATATTATGCCACATCAGGCTGATACCTGTAATCAACATCCACCAGCCGCTGTACATGGGATTTCTTACCCACGCATATATTCCGTCTGTTTTCAGATGATTTTCTTTTATATTATCGTCCATTCCAGACCGTACAGCACCAATAAACCAGACGATCAGACCTGCGATAATAAGTGCAATTCCAATGGCTATCAACATCGTCGCAGAAAATCCACTGACGGTTCCAAGATGTAAAACATAACTAAATACAGCAATCGCAATGGCAGCAACAACTGCCATTCCGACTACAAGAAACGGTCCGATACCAAAAATCGGTAAATGCTCTTTATTCTTCATTTTTCTCTCCTATCCAAGTGCAACATCCAATATCATCATCAGAGTAAAGCCGACAGAAAACATGATAACACCGATGTTTGAATGCTCTCCTTCAGACATTTCGGGAATCAGTTCCTCTACCACCACATATATCATTGCTCCTGCGGCAAAGCTCAGCAGATACGGCATTATAGGCAGTAATTGACTTGCAAATAGTATCGTGAGGAGTGCGCCGACCGGTTCAACTGCTCCTGATAATACACCGCCCGCAAACGCCTTCCATTTGCTTTTTCCCTCCACATGAAGCGGCATTGAAATGATAGCTCCTTCAGGAAAATTCTGTATTGCAATTCCGAGAGCCAGAGCGAGCGCTCCGCCTGCGGTCATATCAGCAGAGCCTGATATAAAGCCTGCATATACGATACCAACAGCCATACCTTCGGGGATATTATGTAGCGTAACTGCAAGCACCATCATTGTTGTACGTGCCAGCTTTGACGGCAATCCCTCCGCTTTTTCTTCATTCATGTGCAGATGTGGTATCAGACTATCAAGCAGCAAAAGGAAAAGAATACCGCACCAAAATCCGACAACCGCAGGAAGAAAAGCGAGTTTTCCCATATTCTCTGACATATTCATTGCCGGAATTATAAGACTCCATATCGAAGCGGCTGTCATCACGCCTGCTGCAAATCCTGTCAACGCCCGCTGAACACATCTGCTTAGGTTGTGCTTCATGAAAAGCACACAGCCTGCGCCAAGTGCGGTGCCGAGAAAAGGAATCAGAAGTCCAGATAATATTTCTGTTTTCATTTTCTGCCCACAAGCAACGACGAGCCGCTCAGTCCAAGAACTTTTGCTTCTCCCTTTGACATGAACATACCGTTTGTAGTGTCAATCAGCTCAACGACTTCATATCTTCAATAATGTCCTTTGCCGTATATCAGGGCGTTATAGAGAGCAATCCCTGTTCCCGTGTACGTCCACCAAAAGTTGAGAAGAAGGAGGCTGAGTATCTTGAGGAAGAGGAAATGGTAAACCTGATGGATGCTCTTGATAAATATGCTCCGGAGCATTACAAGACACTAATACCTTTCCTTCTGTTTACGGGACTCAGACGAGGAGAGATGAGTGGTCTTGAGTGGAGAGATATCGATTTTGATAATAACATAGTCCATATCAGAAGAAACGTCATTTATATGAAAGAGACAGGAATATATGAAGATACCCCTAAGAACAAGTATTCCAACAGAAAGATAAAGGTCTCTGATTATGTAATGCAGATGTTAATGAAATACCGTGAATGGCAGGACTATCAGCGCGAGAACGTAGGCAGTAAATGGATAGAATCAGGAAAGGTGTTCACCGGTGTAACAGGAAAGCCTCTGCATCCGTCTACTCCAAGCAAATGGTTTCGTTCCTTCAATCTGAAATATGGACTGAAACCGATACACCTTCACACACTCAGACATACATCAGCCACAATGATGATCATGAACGGTATACCGCTGAATGAAATATCAAAGCGACTCGGACATAACTGTGCAAGCACAACAAGCAATATCTATTGTCATGTTATTGAAGAGGCAGATCAAAAGGCGGCAGAAGCACTTGACAATGCTATCCTGTCAAAACTGAAAAGGGCATAATGTACAATCAAAATCATAGAACAGCTTGTAATCATATAGATTACAGGCTGTTTTTTATGTAATAAGTAGTTGCGATTAAATGTACAGCACTTCTTTTTAAAAATATCGCAGCTAACAATTAGTTGACCAAAAGTTGACCACGCTCATTCTAAAAAGGCAAACGCGAACTAATGTTTCTTCAGAAATTACTGTGATTTCTGTTGACCAAATCTATTGCGGTCAACAGAAAAAGGACGAAAAAAATAACTACGCAGCCATTAAACTGCGTAGTTATGCGATTTTTAAGAGCTTGTGACGGGATTCGAACCTGCGACCTGCGCATTACGAATGCGCTGCACTACCAGCTGTGCTACACAAGCAAATATTAAATTTTAGGGATAAGACTTGTCCATTACGAATGAGCTGCACTACCAACTGTGCTACACAAGCAACTATTAAATTTTAGAAGGAGACCTGAACATTACGAATGCGCTGCACTACCAGCTGTGCTACACAAGCAAATATTAAATTTTAGGGATAAGACTTGCCCATTACGAATGCGCTGCACTACCAGCTGTGCTACACAAGCATATCAAACTCATATGATCTTTAGATCACAACATTAATATTATACACTAAAGCGCTGGAAAAGTCAAGTACCAACTGGTAAGTAAAAAAGGACTTCCTCACGGAAGTCCTTTTGCATTATTATTACTTGCTTGCAGCTTCAAGGTACTTATTATCGCTGTCCCACTTGTACGAACCCGTATCCACAAGGAGCTGCAGATTATCCTTGGTTATAACATAGGGGACGAGCAGATAGGACTGGATATATCTTACGCCGTTGTTGTAGGACTCACTGTCATAAACGACCTTGATATTATCAAAGCTTCCTGCAAGCTTAGATGTGGGAATACCGCCGTCAAGGAGCATCTTGCAGACCTCAAAGGCAACTTCGGCTTCATCGTTGACATTTTTATATACGGTCATTGACTGCTTTCCGTCAACGATATTTTTCAGGTTGGCTACATCACCGTCCTGACCTGTGATTATGGGAGTATTTCCGCCCTTATAATCAGAAGCCAGAGCATTTGCAACGCCAAGAGCAGTCGAATCGTTAGCGCAGAGTGCTACATCGAGCTGATTATCGCCCTTATAGAATGAAGCGAGTGTCTCTTTCATATTATTCTCTGCATTTTCTGTAGACCAGCTGGCAGTTGCTGCCTGCTCGAAGGAGTTCTTGCCTGAGAGGATACGAAGAGTTCCGTTGTCGATATAATTCTTCAATGCATCGTAAGCGCCGTTGAAGAAGTAACGGGCGTTGTTATCGCCTGCATCGCCTGCAACGAACTCGATATTGTACTCCGAGGTCGTACTCAAAAGGTGGAGCTGATCTCTCACGTATTCGCCCTGAAGTTTTCCAACGGTATAGTTGTCAAATGATACATAGTATGTAAGAGCGTCTGTATTCATGATAAGACGGTCATACGCTACCACAGGGATATTTTTCTCCTTTGCAACTGCAAGGGTATCGGAGAGGGTGCTTCCGTCCACTGCTGCGATAAGGAGCAGATCCACTCCGTCATTGAGCATACTGCTTATATCCTCGTTCTGCTTGTCGGCATCATTTTCAGAGAATCTGAGATCTACCTTGTAGCCTGCCTTTTCAAACTGTGACTTCAGCGACTCACCGTCGTTGTTCCAGCGTTCAAGCTCCTGAGCAGGCATAGCGAGACCGATAGTTTTTTGGTTACTGCTCCCCTGAGAGCTTTCGTCTTTGGCACCGCACGAAAACATTGAGCAGCACATTGCTGTTGCAGCCGCAGCTGCCAATACTTTTTTCATAGATTTTCCTCCTTGAATTAATACCCCAAAGAAACATTTTTAACCATATCTTCTTATATTATATTGTACTATTAAACTTTCAATATGTCAAGACAAAATATTATCATTTGTTAAAAACGTGCATGTATAGCGCTGAAATCGTCTAATCTCACTACTAATTTTCTGATGTTAAATTAAATTTCAGCAATCATGCATTGCTCTTGATATTCCTTTGTCCCCAAAACCTGCCCTTGAGAAGAGCCGCGCAAAAACGCATTTTTCGTCTTGACAAATCCACCGATTCCGTGATATACTAAGAAAAATCATTGAAATTGAGGAACTGTCATGCTAAATCAATATCTGAATAAAATCGAGCGAAAATGCAGAAAGATCGCTATACCCAATCTCATGCTGTACATAGTTCTCGGAATGGCGGTCGTGTGGATAGCGGACCTGATACTTTCCACCAATCCCAACAACAACGTGAGCCTGTATGAACTGATCAGCTTTAACCGCGACAAAATACTCCACGGCGAGGTATGGCGAGTCATTTCCTTCGTATTCATGCCGCCCTCCACGCTATTTTTACTGATACCTATCATACTTTATTTCTACTGGTTCATGGGTTCGTCGCTGGAATACAAATGGGGCTCCTTCAAGTTCAACGTATTCTACTTCACGGGAATCATCGGCTGTATTGCCGCAGGCTTTATTTTCGGCTTTGCCACCAACTATTATCTCGACCTCAGCCTGTTCCTTGCATTTGCCATACTCTTCCCCAACGAACAGCTTCTTGCATTCTTCGTTATTCCCATAAAAGCAAAATGGCTTGCACTCATCGACGGCATCATACTGCTGTATGACTTCATAAAGGGCAGCAACACGATCCGAATATTCATAATCCTTTCCATAATAAACATCTTCATCTTCTTTGGCAAGGATTTCTTCTCCATGATATATTATATGGTAAGACGCTTCAAGTTCAGACATATCAAGAAAATAAAATGATCAAAAGTTTCGGTCAGTCAGCTTTCCGCAGCTAAAATAGTGAGTCACCGAGCCTGAAAAGAACAGGCTCGGTATTTTTATGCCACGATTTCGGCAGAGGGGATAATGCTGCGAATTTACAATTACATAATAATTGACATATTGACAAGGAAATATTTTTTTGCTAAAATAATAACATCATGATATAAGGAGGAAAAAAGCATGAGATGCAGATACTGCAACTATGAAAACAAAGAGGGTGACAGATACTGTGAAAACTGTGGTGCGTCACTGGAAGCATTGTCGGGGGCAATGGACGATATTTCCGCAATTCCCGCACCAACTTCTTCATCGGCCGACAGTCAGAGCTCTGACATTCAGTCAGGCAGCTATGACCAGTCAAACAGCTACGGACAGCCCAATAACTATGGACAGCCCAATAACTATGGACAGCCAAGCGGCTACGGACAGTCAAGCAACTACGGGCAGTCCAACAACTACGGGCAGTCCAACAACTACGGACAGTCCAATAACTACGGTCAGTCAAACAACTACGGACAGTCAAACAACTATGGTCAGCCAAGCGGCTATGGTCAGCCAAGCGGCTATGGTCAGCCAAATGGCTACGGTCAGCCAAATGGCTATGGTCAGCAGGGTGTGTATCAGGGACCTATCTACGGCTTCGACAGCACCTACGGTCAGTACAACGAGAGCGACGAAAGCCCTAAGTTTGTAGGTTTCGGCGAGGCAATAAAGCTCTACTTCATCAACTATGTGAACTTCAGAGGACGCTCCACAAGAAGCGAATACTGGTTCTCTTATCTTTTCGTATTCATTATAGGCTGCGGTGTAACCTTTATAACTTCTATGCTCAGAGCAGCCTTGGGAGAAGACGGCGAGGTCATCGGAACGATCCTCAGCGGAATCGAGTCCCTTGTATTCCTGATACCAAATTTCTCAGCACAGGTCAGAAGACTTCACGATATAGGCAGATCAGGCTGGTGGGCATTGGGTACAGTGTTCATAGCACTGGGTGCACTTGTATTAATGATATTCTCGGGAGCAATGGGCAGTCTGGAAGCATTTTTTGGATTTATGTGCTTCGCAATGCTGTTCCTGCTGGCATACTGTATTCTTATCATTGTATTTATGTGCCTGCCCAGTGACGGTCCCAACAAGTGGGGCTTACCTGCAAAGCCAAAGATGTATATGTAAAATAACCTCAATTATTATGGGACGCCTTGATTTGCAAGGCGTCCCATTTTCTGTGCCGTAAGCGATATACGATCATCGCCCTTATTTATAGTAAGCGAGTTTGCGAGCGGCAAGAGGGCGCGGGCTCCGCGCTTTACAGATACGCCCTGACGTCGGTGCAGAGCCTGTCCTCAGCCTTGATGATACGCTTGGCGATGTCCTTGGAGCGCTCATCGGCAGCCTGATACTTATTGAGATAGCGGCTCAGGGACTTCACCCCCATATTGCAGCCGTCAGTGATAAGATCGGCAACAGTGCTGTCGGACTCGTTCATTTTCAGCTTCACATTGGTCTTTACCCACGACATGCCCTTAGCCATAGCCGCAGGCTCCTTGCCCTCGTCGCGGTACTCCCCGAGAAGCCCCTGCAGGTCTGCTTTCAGCCCGTCGTGCTCCTCAGAGCTGTCCTGCAATACCCTTTTCAGGTCGTGGCTGCTGACGTAATCAAGCACGTCCCCGATAGAGGATATGCCCATTTTAACGCCTGCGTCGCACTCCCTCAGCAGCTTTATAGTGTCCTGTTCGACCATAAAAACACCTCCCTTTGCGGATATTATGTCCGCTCGGGGAGGTTTTATACTTATTTATCATCATCTTTCCCGAAATAAAGCTCCGTCATCTGCTCAACGCCGAACTTCTCGGCAAAGTGCTGAAAGTCCTCTCTTGCCTTTCCGAAGCTGTAGCCGTTTTTGATAAAATATTCCTCGTCCATATCGCTGAGCTGCGCGTAGAACTCCAGACCTATCATAAGGTTTTCCTTGGTATTGCTGTCGGAAAGCCTGTCCAGCTCTCCGACGGCTTTCTCGGGCTCGCCGCTGCGCATGGTTTCCACAAGGGCGAACGCCTTCTGCCTTTCCACCTCTTGGAGCATATAGAACGCCTGCTCCACATTATCGGCGCCGAATAATACCTTTGCGATAACAGCAGTTATCTCCTTTATCTGCCGCATGATGAAATCCTGTTCAAACATAAAGAGCCTCCTTTCGGTAAAAAAAATCAGACCTGCCGCTTATGGCACGACAGGTCTGTATCCTTTGTCAAAAATCCAGTTTTGAGCGGAGCTTCTCGAAGAAGCTCTGGCGCTTAGCGTAGTTCTTGTCGGTAAGGGACTCCTCGAACTGCTTCAGCAGGTCTTTCTGCTTCTTGGACAGGTTCTTGGGAACTTCAACATATATCTTCACGTACTGGTTGCCGCGGTCTGTGCGGTGGAGACGTGTAACGCCCTTGCCCTTGAGACGGAAGATAGTACCTGTCTGAGTACCCTCGCCAATGGTATATTTAACATCGCCGTCGATAGTGGGCACGGTTATCTCCGCGCCGAGAACGGCTTCCATATAAGTAACAGGGATATCGCAGTATATGTCGTAGCCCTCACGTCTGAAAATGGGGTGTGACTTTACATTGATGCCAACGAGAAGATCACCGTTGGGACCGCCGTTTACGCCGCAGTCGCCCTGACCGCCTACGCGGAGTGTCTGTCCGTCGTCGATACCTGCGGGGATATCAATGGAAACATTCTTCTGAACTCTGATACGGCCTACGCCGCGGCACTTGCTGCAGGGGCTCTTGATTATCTTGCCCTTTCCGCCGCAGTGCGGACATGGCTTAGTCGAGGATATAGCGCCGAACGGAGTACGCTGTGTAGCCTTTATGGTACCTCTGCCCTGACAGTCGGGACAGATATCGGGCTGTGTACCGGGTTCTGCGCCCGAGCCCTTACAGTTCTCGCATACACACATACGGTTTACCTTGATGTCCTGCTTTTTGCCTGTGCATGCTTCCATAAAGGTGATAGACACAGTATCCTGTATATCCGCACCTCTTCTGGGAGCATTGGCGTTGGAGCGCTTTGAGCCGCCGCCGAAGCCGAAGCCGCCGAAGATACTGCCGAGGATATCGTCCATATCCGCAAAGCCGCCGAAGCCGTCCATGCCGCCTGCACCGCCGCCGTAGCTGGGGTCAACGCCTGCATGACCGAACTGGTCGTAGCGGGCACGCTTTTCGGGGTCTGAGAGGACCTCGTTAGCCTCGTTTATCTCCTGAAACTTCTCCACGTATGACGGGTCGTCGGGGTGAAGATCAGGGTGGTTTTCTCTTGCCTTTTTACGGAAGGCTTTTTTTATCTCGTCCTCGGAAGCACCTTTCTGCAACCCGAGTACTTCATAATAATCTCTTTTTTCAGCCATAGATAACTCCATTCTGCCATTGTAGGAGCAATGACAATGTTGTAGGGGCGGATATTATCCGCCCATGCCCTTTGAGGCAGGTTGCGGGCGGCTGATAGCCGCCCCTACAAAAGTTAGCAGTAAATACACCTTTAGGGCGAAGTAGTTCTCCGCCCTTTTTATGGTGTTATATTTCAGTTCATCAAACCTCTGTGAAGTCTGCGTCAACTACTCCGTCGTCGTTACCGCCCTGAGCGCCTGCGTCAGCAGCACCGCCCATGTTAGCGAACTGTGAAGGATCAATACCCTGTGCGCCTGCTGCACCGTTAGGAGCTGCCTGCTGGTAGATCTTAGCAGAGAGGTCATAGAATGCCTTCTGGAGTTCTTCCTTGAGGGACTTGATCTCGGAATCGTTGTTAGCCTCGATAGCAGACTTGAGTGCTGTGCACTTAGCCTCGATATTGGACTTCTCGTCAGCGGATACCTTGTCGCCGAAGTCTGCAAGAGCCTTTTCGCACTGGAATACAAGGTTCTCAGCCTCGTTCTTGTTGTCAACAGCCTCACGGCGCTTCTTATCCTCAGCAGCGTACTGCTCAGCTTCCTTGACAGCCTTGTCGATGTCGTCCTTGGACATGTTTGTGGAAGAAGTGATAGTGATGTTCTGCTCCTTGCCTGTGCCCATATCCTTAGCGGATACGTGAACGATACCGTTCTGGTCGATATCGAATGTTACTTCGATCTGAGGGATTCCTCTTGGAGCAGGAGCGATACCGTCGAGACGGAAAGTACCCAGCTGCTTGTTGTCGCGTGCGAACTCACGCTCACCCTGAAGTACATTGATATCAACAGCAGGCTGATTGTCAGCGTATGTTGAGAACACCTGCGACTTCTTTGTAGGGATAGTTGTATTTCTTTCGATCATTCTTGTGCAAACGCCGCCTGCTGTCTCGATACCAAGTGAAAGCGGAGTTACATCGAGGAGGAGGAGACCGTTCTTAACGTCGCCGCCGAGAACGCCGCCCTGATATGCAGCACCGAGAGCTACGCACTCGTCAGGGTTGATGCCCTTGAACGGCTCCTTGCCGATGAGCTTCTTAACAGCTTCCTGTACAGCAGGGATTCTTGAAGAACCACCCACCATGAGCACCTTGTTGATCTCTGAGATGTTGAGACCGCTGTCGCTGAGAGCCTGTCTTACAGGTCCCATTGTTGCCTCAACCAGATCGGCTGTGAGCTCGTTGAACTTAGCCTGTGTAAGTGTAAGGTCGAGGTGCTTAGGTGTGCCCGAAGCGTCAACTGTGATGAACGGGATATTGATATTTGATGTTGTTGTAGATGAAAGCTCTATCTTGGACTTTTCAGCAGCGTCCTTGAGTCTCTGAGCAGCCATCTTGTCAGCTGAAAGGTCGATGCCCTCAGTCTTCTTGAACTCATCAACGATCCAGTTGATGATACGCTGGTCGAAGTCGTCACCGCCGAGACGGTTGTTGCCTGCTGTAGCAAGTACCTGCTGAACGTCCTCGCCCATTTCGATGATAGATACATCGAAGGTACCGCCGCCCAGGTCGTAAACCATTACGGTCTGCTCCTCTTCCTTGTCGATACCGTAGGAAAGAGCAGCTGCTGTAGGCTCGTTGATGATACGCTTAACGGTAAGACCTGCGATCTGACCTGCGTCCTTAGTAGCCTGTCTCTGTGAATCTGTGAAGTAAGCAGGAACTGTGATAACTGCCTCTGTTACAGGCTCGCCGAGGTAAGCCTCTGCGTCAGCCTTGAGCTTCTGGAGTATCATAGCTGAGATCTCCTGAGGAGTGTAATTCTTGCCGTCGATAGAAACTTTATAATCAGAACCCATGTGTCTCTTGATAGAAGAAACTGTTCTGTCGTGGTTTGTGATAGCCTGTCTCTTAGCCACCTGACCTACGAGACGCTCGCCGTTGTTTGTGAAAGCAACAACGGAAGGAGTTGTTCTTGCACCCTCGCTGTTGGGGATAACTACAGCGTTACCACCCTCCATAACAGCTACGCAAGAGTTAGTTGTACCAAGATCGATACCAATAATTTTTCCCATAATATATTCCTCCTATTATATAAGCCATCAGCCGTCAGCCTTTAGCCTTTAGCCAATGGTGTCCGCATTGCGGACATATTTGAATGTTCTTATTGATGTTTTTCTCGGAACGCCGAGTGACGCCCTGCTGTGCAGGGAGATGTCCGCAGGACAGAGGGTACGTGCAGCTGTTAGCTGCGGCGTTCCCTACAAGCTAATGGCTAAACAGCCACTGCCACCATAGCAGGTCTTACAAGCTTGTCGCCGAGCATATAGCCCTTCTGGAACACCTGACAAACATAATTGCTTGCGTAATCGGTCCCGTCAAGCTGCTGTATGGCGTTGTGAACGTTGGGGTCGAATTCCGCCCCGAGAGCTTCTATCTCGGTAACGTTCATCTGTGTAAGGAAATTCTTGAACTGATTGTATATCATGCTCATGCCATTCTTGAAGTTCTCGTCTGCACATTCAGCTTCAAGTGATCTCTCAAAGCTGTCCAGCACGGGGAGAAGCTTCTCAACGCACTGTACGGAAGCGTTCTGATACGTCTCCGTCTTTTCCTTGGCTGTTCTCTTGCGGTAGTTGTCGTACTCCGCGAATAACCTCAGGTACTTGTCGTTTGCCTCTGCAAGAGCGTCCTCCATATCCGCGAACTGTGCGGCGGAGTCGTTGTACTCGCTGGCTGCGTCAGCCTCGTCGAGGGCATCGGCGTTTTCATCTGTCTCCTCGGGGATATCCTCCTCAAGGAGCTCCGTGTCCTTCTCGTTTTCTTCCATCGGTCATTGCTCCTTTCTATGGCTCCTGTGTGTCTGACGGAGCATTTATAATGTCATCGTCGCCGTCCATGAGAGCAGATATCTTCTGCGTCAGGTACTCGACGTAAGGGATTATCTTTTTGTAGTCCACTCTCATGGGACCTATGACGCCCAGAGAGCCTGCCTCCTTGCCGCCTTTGCGGTACTTGGAGACTATCAGGCTTGAATTGCCTATTGCGAAGCTGTCGTTTTCAGAGCTGAACTTTACCTGTATGCCGCTGAATGCATTTTCAAGGAGCTCCGAAAGACCGTCCTTGTGTTCGATGAATCTTACGACTTCCATTTTGTCAAGCTCCTCGCAGGACAGAAGCTTTTCGCTTCCGCTGACGGTGAGCTCCTGCTGGCGCAGGTCCTCGGAGAGCTCGCATATTCCCTTGACAAGGGGCGAAAGGGACACCATGTAGGCGCTTACTGCCGCCACCATTTTGTCGAACATTTCCTCAGAGAGATCGTCTACGGAGACGCCGCTGAGGTTCTCTTCTATATAATGTGTAAAGAAATCAAGCTGTTCGTGGCTGAGGTCGAATTCCAGTCTGCAAGCCTTGTTTTTAATGCTTCCGTTTGAGGTTATGAGGAGTATGACATACAGGCGCTTGCCCGTAGGTATCACCTCTACCTTTGATATTACCGAAAATCTCGGAACAGCGTTAGTGACTACTGCGGCACAGTGAGTTATCTCGGTGAGAGCAGTAGCTGCGTTCTGTACAAGGAGCTCCTCGGGAGTATCCTTATCGCCCAGCATTTCGTCCAGCATGCGCTTTTCCTCATCGGGAAGATCGTGCGGTGTCATGAGCTCGTCGATGTACAGCCTGTAGCCCTTGAAGGTGGGAACTCGTCCTGCCGAGGTATGGGGCTGCTCCAGATAGCCCATCTGTTCGAGAGCTGCCATATCATTTCTGATAGTAGCAGAGGAAACATTGATATTTTCAAGCTTCGAGATCGATTTCGAGCCGACGGGTTCGCCCGTTCTGACATATTCGTCAACCACAGCAGCAAGTATTCTGAGCTTTCTGTCGTCCACGATACTCACTCCCTTCAATCTCGTTAGCACTCTAACTCTTTGAGTGCTAACTATAATTTATCACTATTATGGCGATTTGTCAAGGGCTTTATACATTTTCAGCTTTTTGACCTATTTTTACCACCTGCTTATGTGCATTTAGAGCAAATTGACAAAGAGTATAAACCCGCCTTTTTTCGTGTGTTATTCTATTGACAAACGCTCATAACTGCTGTATAATGTAAGTGCAGTAAGGAACTGCAATATTTTGAAGAGTAAGAATACGTGCGTTACACCCTGCGGTGTTCCAGTGTTGACTGAACGGGGAGTTGTCAGTCAAACGAAAAGCTTAGGCTTACGGTTCGTATTTTGCATCCCGCTTCATAGGACAATATAAAAGAGACTATGCCTTCTTTTCTTGTCGTATGAGTGAGGAAAAGGAGGATTTTTTTATGGCTGTAAACAACAAAGGCGCTGCAATAAAGTCAGATATCAGACTTTTCGGCAGCACAAGGATCCTGATCGTTGCCGCACTTCTTGTGGCAATGAGCATCGTGCTTGGTAAATTCGGTGCTATCAATATCGGAAACAGTATCCGTATAGGCTTCGGCGGTATGCCAATACAAATGGCAGGTATATTCTTCGGACCTGTTATCGGCGCAGTCGTGGGACTTGTTGCCGATGTAGCGGGCTGTATCCTCAAGGGATACTCCATAAATCCCATAATCACACTGGGCTCTACATGTATCGGTCTTGTGTCGGGACTTATGTTCCACTACGCTCTCAAACCAATGAAGAAGGTGCTTCTGCCCAAGATAGCTATATCTACAGTTGCCGCTCACGCTGTGGGCTCAATGCTCATAACCTCTATCGGTCTTTACGCTTACTATCACACACCCTTTGAGACGCTGATACTCCGCGTGCCGATCTACCTTATAACAGCAGCTGTCGAGACAGCTGTCATCTACCTCATGCTCAAAAACAAGGCGTTCTCGTCGGAGCTTGACAAGGTAAGAAGAAAATGAACTACACCGAAGCACTTGGCTATATGAAAAAGGCTGCCGAGCGCGGCAGCGTACTGGGATTATCCCGTATAACAGAGCTTCTCCGCCGCATGGGCGACCCCCAGGACAAAGTAAAGACTGTCCATATCGCAGGCACAAACGGCAAGGGCTCTTTCGGAGCCATGCTCACATCGGTACTGAAAAGCGCAGGCTATACAGTTGGAGGCTTCTCCTCGCCAGCCATAACCAAGGTCACGGACAGCTTCCGCATAAACGGCGAGGAGATATCCGAGCAGGACTTTGCCGACCTTATAGGCGGTATAGCTCCCATATGCGAGAGCATGGACGAAAAGCCCACCGAGTTTGAAGTCCTTACCGTGGCGGCTTTTCAGCTTTTCGCGGACAGGGGCTGCGATATGGCACTTGTTGAGTGCGGAATGGGCGGCGACCTTGATTCCACCAATGTTATAAAAGCTCCCGTACTGTCGGTAATAACCAATGTCCAGAAGGACCACAGCGCTTTCCTCGGAGACACTATCGCCGAAATAGCTTCACATAAGTGCGGCATAATCAAGGCCGGCAGACCCGTTTACTTCGGCGGCAACAGCGAGGAAGCCTATGAGATAGCCGCCGATACCGCAAAGAAGCTGGGCTGTGAGCTGTTTATCCCCGATTATTCTCAGTTCTCATGGTCTGAGGACAACTGCACTATCGAGGGCGCAGAGCTGACCTACAAGGGTCAGGAGCTCCATATACCTCTCCTTGGCACATACCAGTTTGAGAACGCTGTAAACGTGCTGAGCTGTGTGGAGATACTCCGCAGAGAGGGCATTGATATCCCCGAAACTGCAGTCCGCGATGGACTTGCAAATGTAAAATGGCACGGGCGCTTTGAGGTCATAAGCAGGGAACCACTTATCATATACGACGGCGCTCACAATCCCGACGGCATACGCTGTGCCGCGGACAGTATCCGCAGGTGCTTCGGCGTCAAAAAAGTTGTGCTCCTCATCGGCGTCATGGCTGACAAGGAGTACGGGCTCTACGCGGATATGCTGGGAGAGCTTACAGAGACTGCCTTTGCGGTCAAGCCCGATAATCCCCGTGCACTGGACAGCAAAGCACTTGCGCAGGCGCTCAACGCAAGGGGAATGAAGACCGCTCCCTATGACGACTATACTTCGGGAGTAAGGGCTGCATATGACTATGTAAAGCAGCATGATTTGCCGCTTATAGCGCTGGGCTCACTGTATATGTATCAGCAGTTCACAGACGCATTGAAAGATATAATGATATAAGCAAAAAGCAGCCATAAATGGCTGCTTTTTTTATTTGAATATATCAGGGGACGCCTTCACTTGCAAGGCGTCCCCTTTTGAAAAACAGTCCACCGGACTGTTTTTTCAATTTACCCCTTGCGAAGCGCTTTGTAACTGCGGGGCTTCGCCCCAGACTAACCGTCCCAGCCCCTCTGTCGCGTTGCGACATCTCCCCACACTGTGGGGAGTCACCCCACAAGAGGCTCTGCCTCTTGACTCTGCCAAAGGAACACAGTCCCTTTGAAATCCCGTTCATAGTTTTGGCATACTTTCAGCGCCGTAAGCGAAGTACAAGTAACAGCCTTAATTAAAGCGAGCGAGTTTACGAGCGTCAACGTGGCAAGGCAGCGCGGGCTCCGCGTCACGCTGCTTATCTTCTGTTTTCGGGATTGTCGTTTACCTTGAACGAGCTTGCTTTCCAGAGTCCGTCTTCCTTGACAGCCTTTACTATCATTGTGGAATCAGCTCCGAGATCATCAAAGGTAACTTTTATAGTGAACGAATCATCTGTAACGTCCGAGATAACAGGGTCGCTGTTGAATGTGAAGCCGCAGCCTCTTGCGCCCTGGAGGAACCACAGTGAGCCCTCGTTGTCTGCGAACATTGCAGGCTCTCCCTCATAGATGACCTTGTATCTTTCCTCAAGAAGACTGCCGCATACCGCGTCGGTAACATACTTCTTAACCTCTTCAACACTGCTGAAGCGCGTATCTGTTACCTTTGTATACGGATACTTATTATCAACGTTGTACACTGTATTTTCGTCTACCTCAACACTTGAACCGCCGCAGATATAGTCTATGGAGTTCAGATTATTCAGAACCTTTGCTGCCTCTGCGATAAGCTCCTCGGAAACTGCACTGTCTGCTGCTTTGCTCTCAGAAGCAGCTGCTGTAGTTTCAGCCTCTGTGCTTTCGGGAGCTTCTTCTGTGACCTCTTCTGTAGCCGACGCTGTTGTTGTCTCGGTCTTTGGTGTGCTGTCAGTACCTACGCTCTTGCCGCAGGAAGCAAAGCTTCCGCATACCATTACAGAAGCGATGATACACATTATTATTCTTTTTTTCATATTGTTCCCTCTTTCTTCAGGTAAAAAGCTTGTTTATACGGATACAAAATATATGATACACGTTTTTTTGAAAATATTCAAGCCCAATAATCCACAAACTTTATTTAAGAGGAAGGGATTTTTAGTATAAATTAGTGCGGAGCCCTATGGGCTCCGCACCGCCGTCAGTCTTCTTTTTTGTAGGAAGCGTTCCTGAAAATATAATACTCGTCCGTATCTTTCAGCCTTACAGCCACGGCTTCTTCCTCGTCTGTACCCGTTATCACGTATGCAGACATCACAGCTGTTATATTCTTTCTGAGATACTGAATATTAACATCAACTCTGCTTATTCTGGAGCCCACCTGCTCCGCGGAGATAACTCCCTCCTTGTCATAGCGGACGCCTTTCAGGGTTATATATGCAGGATAAGTACGAAAAGCGTCCTGTATGCTTGTGGTGGTGGTCACAGAAGTGACAGTAGTTACAGGAGCAGTTTGGGTACCGCCGTTTAAATTTCCGTTTCCGCCGCCTGACAGACCGTTAGGCAATGTAGTAACTGCACTGTCAGGCTTTGTAGTGACCACGCCCTCCTCAACAGAAACAGTAGTAGTTCTGACCGCTATCTCCTCACCTGTTGTTGCTTTGGTGGTGGCAGGTGTTATCACTTCGCCGATCTCATTCATTGCCGTAGTCGTTACGGCAGTAGTCGGACTGACAACAGCCTCAGCCGTTGTAGTCCTGCTTGCAGGTCTGTTTTCGGCAGTTACAGCAGTTGTCCTAACAGGCGCAGCAGTACTTGCGGCTTCCGTTGAAACAGCCTTAGCCGAGGCAGTCTCGGTGGTTTTCTTATCTGTAGTAACAGCTGTAGTTTTCACAGCAGTCGTCTTTTCCGATGTAGTCTTGACGGCATTTGCGGTCATGGCAGCAGTTGTCACTGCTTCGGAATGAGTTTCCGTTTCGGACACTATCACCGAACCGCTGAAGCCACCGTCGGGCTTCTTTACATCTGACGCCAGACGCCATACACCTATACCTGCTATTGCAGCAGCGCACATTCCCGAAACCGCATATGAGGTATGCCTTATCTTAGCGGCTCTGACTCTTCTGGACTCTATGAGCTTATCGCCGCGCTCCATTATTCTTTTTGATATATCTTCATAGCTCCTCATACTCAAAGCCCTCCTTTTCAAGATTTTTCTTCAGCGCCGCCTTTGCGCGGTACAGAAGATTGCTTACCTGCTTTTCGTTCTTATGCATTATCTCAGCCGTTTCGGCAACTCCGAAATTCTCAAAATATACCAGATACAATACCTGCCTGTAATCGCCGTGGAGCTCCGCCATAGCGCCGTACAGCAGTCTTTTGTTCTCGTCGTGTATATGATTCTTTTCTATATCCTCTTTGTCGGACGCCTCATAGAAATCATCAAGGGGCAGTTCCCGTACCTTACGGCGCTTCCTCAGCATATTCAGCACGGTATTGCGCCCGATAGCATAGAGCCACGTCTTGAAGGAGCTCTTTCCCGCGAACTTCGGTTTGTCCGCATAGAGCTTGAGAAAGACCTCCTCGGCGAATTCCTCGGCTTCGGTGATGCTGCAAGCAAAGCCTGAAAGATATAGTGTAAGACCGTCCCAGTACTCCGTGACCAGTTCGGTAAAAGAATTTCTGTCACCATCAAGGAAACGGCGGTAGCTACTTGCACCGTTATCCATAGACAGCTCCTTTCGTATAGGTGTAAAATTATCCTTCTATAATATTAGTACCATTTTTTCCTGATTTTTCTCACCTTGATTATAAATTTTTTTTGGATTTTTGTCAATAAAGGATTTTTTGCACCGCAGCGGATAATGGCAGCGTATAAAAAAGCTCCGCGGTTGCGGAGCTTTGATTTTTCGTTTTATGCAAGGCACGGGCGGATAATATCCGCCCCTACAAGCTTACGGTTAAAAGCTAAAGGGACTGCATTGCAGTCCCTTTTTATTATCAGCCGTTTATTTTAGGAAGATTTGCGATAGACTTTGCGATCTCCTCATCTGTTGGGACATAATCGCTCATTGTACCGTCGTTGTATGCGCCGTAAGCGTACATATCAAAGTAACCTGTACCTGTAAGACCGAAGAGGATAGTCTTCTCCTCGCCTGTCTCCTTGCACTTGAGTGCCTCGTCGATAGCAATGCGGATAGCGTGGCTGCTCTCGGGAGCAGGAAGTATACCCTCAACTCTTGCGAACATCTCAGCAGCCTCGAATACAGCTGTCTGCTCAACGGAAGTAGCCTCCATGAGACCCTGATCGTAGAGCTCTGAGAGTGTAGCGCTCATGCCGTGGTAACGGAGACCGCCTGCGTGGTTAGGTGAAGGCATGAAGCCGCTGCCCAGTGTGTACATCTTCTGGAGAGGGCAAACCTTACCTGTGTCGCAGAAGTCGTAAGCGTATGTACCTCTTGTAAGGCTCGGGCATGAAGCAGGCTCAACAGCGATGAAGCGATAATCAGCTTCGCCGCGGAGCTTTTCGCCCATGAATGGTGAGATAAGTCCGCCGAGGTTTGAACCGCCGCCTGCGCAGCCGATGATGATGTCGGGCTTGATGTTGTACTTGTCCATAGCAGCCTTTGCTTCAAGACCGATGATAGACTGGTGGAGGAGTACCTGTGCAAGAACGCTTCCGAGAACGTAGCGGTAGCCTTCCTTTGTTGTAGCAGCCTCAACAGCCTCAGAGATAGCGCAGCCAAGGCTTCCGCCTGTGCCTGGGAATTCCTCAAGGATTTTTCTTCCTACCTCAGTTGTGTTTGAAGGAGAAGGAGTTACGTTTGCGCCGTATGTACGCATTACCTCACGGCGGAATGGCTTCTGCTCGTAGCTTACCTTAACCATGTAAACGTTGCAGTCCAGGTCGAAGTATGAGCAAGCCATTGAAAGAGCTGTCCCCCACTGACCTGCACCTGTCTCTGTAGTAACGCCCTTGAGACCCTGCTTCTTAGCGTAGTAAGCCTGAGCGATAGCGGAGTTGAGCTTGTGGCTTCCGCTGGTGTTGTTGCCCTCGAACTTGTAGTAGATCTTAGCGGGGGTACCAAGCTTCTTCTCAAGGAAGTAAGCTCTTACAAGAGGAGAGGGACGGAACATCTTGTAGAAGTCCTGTATCTCCTGCGGGATATCAACATAGGGTGTAGTCTCGTCCAGCTCCTGCTTAGCAAGCTCCTCGCAGAAAACGTGGCTGAGGTCCTCTAATGTACAGGGCTGACCTGTAGCCGGGTTAAGGAGGGGAGCGGGCTTCTTCTTCATATCAGCGCGTACATTGTACCACTGCTTAGGGAGCTCATTCTCCTCAAGATAGATTTTGTAAGGGATTCTCTCATCTGACATTGACATAGTAATATCTCCTTTTCATAATTATTGACTGTACCATAGGGACACAAAAAAACTTCTGTCCCTGCAAATAATGCGGGGACAGAAGCCGTATAACTTCTGCGGTGCCACCCTGCTTGACGATTTTTCGTCCACTCGTTCTGTACCTGAGATACAAAAGTTTTGTTAACGCAGACCTCTGCGTCTCACCTACACAGGGAGCATGTCCGTTTCCTGACGCCTTACCCCTTCGGCTCGCCCTCGGAAGCCCATTCACATCTGCCCTGCATACCTGTTCGCACCAACCCAGGCTCTCTGAAATGCTCAGACAAAAGCTACTCACACTTCTTCAACGGTTTACTACTTTAAAATTGTAACATAGCGGGGCGATGATGTCAAGAGGTCAGACGTATTTTCTCCAAAAGCGCCTAATTATTGAGCAATGAGCAGAAAAAAACTGTGGTGAAACTATAGTCCCTGCATATAAAGCTCAATAGAAAAACAGTATATCAAATATCAAAAAAGTACTTTTCAAGGGCGCAGAAACGTGGTATAATTATATAGATAGTCAGCAAATGATCACTTGATGTCGCTTCTGTACTTCGCACGGGTGCGTGAGATACTCTCCTCACTGCGCTTGATAAGGTTAAGGAGCGATGATGAATACTGCGCATAATCCTTTTGCAGAGTCGCAGTTGTAACATAGAGGGTATCGAAATTGTCTACGCAGTCGTTGCCGTCAAGGGCGATACCGCTGGAAGCGGCTTTTATGTTGGCTTCGCTCATGGATACGATAGCATTTGCGCTGTCGTTTGCAATTACCTTGGGTATGCGGAAAAGCTTCTGGTCGTTGTGAGGGTTAGCGTTGTAAACGATACGGAAGAGCTTGTACACAGACAGCATGAGGTATGAGGATACCTCCTTGATGAGGGTTATGCTGTTTGCCTTCTGCGCAAGGCTGAAGAGCAGACTGATAGAGTTGTTGATGATCCTTCTGTTGAAGTTGATGATCTCGGGAGAGGGCATCTTCATGCTGTTGTTTCCGTCGTCATCGGGGATATCCTCGATAGTGATGGTCTTGCCCTCAGGCTCGGGAGTTCTTCCGAGAAGATAGTCACAGGATACATTGTAGTAATCAGCGATCTTTACGAGGAAATTCAGTCCGCATTCACGAATCCCCTTTTCATAATGGGAGAGCAGCGCCTGTGATATACCTAAATCGGTAGCTGCCTGCTTCTGACTGATATGTCTTTCCTTACGCTGTAGTGTTATAATTCTTGCGAAATCCGAGTTCATTGAAATTCCTCCTAATAGATTATTTAAAAATCTGTTACTATTATTATAATACAAAATGTATAATTTGTAAATACACAAAAACGTGAAAGAATTTGTGGAATCTTGTAGTATTTTTCGTGAATTTTACTAACAGTTAAAAAAACGAGCAGTATTTTTGTGCAAATTTATCCTATCAGTATGGTAACTGATATATTCAACATAAAGGAGAAGCCATGAAAGGTTACAGGATAAGTATCCTCCGCCACGGAATGACGGAGGCAAACGAAAAGGGCATTTACATCGGCAGGACAGATCTGCCCCTGTCCAACAAGGGTGCGGCAGACCTTGCCGCTAAAATGGACGAATTCGACTACCCCACCGTCCACAGGGTGTACACCTCCCCGCTTAAACGATGTACCGAGACCGCCGATATACTCTTCCCCTACACAGAGGTAGTCCCCGTGGACGACCTGAGAGAGCTGAATTTCGGCGATTTTGAGAACAAGAGCATCGATGAGCTGGCAAAGCGTGAGGACTACACCAAATGGCTCCGCGGCGGCAAGGACAACCGTCCCCCAAACGGCGAGAGCCTTGAGGAGATGACAGCCCGCTGCTACAAGGCGCTCCACGCCATAATCATGGACATGATGGAGTCGGGGCTCACCCACTGTGCAATGATAACTCACGGCGGCATCATCTCAAATATGCTCAGCTGCTTCGGACTGCCAAAATACGACCCGAAGACTCTCAGCTGCGATTTCGGCATGGGCTTCGAGATAATCGTTACCGCACAGATGTGGCTGAATTCTCAGGCATTTGAGATACTGGGCTACTGCCCCTACGAGAAGCTTGACGAAGCCGACGACGAGTATTGATTTCAACCGTTAGCTTGTAGGGACGACCATTGGTCGTCCGCCAACATTCAGATGAATAATCAGCCATATTCCGCCCATAATATCTGCAAAACTGGTTTTCGGAGGCGCAGATATGAAGATTCGGGAGCTTATCCGCTTTTCACGGGGACTGCTCAGAGGCAGTCGGGCGCGGACTATGATGATATGCATCCTCCCTCTCGGCGCGGAGCTCTTCTTCCGCTTCGCAGAGGCGGCAGTGTTCTGTATGCTGCTGTATTTCGGTGAAATGCAGCCCATAAAGCTATTTGGCGGCAATAATCCCATACAGCTGTTCGTAACGGCTGCAAGCACTCTGCTGAGGCTGGTTACGGCAGCGCCCCTGATGTATGCAGCGGCGTACAAGCTCTGCGGAATGACCTCGGAGGCGCCTCAGAAGCGCCGCGAGTCCTTTTCGCGGATACTGCTGAGGAAGTGTACCTTCAAGCGCAGCATATCCGCAGCCCTGTGGACAAAGGCGGCAAGTCTCCTTGCACTGACACCTGCGGTATTCTTCGGAACTGCGGCATACGGTCTCATGGGCGAAAGACTGGCTCCGCGGGAAGCTTTTCTCGCGGCAAACGCCATATTCCTCACGGGAGTATCGGTGCTGCTGTGGCTGTCGCTGAAGCTCAGCTTTACTGCCGTGCCTTATCTTCTGGTGCGATTTCCCAAACTGACAGCCTTTCGGGCGATGATATTCTCGGTAGGCTTCATGAAAGGCAGAAAAAGCGTGCCCCTGCGGCTGTTGGCGGTATATCTGCCGCAGATGCTAACCATAGTCGGACTTCCCTACGGACTGACCAAGCTCATGACCGCTTTTTCGCTGAGTATCGACATTTTTATCAAGGAGGACGAATACCTTGAAGCAGATAGAGCTTACGGTAGACGCAGAAGTTCCCATAACTCTGGAAAAATTCCTTTTAGGAAAAAAAGGCGTATCAAGACGGCTGCTGACGAAGCTTAAACGGCAGGAGGGCGGCATGACCCGTGACGGAAAGCTCATACGCAGCATAGACACGGTGCAAAGGGGCGACGTCATAGTCCTCAGCCTTGAGGACGACAGCTTTTTAGATCCCAACGGCAGTCTGAATGTGCCTATAGCCTTTGAGAACGACAGCCTTGTGGTGTTCAATAAGCCAAACGGTATGCCCGTACACCCGTCCATACGGCATCAGGGAGATACCCTCGGGAATTATTTCGCTCATCTCTATCCCCAGCTCACGTTCCGCTCGGTTAACAGGCTTGACCGCGACACCTCGGGACTGTGCATAATCGCAAAGGACGCCCACGCAGCAAAGCTTTTGCAGGGCTGCTGCCAAAAGGTATACTACGCCGCTGTACACGGGACTATCCCCGAAAGCGGCACTATAGACGCTCCTATCGCAAGAGAGCGTGAGTCCATAATACTCCGCTGTGTCCGCGAGGACGGACAGCGTGCCGTTACCCACTACAAGCGGCTCATGACGAACGGGAGGTACTCCCTTGCGGAGATACACCTCGAAACAGGACGAACTCACCAGATAAGAGTTCATTTCGCTCATATCGGAGCTCCTCTCGCAGGGGACGACCTCTACGGCGGGCTCCGTGATGATATATCAAGACAGGCGCTCCACTGCGGTCAGCTCAGCTTCCGCGAGCCACTGACAGGAGAGCCTATAACAGTTTCCTCGGAGCTTCCCGAGGATATAAAGGCACTTTTCAAGGAGGACTAAAATGGAAAAGATAGCAAGCTTTCAGGTAGACCACACAAAATTCAGCGTAGGCATGTACATATCACGTATCGACGACGATATAGTTACATATGACGTGCGCATGGTAAAGCCAAACGGCGGCGTTTACCTTGAAACTCCCTCAATGCACACCATCGAGCACCTTTTTGCCACATTCGCACGTAATTCCGAGTTCGGCAAAAACATCGTATACGTAGGACCTATGGGCTGCCGCACGGGATTTTACCTGCTCACAAGGGGACTTTCCCATGAGAATGCCATAAAGCTGGTTCGTGAAGCATATACTTTCATCAGGGACTACGAGGGTGAGATACCGGGCTGCACAGAGGTTGAGTGCGGAAACTACCGCGAGCACGACCTTGCAGCTGCAAAGAAGGACGTTGTGGCACTTATCGACAAGCTTCAGGGCTACACCGTGGAAATGCTTGATTATAAATGGCATTTTGACAAAAACTGAGCGCGGAGCCCGCGCCGCCTTGCCACGTTGACGCTTGTTTCACGCGCTTACACTCATCAAAATCGTTGATTGTACATCGCTTACAGCACTAACATTAAATCATTTGTAAGGGCGCACAGTGTGCGCCCGCAAATTTTTCGTAAAATTACAAATGACAGATTGTAGGGGCGCCCTTTGGGCGCCCGTAAACATACAACATCAACCACGACACGGACGACCAATGGTCGTCACTACACATTGTTTCAGCATAATTGCATTGTAAGGCGCGGGACGTCGAGGACTTCCAACAGAAGCCGCGACACTCTGTCCTTCGGACATCCCCCTACACTGTAGGGAGTAACCGTCCCCTACAAGCTAATTGATAACAGCTCGGGCGGATAATATCCGCCCCTACGCTAATCACTATTCACTAAAAACTCCAACCGCTTGATATTTTTCTCAAAACGTGATATAATATAATTTACGGTCTTTAAAGACCAATAAAAAGGAAGAAAGGAGACGGTGCAATGGACAGAAAAAGCCGCGAAGAATTCTACAGACGCTACGGCGAGCCGCAGAAGTCACATTCCCGCAGCAGCTCGGGATTTTTTGAAAAATTCGGACGCTTTGCCGCAAAGACGGTCACATCAATGTTAATGGGGCTGCTTGCAGGCGTTAAGTTCATTCTCTCCGAGCTTCTCAGCCTTGGAGCTTCCATACTGAAATTCTTCCTCTGGATGATCAAGGAGCTCACAGCGCCCTTCCGCGAACGCTTCAATATAAACAAGGATATGACCCGAAAGGTCAACAAAGCAAAAAAAGAGGGCGAAGCCGAGTACAAAAAGGCTCTCTTTGAGTTCTGGTGCTCATATCTTTTCGGAGAGGACGGCGTTTTCTACACCGCGTTCAACTATATCCTGCCAACACTGTCTATAATATTCCTAATAGGCATTATCCGCTACGGCTCGGGACTTGAATACGGCCTTGCAGTCGAGTACAACGGCAGAGAGATAGGCATGATAACCGCCGAGGCTGACTTTGAGGAAGCCGAGCGCGAGGTCCAGCAGCGTATCGCCTACCACGACAGCGACGAGCCCATAGACCTTTCCGCTAAGTACTCCCTGAAAATAATAAACGAAAATGATACCATTGTTTCATCGGCTCAGCTGGCGAATGAAATGCTTGAAGCCTCAGACCACGCCCTTACAGAAGCCTACGGCATCTATATCGACGGCAAGTTCATAGGCGCTGTCAGGGAAAAGGAGCCCATACAGGACGCCCTTAATGAGAGGATACTCAACTTCCGCGTGGACGGTATAGTCAAGGACATCTCCTACAAGAACAATATCGAGTACTCACACGGAATATACCTTGTTGACAGCGTTATGAACAACAAGGAGGCTATCGACCTGCTGACCTCCTCCAAGGAGAAGAAAGCAGTGTATATCGCCAAGCGCGGCGATACGGCAGCTACCATAGCACAGAAATACAACATGGAATACGACAAGCTCATCGAGCTCAATCCCGAACTCAAGAACAGCTGCCGTCAGGGCACATTCGTAAATGTCATTGAGACCGAGAGCTATCTCCCCATACAGTACGTCCGCGAGATAGACCCTATATCGTTCCTCGATTATGAGACTGTCGAGGTGGAAACAAGCTCACTCAACAAGGGCGTAAGGGATATACTTGTAAAGGGCAGACGCGGCGAAAAGACCAGCCACATCGAAGTTACCTACATCGACGGCAAGGAGTACTCCCGCAAGACCATAAGCACCAAGATAACCCGTGAGCCCGTAGTCGAAAAGATAGGCATAGGCATATACGCCGCAAGACCTGACAGTGCAAGCACTGTTCTCACAGGCTCGGGTGAATTCGGCTGGCCTGTTGACGGCGGCTGGGTAAGCGATATATTCGGCGGCGAGAGAAACCACAAGGGTATGGATATAGCCGCAAGCACAGGTACACAGATATACGCCGCTGCCGACGGAGAGGTAGTATCCGCAGGCTGGAATTCAGGCGGCTACGGCTATTTCGTACAGATAGGCCATACCGACGGCTACCAGACAGTCTACGGTCATATGAGCACCGTACTTGTAACAGAGGGACAGTTAGTCGCCCGCGGTCAGCTCATCGGCGAGGTGGGAAACACAGGAAACTCCGACGGTTCGCACTGCCACTTTGAGGTCAGACACGAGGGCATATGCCTTGACCCTGCGCTTTACCTCAACACTGTCAACAGCTTCGACGATGACAGGGATAAGGACGACAAGGACAAGGAAAAGACCAAAAACAGCAAAAAGAACTAATGCAAACAGCCATGAAATAGCTTTATCAGGGGACACCTCTGGACTCCGCCAAAGGAACACATTCCCTTTGGAATCCCGTTCATGGGCTCGGCATAATTATTACGCTGTGAGCGATGAATGAGTAACGTTATAGGTATAAGAGAGCAAACAAAAAAGGCGTGATAATATATCACGCCTGTTTCATTATTCTTCTGTCTCGTCAGTATCCACGTCTGAGACGTTCTCTTCGCTTTCCTCGTCTTCATCGGTGGTCAGCTCGGAAACGTCCTCAAAGGACTTTGTGGGAGCTACCTCCACCAGCGGCTTCTGGTTCTTATAGACCGTAACGATAAAGCCGTCAACGTTATTTCCCGATATCTCATATCTCACGCCGTTGGGAACGGGAACCGTAGTCTTGTCGGAGCCGTCGTCGGACTTGACAAAGTATACCTCGTACTCAACGTCCTTGTCGTCCTTGAACTCAAGATGCTCACCGTCGTAGGGGTGCTGGCGGACAAGGTCGATGTACTCCTCAAGGCAGAGGTCGTTTGCGTCCATATAGTACGCATGGGGAACGCCTACATAGCGGAAATGCCACGGCTCGTCCTCTATCTTGGTTATCTTTTCCTTAGCCTTGGTATAGCGGACTATAAAGCCATATTTATAGCAGTTTGCGTTGAGCCATGCATAATCACCTGTGCCGTCGTAATCGTAATTGTCAGCCTCTGTAAAGTCAAACGCAAGTCCCGATTCGTGCTCGCTGAATCCCGGCTTTGCCACCTTTGTGGACTTTCCGTCCTCTGAATTGGCAACATCATCATCGTAGAGCTGCTGCTGGAAGTCCTTGGTGCGGTATGAACCGTATATAATGAGCCTGTCATTGTCATACTGATCCGAGAAATCCTGTATCATGCGCGCCATAGGCTCATATACCTGACGGAGTATGGTATATGTGGAATCAACTGCCGAGAAGCAGGTACGTTCATTCTCCTCGTTCATCTCGATAATGCTGACCAGATCCTCGTCGCCGCTGAAATACTCGTGATCCTCATTTACAAGGATAAGGTCTCCGCGGAACTTGTCCTTGGTATCAACGGTCTTTGATTCAAATATCATCTGATTGGGATCGGGGACAGTAGTGCTGTCCGCATCGGTAACAGCTATGTCCTTATCGTCAAAATACGGCGAAGTCTGTACAGTTGCCGCATCTTTCATTGCATTTCTCACGAAGAAACCGCCTGCGCCCAGAAGAGCAAGACTTATAACTATTTCTGTCATTGTCTTGGCGCGTCTTATACTTTTTTCCTTGCTTATCTTTTTATTTTTTGACATACGTCTTCTCCATTCTGCTGCCGTTTGCAGCTCTTTTTCGGGAGCCTGATGCTCCCATAACTTTTGTTCTTTCTATCTCTCTTTTACGAATATCGGGACGTTTGTATTTTTATCATATCATATGAGCGAAGCTCTGTTTTTTCGCTCAACGAACATTATACCATATCTGACGACAAAAATATAGTCTTTCAGTGTTATATTTGTAAAATTGCGGTATATGCGCAAATATATGCTGTAAAAAACTGTATCCTTTCAACAATCTGTAGTAGCCCGTCAAAAGCTGCCGAGATCCGTCTCTCCCATAAAAACGTTATATAGCGTTATTGTATACAAAAAATGACCTCATTCATCACCGTATTGCACAATCTTTTGTTTAGCCCTTGAAAATGAATTAAATTAATGCTATAATATATTTGTGAAAGTATAGACAGAGCCGTAATGAGCGGCTTCAGCAAGCATCGCTCCCGACTATGATGGCTCTGTGTTTTTTCTGTATTTTCGCTATAAGGAGTGATGTTTATGAAATGTCCACAGTGCGGAACAGCAAACGAAGCGGGTTTCAGGTTCTGCGTGAAATGCGGCGTCAACCTTGAAAATCCGCAGGATATTAATATTGAACAGGTCGATATGGGCGGCTATCATTCTGAAGATGATTCTGCTGGCGGTGGTTTTACCTTAGGCAGCGGAACATTTACTATCAGTGATAAACCTTCGAGGGATTCGTCCTCTGACTTATATACTGCAGCCGAGCTGAACGATACCGACGAGGAATTCGATTTCAGCAGCATTGACGAGCCATTTATCCCCCACCTTGACACAGGAAGAGTCACACTCCCCGAACAGACAAAGGCTGTAAGACAAGCCCAGATGCAGAATGCAGGCTTCCGTCCTCAGGGCGGCATGGCAGGTATCCCTCCTCAGGGCATGATGCAGGGACTCCCCCCACAGGGAGCTATGGCAGGTATCCCTCCTCAGCAGGGCATGATGCAGGGGCTCCCACCGCAGGGAGCTATGGCTGGCGTTCCGCCTCAGCAGGGCGCTATGCAGGGCATCCCGCCGCAGGGCGCTATGGCAGGCATTCCTCCTCAGCAGGGCGCTATGCAGGGTCTCCCACCACAGGGAGCTATGGCAGGCGTTCCGCCTCAGCAGGGGGCAATGCAGGGTATCCCGCCGCAGGGCGGCGCTCAGATGAACGGTATGCCCGTTTACGGTCAGCCCATGATGCTGGGTCAGCCCCAGATAATCGGCTACGACCAGAGCGGTATGCCTATCTACGGTCAGCCCATGATGTATGCTCAGCCCCAGATAATCGGCTATGACCAGAACGGCATGCCCGTTTACGGTCAGCCTATGATGTACGGTCAGCCTCAGATAATCGGCTATGACCAGAACGGTATGCCCGTTTACGGTCAGCCTATGATGTTCGCTCCGCCTCAGCCAATGGAACAGCCCGAGCCTGAGCCCGTTGCTCCTCCCGTTGAGGACAAGGAAAAGGTAGAGGTCCCCGATGATTTCTGGGAGTTTTTCGACGGCGGCAAGGCTACGGAGCATGCCGAAATGGATTCGGCAGACGATTTCTTCGGCAAACGCGGCGACGAGATAGAGGGCATGAAGCGCTTCGAGAAGAAGAATCAGGCGTACATGAACGATACTCCCCTTGTTGACGCAAGAGATCTGAAGAAAAACGAGTCCGACAAGTACAACAAGTACTACATGCGCTCGGCAGGCAATGTAAACGCAGGCGACCTGAAATCCAAGCAGGATCAGCTCCATCTCAATTACATGGGCTCTACCAAGAACGTTGACGCAAACGACCTCCGCGCAAAAGAGGATCGGAAAGCATGGAATATCATGGGCGGTACAAAGCAGGCTAACGCAGATGACCTTGAAGCCAATACAGTCTCACGGTCGGAATCACTCATGGCTCATGCAGACCGCGCAGTCGAGGCTATGCCCAAAAAGCCAAAGACCTATAACGACGTAATAGACGCTATAGAGCTTCCCGAAGAAATGAAAGCAAAAAAGACTAAAAAAACAGCGGAAATTCCCGGCTTGCCGGAAATTAAATAAATCTTTATATTCTATTAAGGAGATGTTGTAAAAAATGAAGAAGTTTTTGAAGGAATTCAAAGAATTCGCACTCAAAGGCAACGTAATGGACATGGCTATAGGTGTTATCATCGGTGCCGCATTCGGAAGTATCGTAAGCGCGCTTACCGATAATTTCATCACACCTCTTATCGCTGTTATCACAGGCGGCGTGCAGAAAGATGAAAACGGCGTAATGCAGCTCGTAGGCGGTAAGTTCACTATCAGAGGTGTGGATTTCAACTACGGTTCATTCCTTTCCGCAGTACTTAATTTCCTCATCATCGCAATTATTCTCTTCTGCATGCTCAAGGCTATAAACAAGGCTATGGCTCTCGGCAAGAAGAAAGAGGAAGAAAAGCCTGCCGAGCCTCCGAAGGAAGAGGTTCTTCTCACAGAGATCAGAGACCTTCTGAAAGAGCAGAACAAGAAATAAGAACACATTCTTCAATTATAACACCAAAGTCCCCGTTTATACGGGGACTTTTTATTATCTGAGAATATTTTTATCCTTATCGATGCGGTATATGTTGTCATTCTCCATATTTGAAAGCTTTTTTCTTACGAATACTATAGCCGTCACCAGACCTATAAACATTAAAACAGTAACAAAACTTGTGATTATGTCGTCGATCGAGGCTAACATAATACCTACTATAACCAATACTAATAATACCATAAAATCACTCCCTGTTTATTTTTATCTCTGCGGTATGGTCTTATTCTACCATGTTTTTCACAGAAACGAAAGATGTCATTTGTCACTTTCGGAGTGATATTTGTCACTGTTTTTATTGTCGGGCGCAAAAAAGCTCCTGCTATTTCAGCAGGAGCTTATGTTTATTTTTACTTGATATCAGCGTGGTGAGCCTGTAAGGACTTTACTCCGAGGTGAGTATTGTTCTTGATAGCCTTGATGCCCTCTGCGCTTGCCTTTGCAGCAGCCATAGTGGTCATGTAAGGTACTCTGTGCTTGATAGCAGCCTTTCTGATGTAGCTGTCGTCGTGAGCACTGGTCTTGCCTGCGGGAGTATTGATTATCATCTGTATCTCGCCGTTTGCGATCTCGTCAGCGATATTCGGACGTCCCTCGTAGATCTTGAAGATCTTGTCGCATGGGATTCCTGCTTCCTTTATCATCTCATAGCTTCTGCCTGTTGCGATGATGTGGAAGCCAAGCTCGTTGAATGACTTGGCAATATCAATAAGCTCAGGCTTGTCTCTGTCGCATACGCTGAGGAGAACTGTTCCCTCCAGAGGAAGCTTGTTCTTTGTAGCCTCCTGAGCCTTATAGTAAGCCTCGCCGAATGAAGGTGAGATACCCAGAACTTCGCCTGTTGAACGCATCTCAGGTCCGAGGAGCGGGTCTACCTCCTGGAACATATTGAAGGGGAATACAGCTTCCTTTACGCCGTAGTGACCGATAACCTTGTCCTTTAACTCGGGAACGGGTGAGGGTCTGCCTGTGAGTGAAGATGTGATGATATCTGTAGCGATACGAACCATGTTGATATCGCATACCTTTGATACCAGCGGAACTGTTCTTGATGCACGGGGATTAGCCTCGAGAACGTATACTGTATCGCCCTCGATAGCGTACTGCATATTCATAAGACCGCATACGTTCATCTCTACGGCTATCTTCTTTGTATACTCCTTGATAGTAGCTACCTGCTTCTCTGTGAGATTCTTTGAGGGCAGGATACAAGCGGAGTCGCCCGAGTGAACACCTGCAAGCTCGATATGCTCCATAACGCATGGAACAAAGCAGTGTGTACCGTCGGAAATAGCGTCAGCCTCGCACTCTGTAGCGTGGTTGAGGAAGCGGTCGATGAGGATAGGTCTGTCGGGAGTTACGCCAACAGCAGCGTTCATATATACTCTCATCATCTCGTCATCGTGAACTATCTCCATGCCGCGTCCGCCGAGAACGTAGGAAGGACGAACCATTACAGGATAGCCTATCTTGTTGGCGATGGCGATAGCCTCGTCAGCGTTTACAGCCATGCCTGCCTCTGGCATTGGTATGCCGAGCTTGTCCATCATAGCGCGGAAGTGGTCACGGTCCTCAGCAAGGTCGATAGTCTCCGGAGTTGTACCGAGAATATTTACGCCGTACTTTTTAAGGTCGTTTGCAAGGTTAAGAGGAGTCTGTCCGCCGAACTGAGCGATAACGCCAACAGGCTTCTCCTTTTCGTGTATAGCAAGAACATCTTCAAGTGTAAGGGGCTCGAAATAGAGCTTGTCAGATGTATCATAGTCAGTGGAAACTGTCTCGGGGTTGCAGTTTACGATAATGGACTCAAAGCCCAGCTTTTTCAGTGCAAGTGCAGCGTGAACGCAGCAGTAGTCGAACTCGATACCCTGACCGATTCTGTTAGGACCGCCGCCCAGTATCATTATCTTTGGCTTTTCTGTGCTTACAGGGCTCTTGTCCTCGTCAAGGTGATATGTGGAGTAGTAGTAAGCAGCGTCCTTTGTACCGCTTACGTGAACGCCCTCCCATGCTTCCTTTACGCCGATAGCCATACGAGCGTTGCGTATCTCTTCCTCTGTAACTTCAAGGAGAGAGCTAAGGTAACGGTCTGAGAAGCCGTCCAGCTTAGCCTGCCTGAGTACGTCGTTTGCGGGAACAGCGCCCTTATTCTTGAGAAGAGCCTCTTCCTCGTCAACAAGCTCCTTCATCTGCTCGATGAAGTACTTCTTTATCTTTGTAAGGTCGTGGAGTTCATCTATTGTAGCACCCTTGCGGAGAGCCTCATACATTACGAACTGTCTCTCGCTTGTTGGGTAGCGGAGCTGTGCAAGGAGCTCCTCCTTGGTCATGCTGTTGAAGTTCTTTGCAAATCCCAGACCGTAGCGGCCTGTCTCCAGTGAACGGATAGCCTTCTGGAAAGCCTCCTTGTAGGTCTTGCCGATGCTCATTACCTCACCGACAGCCTTCATCTGTGTGCCCAGCTTGTCCTCAGCGCCCTTGAACTTCTCGAAAGCCCAGCGAGCGAACTTGATAACGATATAATCGCCGTCGGGAACGTACTTGTCAAGAGTGCCGTACTTGCCGCACTCGATGTCCTTCAGTGTAAGACCGCATGCGAGCATAGCTGATACCAGAGCGATAGGGAAGCCTGTTGCCTTTGAAGCAAGAGCGGAAGAACGTGAGGTTCTTGGGTTGATCTCGATAACAACGATACGGCCTGTCTCGGGATCGCGTGCGAACTGACAGTTACAGCCGCCGATTACCTCGATGGACTCGATTATCTTGTATGACATCTCCTGAAGAGTCTTCTGAACGTCCTCTGGGATAGTGAGCATAGGTGCAGAGCAGAATGAATCGCCTGTGTGAACGCCGATAGGATCGATGTTCTCGATGAAGCATACAGTGATCTTGTTGTTCTCAGCGTCGCGGACAACTTCAAGCTCAAGCTCTTCCCAGCCGAAGATACACTCCTCGACCAGTACCTGTCCTACGAGAGAAGCCTGTAAGCCTCTTGCACAGACTACCTTTAATTCATCTACGTTGTATACCATGCCGCCGCCTGCGCCGCCCATGGTGTAGGCAGGACGGAGAACTACAGGATATTTCAGCTTTTCAGCTATCTTAACAGCCTCGTCAACAGAATAAGCTACCTCGCTCTTTGGCATACCGATACCGAGAGCGCTCATAGCGTTCTTGAACTCGATACGGTCCTCGCCGCGCTCGATAGCGTCTACCTGAACGCCGATGACCTGTACGCCGTACTTTTTGAGCACGCCTTCCTTGTCCAGCTCGGAGCAGAGGTTAAGACCCGACTGACCGCCAAGGTTTGGGAGGAGAGCGTCAGGACGTTCTTTTTCGATTATCTGTGTAAGTCTTTCGAGGTTGAGGGGCTCGATGTAAGTAATATCAGCAACATCGGGATCTGTCATGATAGTTGCGGGGTTGGAGTTTACGAGAACTATCTCATAACCCAGCTTGCGCAGAGCCTTACAGGCCTGTGTGCCTGAGTAGTCGAATTCGCAAGCCTGTCCGATGATGATAGGACCTGAACCGATTATCATGATCTTGTTAATATCCTGTCTTTTTGGCATATTATTCTCCTGACCCGTACACGGAAAAATGTACGTTGATATATTTGCCATGAAACGTCATGGCGCAACTTCTTACCTTATATAATAACATAATACAAGAAAAAATGCAATACAGAAAATCCCCTTGATGTGCGGAATAATTTTAGGGAAACTGCAAAAAGCAGGCTCTCTTTGGGAAATATGCAGATTGCCAAATATGTACCTTAAGTTTATGGTTTGGCAGCCTGCTTTTTCTGTTATGCATTTAACGAGTGCTTTTTGCTCCTCTTTGCACTAAATTGCAAGTATTTTTTTGCGCTTTTTGTGAGTTGTAGACAACGCATTGCTTGTAAGACCTTATATCGGCGCAAATTGGTTCTGCCAATCATCAGATTTAGATAAATAATCTATTGGATTTTATTCATGTATTGCTGTTTTGCATAAAATCACTTGACATCTTTGGTCAAATAATATATAATATACTTGTTTGATACAGATTGTTTACTATTCACGCTAATTAACAATCTGTATTAATCAGAGTTAGATGTAAAGTAAAAATGAAAAAGGAGAATTTTTATGAAGAAAGTTAAACTCATTGGCACATTACTTGCAGCTGTTATCGCAGCAGCACCCGTAACAGGATTCACAGGAAACGTATTATCATTCAACGATAACGCTATCGTTGCAGAGGCAGCATCTGGCACTCCCAGCGAAGTTGAAGACAAAGAATATGGAAGAAGTGATTCAAGAGCAATTTTGAGAAGCCAAAACGGAAAATACGAATTATTTTTCTTAAATAACGGTAGCCTTGTAATTAAGGAAAAAGGGAAAATCTACAATGTAATATTAGCTGCAAACAGCGCTAATAAGACACTTTATTTCCAAGGGGATGCAAACCTTGTTACTTACAACAAAAACTACTATAGCAAGGATTATTCAAGACCAGTTTTCCACTCTAACACATGGATGTTCAATACTTCCAATCCAAGAGTGAAATTTTCTTTTGAATTACTAAATAACGGAGAACTGAGAATAAAGCGTACATTTTTATCAGGTCAGTTTGCTGGCAACTATGATTATATCTGGAGCAGCAACAGAAACAGAATGTATAAGGTGTAATAAATTATACCGGATTATAATTGATATAAAATTAGAAGGGACTGCATTGCAGTCCCTTTTTCTTACCCATGACATCTTGCAAGCATTGCAAGAGTGAGGGAGATATTCTCGTTATGCACCGCAACGCCCTTGGGAGCATTGAGATACACTGCGGCAAAGTTCAGGATAAACTTTATACCTGCCGCCGCCATACGGTCGCATATCTCCTGCGCCGCTTTTTCGGGCACGGTTATGATACCGATACGTATATCGTTCTCCTTGCAGAAGCTCTCCAGCTCGTCGATATGGCGGACAGGCTTGCCGTTTATGGTACTGCCCACACGCTCCTTGTTGTGGTCGAAACCGCAGACTATATCGAAGCCGTAAGCCTCAAAGCCGTTGTACTCCAGCATAGCCCTGCCGAAGTTTCCCATGCCTGCCACCACAACTCTGTCGTGGTTCTCAAAGCCGAGAAATTTACCTATATCGCTCATAAGCTCAGAGGTCATATATCCCACCTTGGGACGGCCTCCGCTGCTTACGGAAGCAAGGTCCTTTCGCACCTGCACGTCGTTGAGCCCCAGTGCCTCGGCAATAGCCGTGGCGGAGATATTGCCTTTTTTCCTCTCCTCAGGCAGCGACCTGAGATAATTGAAGTAAACAGGCAGACGTGAAAGTGTCTGTGAGGTAATATTCTTGTTCATGTTATACCTCCGTAAGAGGACTCATTTTTTCTGCATATACTCGTCCATAGCTGCGGCAGCCTTTTTGCCTGCGCCCATAGCGAGGATAACTGTAGCAGCGCCTGTTACAGCGTCGCCGCCTGCGTAAACGCCCTCCTTGGAGGTAAGACCGTCCTCATCAGCGATGATGCCGCCCCACTTCTGAGTGTCAAGACCTGCTGTAGTGGACTTGATAAGTGGATTTGGCGAAGTACCGATAGACATGATAACGCAGTCAGCCTCGATGTCAACGAATGCGCCCTCGATCGGAACAGGCTTAGCTCTGCCCGAAGCGTCAGGCTCCGAGAGCTCCATCTGCTGGCAGTGAACGCTCTTTACCCAGCCGTCCTCTGTAGCCTGTATCTCAATAGGATTGGTGAGAAACTTGAAGATGATGCCCTCTTCCTTAGCGTGCTCTACTTCCTCTGCTCTTGCGGGAAGCTCAGCCTCTGTACGTCTGTATACGATGTATACCTCAGCGCCCAGTCTCTTAGCGCAGCGAGCTGCGTCCATAGCAACGTTTCCGCCGCCTACGATAACAGCCTTTGTGCCTGCCTTGATAGGAGTAGCGCTGCCCTCCTTGTAGGCTTTCATGAGGTTGATACGTGTGAGGAACTCGTTAGCTGAGTATACGCCGTTGAGATTCTCGCCGGGGATATTCATAAATCTCGGGAGACCTGCGCCCGAGCCGATGAATACAGACTCGAAGCCCTCTTCATTCATGAGCTCGTCAACTGAGATAGTCTTGCCGACTACTGTATTTGTCTCCACCTTTACGCCCAGAGCCTTGAGGCCGCCGATCTCCTTCTGAACGATAGACTTTGGAAGTCTGAACTCAGGGATACCGTAAGAGAGAACTCCGCCTGCAACGTGGAGAGCCTCAAATATAGTAACGTCATAGCCTTTCTTTGCAAGGTCGCCTGCGCAGGCAAGACCTGAAGGACCCGAACCGATAACAGCTGCCTTGTGACCGTTCTTTGCAGGTATCTCGGGAACTGTCTCGGGCTGTGCATTGTGCCAGTCGGCAACGAAGCGCTCAAGGCGTCCGATAGCAACGGGCTCGCCCTTGATTCCTCTTACGCACTTGCTCTCGCACTGTGTCTCCTGCGGACATACTCTGCCGCATACAGCAGGGAGAGAGCTTGACTTTGTGATTATCTTGTAAGCCTCTGCGAAATTACCCTCAGCCACCTGAGCGATAAATGCAGGGATATCTATCTGTACGGGACAGCCTGTTGAGCAGGGCTTGTTCTTGCAGTTAAGGCATCTCTTAGCCTCGTCGATAGCCTGCTCCTCGGTATATCCGAGAGCTACCTCGCTGAAATTCTTGTTTCTTACGTCGGGAGCCTGTACAGGCATCTCGTTTCTTGTTGCGGACATATTAGCCATATCACTTTACCTCCTTGAACAGATTGCAGGCTTCCTCATAAGCATGGCGCTCAAAGGGCTTATACATAGCACCTCTTGCCATAGCCTCGTCGAAGTCTATGAGATGACCGTCGAACTCGGGGCCGTCAACGCAGGCGAACTTTGTCTCGCCGCCTACTGTCAGACGACAGCCGCCGCACATACCTGTGCCGTCGATCATTATGGGGTTCATGGAAGCAACAGTGGGCACACCGTACTCCTTAGTGAGCTTACAGACGAACTTCATCATGATAAGAGGACCGATAGTGATAACTCTGTCGTACTTCTCGCCGCTGTCGATGAGCTTTTTGAGAGCGTCTGTTACCAGTCCCTTTTCACCTGCGCTGCCGTCGTCGCTCATGAGCACGAACTTGGAGCTTGAAGCCTTGAATTCGTCCTCGAGGATAACGAGATCCTTATTTCTGAAACCAACTATTGAGTGTACCTCAACACCCAGCTCGTGGAGCTTCTTTGCAACAGGGTAAGCGATAGCACAGCCAACACCGCCGCCGACTACGGCTACCTTTTTGAGGCCCTCTGTCTCTGTAGCTCTGCCCAGAGGACCAACGAAGTCCTGCAAGCAGTCGCCCTCGTTAAGGTGATTGAGCTTTTCGGTAGTAGCGCCTACTATCTGGAAAATGATAGTTACAGAACCGCTGCTGCGGTCGAAATCAGCTATAGTGAGCGGGATACGCTCGCCGTCAGCGTCTGTTCTTAAAATAATGAACTGTCCCGGCTCAGCCTTTCTTGCTACCTTGGGAGCGTTTATGCGCATAAGGGTAACAGTTGGGTTGAGACTTTTCTTTTCAAGAATTTCAAACATTAGTCCATACCTTCCTTACCGGTAGATTTGCAATGCGGGAGCTTTCGCGGTGGTCGCCGTTGACTTCCGCCGATACAGGCATTGCATGATATATTAAATATTGTATCACACAAAAGAATGTTGCACAAATATAACAGCGGAATATCGGTATTCCGATATCGATATTTTTATAGCGATTTATATGCTGACTGCTGTCAGACTTTGGCTTGTCTCCGTGGTAAAACATTGGAAAATAACAGAAAAGGACGGCTAATGCCGTCCTTTTATTTGTGAAATTAACTTCCAAAAGCTATTCCCTCACAGAATAACCATATTCTTGATTTTATATATCACTTGTACTCTGCAAAGGCACTCTCATTTCTTACCTCGTACAGACGGTTCACCAGCTTCAGCTCATTTTCCGAGAGCTTGTGTCCCGAGGTATATATGAGCAGGTCCTTGAAGCTGTTGTCGGGGAAGGCACACTTTCTCTGCACCAGTCCGTACTTACCGCAGAGACTGGCAGGCATAGGCGAATCAAGCATGAACGCCTGAGGCACTGTCAGCAGGAAGTCCAGAGCGCTTCCGCGGTCGTACATGCACACCTTTCTCACAGGAACGTCCGCAGGACGGTTTGAAGCGTAGAGCTTCTCCACAGCTCCCGAAACATAGGGCACAGCGTCGTCTCCCTGTCCAAGCTCGGTGTAATTGCAGGAAAGGTCGGAATAGGTTATGCTGTCAGCTCCCGCCGCAGGGTGCTCCGCAGACATTACCGCCAGCATCTCGAACTCCCAGAGGAGCTTGCTGTCCAGATTCTTCTCGGCAAGGAAGTCCGTGAAGTACTTCTCGTGGGCGGTATTGAAGCGGATAACTCCGAAATCATAGCCGTTTTCGCGGACATTCTCGATAGTTCTCAGTGAGTTGGTCTCGCAGAAGAATATCTCCATATCCTCGGGAGCATTCAGCGAAGCTATGTACTCCGAAAAAGCCTTGGAGATATAGCCCGTTCTGGGCACGGATATGCGCAGACGGCTGTTTTTCGGCTTGTCGGGGGAGTGTATAGCCTCCATATTGTCTATCTGTATAAGTATCTGCTTGGCATATTCAAGGAATTTTATACCCTGATCCGTGGGGATAACGCCCTTTGAGGTACGTCTGAATATAGTGATGCCGAGGGTGCTTTCCAGTTCCTTGATAGCCTTGCTCAGATTTGGCTGAGCCATGTAGAGATTTTCCGCAGCCTGAGTGATAGAACGTGTTTTTTCGATCTCAACAGCGTATTTGAAGTGCAGTGTATTCATGGTCCAGTCACCTTTCGCAGTTATTTCTCGTCAACAAGATGTATCTCCAGTCTCCTTGACTTGGGTTTTTCCTCGGGAGCCGGCTTCTTCGGGACAGTCGCGGAAATCTCTCCCGCAGGCTTTTCAGCCACGTCAGCCATCTCGGAAGCCTCCAGCGTTCTTACGAGAGCGCATGGATTGCCTGCTGCCACGCAGTTTGCGGGGATATCCTTTGTGACCACGCTGCCTGCTCCGATGACCGCATTGTCACCGATAGTAACTCCGCCGATAACGGTAACTCCGCCGCCTATCCAGACATTGCTGCCAACCTTTATGGGCTTTGCGGATTCAAGTCCCTGATTTCTCAGGTTTGCGTCTATAGGGTGCTCTGCGGTGTAGAAGCCGCAGTTTGGACCGATAAAGACATTATCGCCGAAGACTACGTCGGCGCAGTCAAGTATAACAAGATTGTGATTTGCGTAGAAATTGTCTCCCATAACGATGTTATAGCCGTAATCGCAGAAGAAATTAGGCTCGATAACAGTATTATCGCCTCTCAGAGCCACAAGTCTGTCCAGTATCCTTTCCCTTTTCTGGAAGTCGTTGCATTCAACGGCGTTGTACTCGGCACAGAGCTTCTTAGCCTTGATCCTCTCCATGAAAAGCTCTCTGTCATTGGCAAAATAAAGCTCTCCTGCCTGCTGTTTTTCTTTTTCGGTCATTTTAAACCCTCCTTAAATTGAATTATATATGCTTTTATACATGATCTGCAATGAACTGAAAAAACTTCATTATCCATAAAGGTGATGTAAAGAACAAAAGGAAAAACAGCAATATAGCCGAGTTTTTAATTTCGTCCTTATCCACCTTGAATAAATAATGCCCGTGTATCATATACCTTTCGGGAGCATCGGGATCGATGTATATATCGTAATACTCATAGTTTTCGGAGTCGATGCAGTACAGCTCATTGATCATCATGCGGTAATACTGATCCTCACAGCAGTAATCATAGACGAATATCTTGTCGAAATACTGCGGTAATTCCCTTTGGCGCTCTTCATACAGCTTCTTAGTCTCTTCGCTTAGCTCCTTGTGGGTCTCGATCTTACGGGATATTTCTGCTCTTACGGGTATCGTGCAGTGTTTTCGCCTTATCATTATTGCTATGCCTCTTATCAGTGGCTTCAGAGTGAACCTGAAAACGGCTCTCAGCATAATAAACCCAACAAGCACATACAAGGGGTAGGCGCCTTTGGGGTTGCCCTTGCTGCCCTCTGTACAGGCGTATGCAACCAGTATAACACCCAATCCTGTCAGCAGCAGCCAATCCTGTACCTTGCCGCCTTTGTTTGAAGCGATCTCGACTATTTTTCCGTCTGATACTACCACCCTTACACTGCTGATAAAGGCGATTATAAAACATGAGCCGAACATAAAGAAAAGAATAAACGCCAGAGTGTACTGCAAAGCGGTATGTTCTTCTATAACTTCTTCAAATATACTCATTCCAAGACCCAGAACGACCATAGCTCCGAATAATATCAGAAACGCAATGAACGGAAATTTAAGACTCAGGACACGGTCGTTTGTATTGGGGTCGTTTTTTTCTTCAAGGGATATTCTTTTTGCCTTGGGTAATATGAACGGTAGTCTCATTTTTTATCTCCTGCGGCACAGCCGCCTGTGCATCAGCGCTTGCTGCCCTTTGAGCCGAAGCTTCCTCCCATAGAAAGGATATTGGTATCAAAGGTGTAGCTTATCTTCTCACCCTGTCTGTAGCGTTTGAGAGCAAGCTGGATAAGTCTTTCCAGAAGCTCTGTGTACTTAACGCCCTTGGGCTCCCAGAGATAGAATGCCAGTGAGCCCGGGATAGTATTTATCTCGTTGATGTAGACCTTGTCGGTCGCCATATCTATCATAAAGTCTATACGTGTAACGCCGTTGAGTCCCAGATAGCGGAATGCGTCAACAGCAGTCTTTCTGATGAATTCGTCCTGCTCGGGAGTGATATCAGCAGGTATCTTTCTCTTTAATGTAGCCATACCCTTGCTGCCGCCCTTGCCGCCGCCGACGTACTTCTGGTCGTAGCTGAGGATATCGTCGCCGCTTGCCTGAACAGGCTCCTCGCATACGGAAGCCTCTGCGGACTCACTGTCGCCTGCAACGGCGCAGTTTATCTCCTTGAGCTGTACAACGCAGGGCTCGATGAGGATACGGTCAGCGAACTCAAAAGCCTCCTCGATAGACTTGATAAGGCTGTCTCTGTCCTTACCCTTGGAGATACCAACGCTGGAACCGAGGTTGATAGGCTTAACGATAACAGGGTAGCCGAACTTCTTCTCCACCTCTGCCACCATTCTGTCCATGTCGTTTATCTCATATGAGGAGAAACGGCAGCAGTCCAGTACGGGGAAGCCTGCGTCTTTAAGGAGTATCTTCATCACGAATTTATCCATACCGATCGCGGAAGCCAGTACGTCACAGCCTACATAGGGCAGGTCGAGGGTCTGGAGATAGCCCTGCAATGCGCCGTCCTCAACATTGGTGCCGTGAACGATAGGAAATGCCACGTCGATATCGGAAATGACATTGGAGCCGAACTTTTTCATCTTCTGACGGATAAGCTGGACTTTGCCCTCGCTGCGTACAAATACGCACTCGGTACACTCTTTGAGAAGTGCAGGGATATCCTTGAAGCTGTTGATATCCATGAGCTTTTCGCCTGTCCAGAATTCGCTCTTTTTAGTCATATAGACAGGGATAATGTTGTATTTTTCCTTATTGATGCTTGCCATAGCCTGAACTGCCGAGATAACGGATACCTCGTGCTCAACGCTTCTTCCGCCGAAAAGAACTGCAAGATTGATCTTCATTACTATTTCTCCTTTTATCTTTATCTGAGCCGTTAGCCTTTAGCCATTAGCCGTTAGCTGATGGTGTCCGCTTACGCGGACAGATTTTAAATATTATCGCCGTAAGGCGATACCACAGGCTAAAGGCTAAAAGCTAATAGCTAATGGCTTAATAATTATCGGGCAGGTCGTTTTCAAGAAGGACTATCTTCTTCTTGTCGGTCTGATATGCGTTTACGTGGGCGAGAGCCTCGTTAAGACTGTCCGCAACGAAAACGTTGTCCATATCATAGCCTGCGTCCTTGATACCGTTATAAATAGGAACCGTCTGTGCCTTGCCCACCAGAACTATGTGATCGCAAGCCTTAGCAGCCTCCTGACCGAACTCGAAGTTCAGCTCCTCCTGCTTTGCGCCAAGCTCTACCATACCCGGAGTTACCAGTATGCGGCAGGCGTCGAAAAGTCCCAGTACATCAAGAGCTGCTCGGCAGCCGCTGGGATTTGAGTTGTATGCGTCGTCGATAAAGGTCATATTGCCGCCCTTGTCGAGGAGCTGCAATCTGTGGGGAACTGCGGCGATACGCTTCACGGGGAGAGTCAGCTTATCAAGAGATATGCCCGTACCGTGAGCATAGGCGATAGCTCCGAGGACGTTCTGAACATTGTGCTCACCGAGGAGCTTCATTGAGAAACGCTGTGTCTCGCCGTCGGGAGCAGTTACCGTGAACTCCGTACCTCTGTCGGAAACGGATATATCAGTACCGCGGTAGTGGTTGCCCTCCTGAAGTCCGTAGAGCACCGCATTGGGGTACTCGGGAGCTTTCTTGCGGATAAGCTCGTTGTCGCCGTTGAGGTATATCTTGCCGCCCTTTGCCTTTACGTGGTCAGCAAGCTCGAACTTGGTATTCACCACGTTCTCGATAGAACCGAAGGTCTCCAAGTGCTGAGGACCTACGGAGGTGATGATACCGTCGTGTGGGTCTGCAATGCCGCAGAGCTCCTTGATTTCGTGAACTCGTCTCGCGCCCATTTCGCAGATGAAGTATTCGTGAGTGGGCTTTAAGTCGCGGCGAATGGTTATTGTAACTCCCATGGGAGTATTGAAGCTCTCGGGGGTTTTCAGTGTGTTGTACTGGGAATTGAGAAGCTCGTCAAGGTAGAACTTCATGCTGGTCTTGCCGTAGCTTCCCGTGATACCCACCTTATGGAGAGTGGGACACTCGGAAAGTATGCGCTTTGCGTCGTTGATGTACCAGTTCTGCACCGCCTTTTCCACGGGCTTGTTTATCAGGTTGGAAAGGGGAACAAGTATGGGTGTGAGGCATACTCCGAGATTAACAAGGAAAAACGGCATATTTGTACGGAAGCGCAGAAGCTTTTCCGCCTCGCCGTCTGTATCAATAGTGTGGAGTCTTGCTGCCGAGAAGAAAGCTCCCACGAAAACAGCTGCAATGAGTATGCCGAAGGTTATCATCATGCGCTTCATACGTGCTGTGTACACAAGGGGCTTCTTGAACTTCTTGCCCGGCTTGTTGGCAAGTATGATGCCAAGATAAAAGAGCATCAGCACTATCAGAAGTATAAGCGTTATCGTTCCCGCAGCCGATACATATACGGGGTCGCCGAGCTTCTGAGCCTTTACGGGGTCAAGTGTGTTTATCACGGGCGAAAGGAACAGCAGTATTGCCGAAAGGATAAGCATCAGGCAGTTGGGGATATACCGCTTTTTGTTCTTTTTCATCCAGCGTGAGTGCTCGGGAGTCTTGTAGCCGTTGAGCTGGAGCATATGGAACTCCCTCAGTCCGAGGAATACCGTTGCCGTCAGCGCAATGACCGCATATATCACAAATAGAACTATATTCATAAACATCTCCTTAAAAATGTATGATCAAGCCTTTAGCCTTTAGCTTGTTGTATCGCCTTACGGCGATATGATCTAAAATCCGTCCGCACAAGCGGACACCATAAGCTAACGGCTAATGGCTGACGGCTAACAGCTTGATTATTCTTCTATTTTGAGGAACGAGCACATCACGCGGTTAAACGTGAACTGCTGTTCGAGGAAGGAATAATGTCCTGCGTTTTCAAGCTTTACAAGACCTGCGTCGGGTATGAGCTTCTCCATTTTCTCGCCGTCAGACAGCGGAGTAGCAGTATCGTTCACGCCCCATACAAGCAGCGTTGGCGCCTTGATATTGGGCAGGTAGGGCTCCAAGTCCTCGTTTACCACCTTGACCATGACCTGTCTCATCATGGGCGAAGCTGCGGCGTAGTCTGCACTGCCCATTTTCTTGCGGAAGTTCTCCAGCGCGTCGGGGAAGAGCTTCTTAACTATGCCCCACGAAAGGACAGTCTTGCCCATTTTGTAGTAGCGTGTGCGCCATGTCTTTTTGTTCGACTTTGGCGGCATGATGCCTGCGCTGTCCACAAGAATGACCTTTGTCACCTTGAATGGCAGGTCATTGCGGCTGTGCATTTTTATGATGACACGTCCGCCGAAGCTGTGACCGAGAAGCATTACCTCTTTTGCGTCATAGTCCTTGAGGAAGTCGATGACGAACTGCACATAGGAGCTCACGTCCCATACTTCCTTTGGCTCGTCGCTCTTGCCAAAGCCCGGCATATCCATAGCCACGACCTTGTACTTCTTGGAGAGGAGCTCCATCATATTGGCGAAAAGGGTTATATTGCTGCCCCAGCCGTGAAGCAGTACGATGAGGTCGCCCTCGCCCTTTTCCTCGTAGTTTATCTTCAAACCGTTTACTGTTTTTATCAATTCTATTATCTCCAACCTGTTATTAATTGAGAATGGAGAATGTAGAATTGAGAATGAATGTATTCGCTTTACTCACATAATAGCAGAACAACTTTCAACTCTCAACTCTCAACTCTCAACTTTATATCATATACGGCATACAGCCGCAAATATACATATATAATTTATTATATCACTTGCGCTATTTTATGTCAACAATTATTTTGTAGGGGCGGCGTTCCGCCGCCCGTGTTTGCCGCTTTACATAATTACGATGTATCAATGCAGCCATGTAGGGGCGAACAGCGTTCGCCCGTGTTGTGGCTGATGTTGTATGTTTGCGGGCGCACAATGTGCGCCCCTACATATGATTTCGGCATAATTGCATTGTCCCCTGCGGGCGGCGGAACACCGCCCCTACAACGTGTTCATTTTATTAATTATGTCAGGCACACACGGGCGCCCAAAGGGCGCCCCTACAAGCTAATGACTAAAGGCTAACGGCTAATGGCTTCTTCCAAAAATGTACATCTTGCTTTTTTTCATATTATATGTTATAATGTGAAGATAGCGGCGGAGCGCAGGCGTCCGCGGCATGATTACTTCTACTGAGGTGTAAAATGTCAAATAAATATTCTCTCGGCATAGATGTGGGCTCTACCACGGTAAAAACAGTAATTACAGACGCTGACGGCGAGATAATCTACTCCAAATACCAGCGCCACCTTTCAAAGGTCAAGGAGACCGTTACAGACCAGCTTAAAATAATACAGGCTGACTATCCCGGTGAGGAATTCACCGTTTGCATCACGGGCTCTGCAGGTCTCGGACTTGCAAATTCCGCCAATATCCCCTTTGTACAGGAAGTCCACGCGGCTTTTCTCGCTGTAAAGCAGAAGCAGCCCGACGCTGACGCAGTTATCGAGCTGGGCGGCGAGGACGCTAAGATAATCTTCCTCACAGGCGGCGTTGAGCAGCGTATGAACGGCACCTGCGCAGGCGGTACGGGAGCTTTCATCGACCAGATGGCAACTCTCCTCGGCATCACCGCCGACGAGCTGGACGAGCTGTCTCTCCACGCACAGAAGGTCTACCCCATAGCTTCACGCTGCGGAGTTTTCGCTAAATCCGATATACAGCCCCTGCTCAATCAGGGCGCAAGACGTGAGGACGTTGCCGCAAGTATTTTCCAGGCAGTTGTTGACCAGACCGTTTCGGGACTTGCTCAGGGACGTACTATCGAGGGAAAGGTGCTTTTTCTCGGCGGACCTCTCTTCTTCCTGAAAGGACTGAAAAAGGCTTTCGCAAAGACTCTCGGACTTGACGAAAAGCATGCGGTATTCCCGCCCGAGGCTCCTGTTTTCGTGGCTTACGGCTGCGCAATATACGCGGCAACCGCCAAGGGCTCATTCAGAATAGACGACATTATCGAAAAGATACAGAACGCCAAGGCTTCCGACGACATCGTTACAGGCGAGCCCCTGTTCCGCTCACACTCGGAGTACGACAAGTTCATCGAGCGTCACAAGAAGTTCGACCTCGGATACGCCGATATCCGTACATACAAGGGCGACGCATACCTCGGCATCGACGCAGGCTCTACCACCACGAAGCTTGTGCTCATAACCGAGGACGGACGCATGCTCTACAATCACTACTCCTCAAATCAGGGACAGCCCCTTGACAAGATAGCCGATCAGGTAAAGCGCATCTACTCCGCCATGAACCCCGAGATAACCATAAAGGGCTCGGCGGTAACAGGCTACGGTGAGGACCTTATCAAGGCAGGTCTTTCCATAGACCACGGCATAGTTGAGACCGTTGCCCACTTCAAGGCTGCGGCTTACTTCTGCCCCGACGTTGACTTCATCATCGACATCGGCGGTCAGGACATTAAGTGCTTCAAGATAAAGAATCAGACCATAGACAGCATCATGCTCAACGAGGCATGTTCATCGGGCTGCGGCTCATTCATACAGACATTCGCAATGGCTCTTGGCTATGATATCGCGGAGTTCTCTCAGCTGGGACTTTTCGCCGAGCACCCCGTTGACCTCGGTTCAAGATGTACCGTATTCATGAACAGCTCCGTAAAGCAGGCTCAGAAGGACGGCGCTACCGTGGAGGATATTTCCGCAGGTCTGTCCTCGTCCATCATCAAGAACGCTATATATAAAGTTATACGTGCAAATTCTCCCGACGACCTTGGCAAGAACATCGTCGTACAGGGCGGCACATTCCTCAATGACGCTGTTCTCCGCTCATTCGAGAAGGAGCTTGGCAGAAACGTTATCCGTCCCGCTATTTCGGGACTTATGGGAGCTTTCGGCTGCGCACTCTACGCAAAGGAGAGAGCAGGCAGCGAGCCATCAAAGCTCATTTCCGCTGAGGAGCTCGAGCACTTCACCTATGAATCACGCTCTGCTAACTGCGGCGGCTGTACCGCACACTGTCAGCTGAACATCATCAACTTCGGCAAGGGCAGGCGCTTCATATCGGGCAATCGCTGCGAAAAGGGCGGCGGAATTGCCAACAGGAACACCGTTCCCAATCTCTACGAATTCAAGTACGACAGCATACTCAACACTGTCAAGACCCACCAGCCCAAGCGCTACCGCGCTACTGTGGGACTTCCCCTTGCACTGGGCTTCTATGAGCAGCTCCCGTTCTGGCATATGCTGTTCACAACCCTCGGTTTCAGGACAATTATTTCCGACGAGAGCTCCCGTGATATGTACTATCTCGGTCAGCACACTATCCCCTCGGATACGGTATGCTACCCTGCAAAGCTCACCCACGGACACATCGAGAATCTTCTCGACAAGGGCGCGGACTTCATATTCTATCCCTGCATGAGCTACAATATCGACGAGGGCAACAGCGACAACCACTTCAACTGTCCTGTTGTAGCCTATTATCCCGAGCTGCTCCTTGCAAACAATCCCCGCCTCAACAGCAATAACTTCATACACCCCTACATGGACCTCAATATCAAAAAGAACGTCATAAAGGTGCTGGGACACGCTCTCAGGAAGTACAACATAAAGGGCAGGATACCCGAGGCCGTGGACAGGGCTTACGAGGCTCTGGAGACCTACCGCAACACCGTTACACGCAAGGCTTTCGAGATAATCGAGCAGGCAAGAGCCGAAAAGCGCAAGATAATCGTTATCGCAGGCAGACCCTACCACATCGACAAGGAGATAAACCACGGCATACACAAGCTGGTGTCAAGTCTGGGTATGGCTGTCATCACTGAGGACAGCATCGCAGGTCTTGCAAGCACTCCAAAGCTGGGCGTCCTCAATCAGTGGACCTACCATTCGAGGCTTTACCGTGCGGCTAAGTACGTAACAACTCAGCCCGATATGCAGCTCATACAGCTGGTATCCTTCGGCTGCGGAATCGACGCCGTTACAGGCGACGAGGTGAGACATATCCTCGAAAGCCGCGGAAAGCTCTACACTCAGCTGAAAATAGATGAGATAAATAATCTTGGCGCCGCAAGGATAAGACTGAGAAGCCTTGTTGCCGCTATGGAACAGGCTGAGCAGAAGCCTGCAAAAAAGCCTGTGGTTCAGCCCGTGTGACCATGCGGACTATAAAGTGATTTTACGGAGGTTCTTATGCCCGAATACGCAAAGTTTACCGAGGATATGATAAAAACTCACACTATCCTCGTTCCCGATATGCTGCCCATACACTTCAAGATGCTCATATCCATATTTGAAGCAAAGGGCTATAAGCTGGAGCTGCTGCGCAACGACTCACGCGCTGTAGTCGATGAGGGACTGAAAAACGTCCACAATGACGCCTGCTATCCTGCTCTGCTGGTAATAGGACAGTTCATGGACGCCCTGAAAAGCGGCAAATACGATCCCGACAGGACCGCTCTCCTCATCACACAGACAGGCGGCGGCTGCCGCGCTTCAAACTACATACACCTGCTGAGAAAGGCTGTAGCCAAGAATTATCCTCAGATACCTGTGGTATCCCTTAATTTCAGCGGACTTGAAAAGGACAGCGCATTCAAGATAACTGCGCCCATGTTCCTGAAAATGCTCTACGCCGTGCTCTACGGCGACCTGCTCATGACCTGCTACAACAAGTGCAGAGCCTATGAGATAAACAAGGGCGAGTCAAAGAAAATGCTGGACAAGTGGCACAGGAGACTGTGCAATATCTTCCTCAAGGGCAGCAGAATGTACCTGAAGACCAAGAAGATATACAGGGATATACTTGACGACTTCGCCTCCATACCTCTCAGCAGTGAGAAGAAAATAAGAGTCGGCATAGTAGGCGAGATATACGTCAAGTACTCCCCCCTTGCAAACAACCATCTGGAGGACTTCCTCATTTCCGAGGGCTGTGAGCCCGTTGTGCCGTCCCTCCTTGAATTCGTTATGTACTGCGCAGCAGGCACATTCAACGACGCCAAGATATACGACCACACCACAAAGCAGTCCATATTCAACAAGATAGGCTACGAACTCATTTACGCCAAACAGAAGGAGCTCATAAAAGTCATGAAAGAGCAGGGAAGCTTTGAGCCTCTCCACGACTTCGAGCACCTGAGAAAGCTTGCTGACAAGTACATCAATCAGGGCGTGGTAATGGGCGAGGGCTGGCTCATACCTGCGGAAATGGCTGCTCTGGCAAAGTCGGGCGTTGAGAATATCATCTGCACCCAGCCATTCGGCTGCCTGCCCAACCATATCGTGGCAAAGGGCATGGCGCGAGCTATCAAGCAGGACAACCCCAACGCAAATATCGTCCCCATAGACTATGACCCAGGCGCTACAAGAGTAAATCAGGAAAACCGCATAAAGCTCATGCTTGCCAACGCAAGGCTCTGAGCCCTCCCACAAGGAGCTTCAACATGATAAAAACAAGAACAGGACAAGTCATAGAATCAAACGCAAAACAGAATAAGCTTCTGAAAAAGCTCTACGGGAACGTTTTCGGCAGAGTGCTGCTGAAAATACTGACAGCTCCCGCAATATCAAGAGCTGCGGGCAGCTTTATGGACTCACGTCCCTCAAAGCTGCTTATCAAGCCTTTTATAAAGCGCAGCGGCATCGACACCTCACAGTACATGATGAACGGCTTCCGTTCGTATAACGACTTCTTCACCCGTGTGGTGAAGCCCGGCAAGCGCCCCATAGACCGCACTCCCACACATCTGATAAGCCCCTGCGACTCAAAGCTGACAGTGCATAAGATAGGCAAAAACAGCATATTCCGCATAAAGGGCTCACGGTACAGAGTCAGCGACCTCTTGCAGAACGAGTTCCTTGCGAACCGCTTCGGCGGCGGCTATTGTCTTATCTTCCGCCTTGAAGTGGACGACTACCACCGCTACTGCTATATCGACGACGGCACAAAATCCGACAATACTTTTATAGAGGGAGAGCTCCACACCGTGAATCCCATAGCTCTCGAAAGATACAACATCTATAAGCGCAACTGCCGCGAGTACACCGTGCTCCACACCGAGAACTTCGGTGACGTAGTACAGGTAGAGGTGGGAGCTATGCTGGTGGGACGGATAGTCAACCACCACGGGGAGACCTCTTTCCGCAGAGGCGACGAAAAGGGAAAATTCGAGTTCGGCGGCTCTACTATAGTAATGCTCTTCGGCAAAGACACCATAAGCATTGACGAGGATATTCTCCGCAACTCCGCAGAGGGCATCGAGACTGTGGTGAAATACGGAGAAAAAATAGGAAAAAAAGCATAAGAACAAAGCCTTACAGGAGATAAACATGAAAAAAGCCATAATATTTTTGCTTTGTGCAGCAATGCTGGGCACAGTGAGCTGCATGGAGAAGAAAAAGCCGGAATCAAAGTCAAAGGTAATATACTACGACGATAACGGCAACCCCATAGATCCTAAAAACAGCACGCCTGTGCCTACAGAGCCTACAACTCCGCCGCCCACTGCTCCCGAGGGAACCTTCGACGTGGAGGTAGTACGCCAGAATATCTATATCAAGGGTCAGCTGGTACAGCTGCCGAAAAAGCTGGCGGACTTCCCCATAGGCTGGACATATGAATTTTACGACCGCAAGGACTACAGCCTCGAAGAGGGCAGCGGCATGGCTAAGATGTTCTACTGCGGCGAGGAAATGGGCACTGTCATGCTGGAGAACTGCTATGACGGCAAAGAGGACGAGAGTGTTGCCTACAGCATAGCCACTCGTGAAGCAGACAGCAATATCTACGGTATAACTCCCCACGTTTCCACCATTGAGGACGTAAAGAACCACATCGGCGAGCCCGATGAGGAGGAAAACACCGAGCGCCCGTTCATGCATACTTTCACCTACGGAATCTCTCAGGGCGAGGACGAAAACGGTGTGCTCCGCGCGAATATGCTCAACGTTTCCTTTGACGAGGACGGTGTTGTGGACTTCGTGAGCGTTTATTACTCAAAAGTACAGTAAAAAGGGCGGATACCGCCCTTTTTTCATTGAGTAGAAAGCAGAGAGCAGTAGGGACGGTGACTCCCTGTACTACAGGGAGTCACCGTCCCCTACAATTATTTGAGAAAAATTTCAGGCAAGCCCTTGACAAAAGAGAAAAGATGTAGTATAATGTGTAAAGTGATTTTGCATTACACCTAAAAGAGGTACGCGAAAAATGGCTAAGGAATTAAAATTCGTCATGCTCCTCGACTGCTACGGAGACCTGCTCACCGAGCACCAGCGCAGTATCATGGAGCTGTATTACTGCGAGGATCTTTCCCTTGCGGAAATAGGTCAGCCGCTGGACATCACCAGACAGGCTGTGCGCAGTATCATAAAGCGTACCGAGGATATACTCCTCAACTATGAGGAAAAGCTGGGCTTCGCCGAAAGGCTCGGAAAAATGCGGGAGTGCTTTCACAGTATCGAAGCTGCCGCAGAGCATATCACCGACGAAGAAACAAGAAATATCATACTCTCCGAGACCGCTAAGGGCGGAGAGCTCCTATAAAATATACGAAGGAGGCTCGTCATGGCATTTGAAGGACTTTCCGAAAAACTGAATAACGTCTTCAAAAAGCTCAAATCAAGAGGCAAGCTCACAGAGTCCGATGTTAAAGAGGCTATGCGCGAGGTCCGTCTCGCACTCCTCGAAGCCGACGTAAGCTACAAGGTCGTAAAGGACTTCGTAAAGAGCGTTACCGAAAGAGCTGTGGGCGAAGAAGTTCTGGCAAGCCTTACTCCTGCTCAGCAGGTAATAAAGATAGTTAACGAAGAGCTGGTATCCCTCATGGGCAACAGCAATTCAAGAATAAATATGGCGTCGAAGCCTCCCACGGTAATCATGATGTGCGGACTTCAGGGTTCAGGTAAGACCACCCACGCCGCAAAGCTTGCGAAGCTCCTCAAAAAAGAGGGTCACCGTCCTCTGCTGGCAGCCTGCGATATCTACAGACCTGCGGCTATAAATCAGTTACAGGTAGTGGGCGCTAAGGCTGACGTAAAGGTATTTGAAATGGGTCAGATCAACCCCGTGGAAATTGCGAAAAAGGCTCTTGCCTACGCCAAGGACTACGGCCACGATATCCTCATCATAGATACCGCAGGACGTCTCCACATAGATGAAGCTCTCATGGAAGAGCTTGTAAACATCAAGGCTGAAACTCAGCCTGACGAGATAATGCTTGTCGTAGACGCTATGACAGGTCAGGACGCTGTAAATGTAGCCAAGGCATTTGACGACGCTGTGGGCATCACAGGCGTGCTTATGTCAAAGCTGGATTCAGATACAAGAGGCGGTGCGGCTCTGTCCGTACTCTCAGTTACAGGTAAGCCTATCAAGTTCGTTGGTATGGGCGAAAAGCTTGACGATTTCGAGCAGTTCCACCCAGAGCGAATGGCTTCCAGAATACTCGGCATGGGCGATGTGCTCACTCTCATCGAGAAAGCTGAGAACGTCATGTCCCAGAAGGACGCCGAAAAGCTCACTAAGAAGTTCAAGGAGAACAAGTTCGATATGGACGACCTCCTTGACCAGATGAAGCAGATAAAGCGCATGGGCTCAATGAAATCAATACTGGGTATGCTCCCGGGTGTAGGAGACAAGCTCAAGGACGCCGACATCGACGACAGCCAGCTTAACAGGATAGAGGCTATGATAACCTCTATGACCAAGGCTGAACGCGCTAAGCCCTCTATCATCAATCCCTCACGCAAAAAGCGTATCGCAGCGGGCTCGGGTACTAAGGTAGAGGAAGTCAACAGACTGCTGAAGCAGTTCGACCAGATGCAGAAGATGATGAAGCAGTTCACAGGCAAGTCGGGCAAGATGTCACTGCGCAAGGCAAGAAAGAACCTTGCAGGCATGAACTTCGACAAGCTCACAGGCAAGGGCGGCGGCAATCTGCCGTTCTGACAAACGCTTTCAATGCGGTCTCCCGCCGCTTGAATATACAATTCTTTTTATGGAGGTGAATACAATGGCAGTAAAGATCAGACTCAGAAGAATGGGTGCTAAGAAGGCTCCTTTCTATCGTGTAGTAGTTGCTGATTCAAGATACCCAAGAGACGGTCGTTTCGTTGAGGAGATCGGTTTCTATGATCCTACTAAGGAGCCATCAGTTGTTAAGATCGACGCTGATAAGGCTAAGGACTGGATCGCTAAGGGTGCACAGCCTACTGATACAGTAAAGGCTCTCCTTAAGAAAGAAGGAGTTCTTTGATTCAAAAGCTTAATGGAGGAGGAGAGGCTCAAGCGTCTCTGCCTCTGTCCCCAAGCTTTACGGAGGTTATTACAATGAAAGATTTACTTTATGCTATCGCAGCAGGCCTCGTAGAAGACAAGTCCGCTATCAATATTACCGAGGACGCACCCGACGAAGAGGGCGTTATCGTTTTCCACCTTAACGTTGCTCCCGACGATATGGGCAGAGTTATCGGTAAGCAGGGCAGGATCGCAAAGGCCCTCCGTACTATCATGCGCGCAGGCGCAGCTAAGAAGGACCAGAAGGTCTCTGTTACGATCGAATAAGTATCATAAGCTCCCATTTGGGAGCTTTTTTGTAAGCTGTGCCAGCTTGACCCCAGCCACGTTGTCGCTTGTTTCACGCGCTCACTCTCATCAAAAACGATACTCTGCTTTCGCTTATGGCACAAATATTGAAATAAACATGAAACCGTATGTAGGGGGGCGATGCCTACATCGCCCCGTGAGACACGTAATTATTTTTGCGGGCTGATGTGGGTGACTCCCTACAGTGTAGGGAGATGTCCGTAGGACAGAGGGTACGGGTGCCTGTTAGGCATCAGCCCCTACAGTCAGTCATTTAAAATTTTACAGGAATCGACGGGCGCCCAAAGGGCGCCCCTACAAATACTATGCACTGATCACTAATAACTAACCACTTGCGGACGCGCAGCGGGCGGCTGTATATTGCAAAAATTGCTCACATTTGTCTTTTTTTGCTTACTTTATGTATACTACTTGACACGATAGGTTATAGAGTATATAATGTATAACGGTATTGGTCCAGACAAGACACATATCAAAAAAGCTTTAAAGCTTATATACCCTCTCTTTAAAAGCCCATGCAGCGCAGCATGGGCTTTTTTCTTTCCCCTGAATAGGCAATTTGACGGCAGGGCAATAATATTTTGCTGTAAAAACCGCATTTTTTGCAATATTAACTCCAAAATATTACGGACTATGTAGAAAATATATAGTTCTCATTGACAATTTGTCCAAATAATGATACAATTATTATGCATAGATATAGATAATCTGTTATTTTGTTAAAATAACAGACAGAAGGGTGATATTAAAATTTATGGAACAGCTCCCCCTCGGACTGTCCCAAAAAGGAGTTGGAAAGGAATGAAACTTAAATCCACCAGAAAATTTCTCTCCGTTTTCCTCTCAGCGTGTATGGCACTGCCTCTTGTTACAGGCGGAGCTCCCATACCCAGACTGACGGCAGAGAATACTGCGGCGGCAGCCGAGTACCCACACGATGATGACCTTGTACTGCGCTATACCACTCAGGCAGGCAACGTCAACACCGACAACGCATTCAACAACAACGAGTCGTTCTACAAGGCGCTGCCTCTCGGAAACGGACGCATAGGCGCCATGGTATACGGAAACTGCCCCAACGAGCTCATCGATATCAACGAGTGTACCGTGTGGAGCTCAGGTCCCGGCAATAACAACAAGGAGGGCGGCGCCAACCACATCAAGGAGATACAGGACCTCATCAAGAACGGCAAGTACAACGACGCCAACGGTCTCGTTGGACGCTATCTCATTGGCGGCGGCGAGGCAAAGTACCAGAAGGTGGGCGCTCTCAGGCTCAATCTCGGTCACGAGAATGTGTTGGACTACCAGCGTACCCTCGATATGAACGACGCTGTTGCACGTACTACATATACCTGCGGCGGCAAGAAATATACACGCGAGACCTTTGTAAGCTATCCCGATCAGGTCATGGTAACACGTATAACCTGCGACAGTGCAGGCTCCGTATCTCTTACGGCAGGCTATGACGGACTTCTCAACGGCGGCGTAACTACCGACGGAAACGATACCCTTATCGCCAACGGTCACGCCGACGAGGATCTGTGGATCAAGGGCGCAGTCTACTACTCCTCGCGGAGCAAGGTCATTCCCGACGGCGGTACTATCAGCGCAGGCAACGGCAGAGTAAACGTATCGGGCGCAAACTCCGTGCTCATACTCACATCTGTCCGCACCAATTTCGTGGACTACAAGACCTGCAACGGCGACGAAAAGGGCGATGCCGCCGCTGATATAAAAAAGGCTGAGAGCCTTGACTTCGACACTCTCTACGCTCACCATATAGCCGATTATCAGGAGCTCTTCAAGCGCGTGGACGTGGAGCTGGGCGGCGATACATCGGCTATCATAAATAAGACCACTCCTCAGCGCATATCTGAGTTCGGCACGTCAAACGACCCCAAAATGGCAGAAACTCTCTTCCAGTACGGAAGATACCTTATGATAAGCGCCTCCCGCGACGCTCAGCCCATGAACTTACAGGGCATCTGGAACAAGTATTCCTCGCCTGCATGGGGCAGCAAGATGACCTCCAATATCAATTATGAAATGAATTACTGGCCTGCATTCACCACCAACCTTGCGGAGTGCTTCGAGCCATTCGTGGAGAAGTCCAAGGGACTGGCAGAGGCTGGAAACCTGACTGCAAGGACAAACTACGGCATACAGGACGGCTGGGTGCTCCACCACAACACCGACCTCTGGAACAGGACGGGCGCTATCGACGGCGCGTGGGGACAGTGGCCGACCGGCGGCGCGTGGGTATCAAATATGCTCTATGACGCCTACCGCTTCAATCAGGACGAGGAATACCTCGCCGATATATACCCCGTTATCAAGGGCAGCGCACAGTTTCTCAACTCCCTTATGACGACCGCTAAGATAAACGGTCAGGAGTACGCGGTGATAAGCCCAAGTACCTCTCCAGAAATAAATCTCCCCGCTTATCCCGACGACTGCATAGACCAGAGCATCACCATGGATAACGGCATTGCCCGTGAGCTCTTCAAGGACGTGGCGGAGGCTTCCGAGATACTGGGTAAGGACGAGGAGCTGCGCAGTCAGCTCAACGGCAAGCTCACAAATATACGTCCCGAGACCATAGGCAAATGGGGACAGATGCAGGAATGGGCTCAGGACTGGGACAACAAGAACGAAAAGCACCGCCATATTTCCCATATGTATGCCCTTTATCCCGGCTTTGAGATAACTCCCTCAGACAATCCCACCACTGCAAAGGCAGCTTCCGTATCGCTGAATGCGAGAGGCGACGACGGTACGGGCTGGTCTGAGGCTTGGAAGCTGAACTGCTGGGCAAGACTTGAAGACGGCGAGCACGCATATAACCTTGTAAAGCTCCTCATTTCTCCTGTTGGCAGAAGCGGACGGCTTTACGATAACCTGTGGGACGCTCACCCGCCATTCCAGATAGACGGAAACTTCGGCTTCACATCGGGCGTTGCGGAAATGCTCCTGCAAAGCCAGAACGACGTTATAAGCCTGCTCCCTGCACTTCCCAAGGCATGGTCAACAGGTCACGCAAACGGTCTCTGCGCACGCGGAAACTTTGAAGTTACCGAGATGTACTGGAAGAACGGCAGACTTGAAAAAGCCACTATACTCTCCAAGTCGGGCGGCACCTGTACAGTCAAGTACGGCGGTACTGTTGTAAGCTTCGACACAGAAGCTGGCAAGGAGTATAAGCTCAGCGGCGAGCTCCAGCTCGAAGGCTCGGCAGATATGCTCCAGAATCTGGCTATAGGCAAGGACGTGATCTCATCGGGCTCAGAAAGCGGCGAGAACGCAGCTCTGGCAGTTGACGGCGATGACAGCACAAAGTGGTGTCATATCGACGGTCTCAGCGGCGAGTGGATACAGGTAGATCTTGGCGAAAGCTACGATATACAGCGCTGGAACGCTAAATTTGCAGGCGTACAGGAGGATATAAAGTACAATCCCCGTGATTTCGTTATACAGGCAAGCGCCGACGGCAAGAGCTGGACGGATATCGCAAAGGTATACGGCAACACAAAGAGCTCCTGCGGACGGAATACCGAGGGTATCTCCGCAAGATACGTAAGACTTGAAATGCTCACCTCCACCCAGAACAACGAGGGAGGCGCAAGGCTCTACGAGCTTGAGGTATGGGGCAGAGACGACAAGCCGCCTGTGCCAAAGACGGCATTCAAGACCTACGGTGCAAGCGCTTATAACTTCAAGTACGGCGATATCCGCAAGGACGACAGCGGCAATACAGCTATCGGCTATATCACCGACGGCTCATACGTAGTTTTCCGCAATCTGGACTTCGAGAGCGGCGCAGAGGGCTTCCGTGCAAATACGGCAAGTGCTACCGAGGGCGGCACTATCGAGATACGCCTTGATTCCTACGACGGCGAGCTCATAGGCGAGTGTCCTGTATCGGGCACCGACGACTGGGCTGAATATGTGGAGACCGACTGCAAGACCAAGCTGTGCACAGGCGCTCACGACGTTTACCTTGTATTCAGAGGCGATGACGGCTACCTGTTCAACGTTGAGGACTTCGGCTTCTACGGTATCAAGGGCGACGTAAACGGCGACCGTGTTGTGGACATATTCGACATGGTGCGCTACAGAAAGGCGCTCACCGAGGAGATAACTCTCATCGGACTTGCACTTTCCAATGCAGATATGAACGCAGACAAGAAAAACAATGTAGCTGATATACTGCTCCTGCAAAAGCAGATACTCGGCAAGGCATAAAGAAAAGGGGCTGCCTGTGGCAGCCCCTTTTAATTCGGAATCGCAGAGACGCCCGTTGGGCGCCCGTACAGCTCAGTTATCTCTCATTGATTCAAGTATCTTCTTGCGGAACTCTACCATATCGAATATATCAACGTTTCCGTCACCGTTGAGGTCGGCGGACTTGGTCTGTTTCTCGTCCAGTGTGACCAAACCGTGGATATATCTGGATACCATTACAAGGTCAGCCACATTGAGGGCTCCGTCGCCGTTGAGGTCGCCGCCCTTGAAAACTGCGGTGCTGTCCAGCTCCTCGAACTTGATACCGTACATCTTGGCATAAGCCTCTGCGGTAGAGTCCTTATAGCCGTGGATGACAGTATCGGCTAAGACCTCCCCCGAGTCTGCTTTAAGCTCCTGTGCAGGTGTTCTTGTGATGCTGTTTGCACGGCCTGCTGTATTAAGTCCCTTTATTTTTGACTCATTGACCTCGATATGCTTTGCGGGGATAGTCTGATCGCCTGCGCATATCTCGCACTCTGGGTCATAGATGTATATATCCTTCATGTGATCTGCATTCTTGAAAGCGTCATAGTCAAGAACATGTGAGTAAACATAAGCGCTCTTGATATTGTTGCGTGGACTTACCAGTCCCCAGCCCATCTTTGTAACGCTCTTGGGGATAGATATTGCACCGCCTGCGGATATATTCGCAATACCCACAGTACCCTCCTTGGGAACTACCCTCGTCAGTGAGACCTCATTCGGGTCTGTGCCGACGCACCAGCCGTCTAAATATCCCAGACCGCCGTCATACTTCACAGTGGGAACACTATCGAAAGCGTTCTCACCGATATGATCTACACTTTCGGGTATCTTTATATCTGCAAGCTTACCGCAGCTCATGAAAGCATGGTCTCCGATAACATCGAGCTTTTCCGAGAGCTTTATGCTGCTGAGCTTGTAACAGCCGACAAAAGCACATCTGCCGATAGTTTCAACGCTGTCGGGGAGCTCTATGCTCTCAACGTTGTCAAGGCTGTAGAATGCAAAGTTGTCTATGGTCTTTACGCCGTCGGGAACGACTATCTTCTTGCCTGCGTATCTGGACGGCACCTTTATGAGCTTGGTCATGTCCTTGCTGTAGATGATGCCGTCAACGGAGGTGAGATAAGGGTTATCCTTGTCAACATCGTAATATGCGATATCGTCCTCGGCAGCGTCCACCTGCTGTCTGTAGCTCTCGGCAGTCTTCGGGATATGAACTGTATCCGACTTGCCCATAAATACCGATACCGTTTTTACGGGAGCGCCTTCGATAGTTTCAGCTATTGTGACTTCCTTCGCGCTGCTGCCATTAACACAGGCATAGGCGTCATTTTCGCTGTATTTCCAGTAAACTATTCCATTTTCTTTGTCTCTTATGATCTCGGGACCCACAACAGTGGAAGCAGGCTCGAAGGTATCGAATACTCTTCTGTATTTTAGTGCGTACTCCTCTGCGGTAGAACCCTCAAAGCCGCGGATAACCACATCATACTTAGCCTTGGCGCCTATCTTTATAGGAGCAGAGTATACCCTGCCCTCAACAGGCTGAGCTTTTGCGATGTCTTCAGCACTTGTTTCATAGCTTATTTTTTCATCAAGCTCAACGAGCTCCGTATTTATTGCCTTTTGTATCGAACTTGAAGCACTTCCTGATGAAGATACAGTTACTGTTTTGTGGGAAAGAATGTATTCTGTTGGCTTTTCTTCATCTTCTTCGTCGGGAGTATAATCCTTGTCAAGCTCAACATAATAAGGCATCAAAGCGTTCTTTGAATCTGCTATCTTGCAATTGGGATCATGTATATCATATTCCCTGATAGCTGTGCCGATAAAGCTTCTTTCTGGGATAGTATCGTTATAGAAGTCAACACGCTCTATCTGAGTATAACGTCCTAATCCGACAAATATTCCGTCAGCTAAATGCTTCATGGAAGCAGGTATACTGATAGTTTTCAGCTTGTTTCTGTTGCTGAACATTCCGCAGACTGTGCCGATAGTGCCCTCTTTGATCGTTCCGTCCACTACATCCTTTTCTGTGCCTACAGCCCAGTTGTCAACATACTTTATTCCGTTCTCGATCTTGACGCAGGCGGTATCCTTGAATACCTCCTCGTACATTTCCTCTAAGCTGTCAGGCAAATCGACGCTTTCAAGAGATGAACAGCCTGCAAAGGCATAGTAGGCGATAGCCTTGAGCTTCTGTGAGAAATTGACCTCAGTAAGACCACTGCAGCCCCAGAAAGCAGACGGGTAAATCTTTTCAACATTTGCGCCCATAGTTACCTTTTTAAGGTCGCGGCAGCAGGCAAGTGCGCCGCGGTCTATGCTGACAGTCTCGTCAGGGATTATCAGCTCGGTCTTGCCGCCTGCGTTAGGGCAGGCAACGAGCTCTTTCATGTCCTTTGTGTATATAACTCCGTCAACTGATGTGAAGAACTCGTTATCCTCGGGGACAGTTATCTCCTCAATGCCCTCTTCTGCAATGAATATCCAGTCAAAAACCGCGATATTCTTGGAAAGATTGATCTTTTTCAGGTTCTTGCAGTTCTGGAAAGGAGCGTCTGTCACCCCCACAACAGGCTTATCCTTATAGGTTTCGGGAACTGTGAATTCCTCCATGTCTGTATCGCTTACCTTTGTCAGCAGAGCGAAATCGTTATACACGGTATAGGTCATACCGTCAGCCTCGGCTGATGTATGCGAGCCGTCAAGGTCATAGCCGTTGACGATGTTGTGCTCGGGCTCGGCAGTCTCTTCAATATCGGCGCCTAAGACGATATTATTATCAGCAGCAACAGCAGGCATAGCTGCACAGAACGAGCCGCAGATAACGGACAGAGCTGCAAGTGCTGAGATGATCTTTTTCATAATTATAACCTCCTATATCTTTTATGCCATATGGCGGCAAAATCATACTATATATTATAACATATAGTGCTATTTATGTCAATAATATCTACGGTTTTTCGGAAAGAGGCTTACTCTCACTTGACATTTTGCCAAATTATGATATAATTAAATTGATTAGTAATTCGGGGCAAAACGCCTCATGTTTAGGATAATGGATTAAGGGATGGATAAATTATTAGATACTATCATGGAAAAGCTGCTCAGGGACGGCTTTGTCAGTGAAGATGAGGCAGAGCTCGTCCGCTTCGGGCTGGAGCTGAACATAATGAAGCTCCTTATATCTGCTGCCATGCTGGCAGCTGCTGTCGTATTCAAAAGTGCCCCTGCGGCACTCATCTTCATGGCAGCATATCCGCCCCTGCGCTCATGCTGCGGCGGATACCACGCCGGAACGCGCACGGGCTGTTTTATACTTTCCATGGCTGTGCTGAGCACGGTCATTGCTGCTTCCCGTTTCATGGTCAATGTGAGAGTTTCACTTATTACTGCGTTAGCTCTTACATTGGCAGGCGTACTTTTTATTGTATTGTTTGCTCCTGTGGATACCCCCAGCAAGCCCTTTGACGAAACAGAGCGCAGGGTATTCCGCAGGCGTTCACTCATAGCAGCCGCCTTGTCGGTACTGCTTTCGGCTGTACTTGCATTTTTCAGGCTTTATAAGCTTATGGCAGCTGCTTCCATAGCGGTATTCTTCACAGGGATAATGCTTGTGGCAGGCGTTGTCTCCAACAGGAAAGGAACATTGAAATGATCTCAATTGCTATATGCGACGACGATAAGGACGTTATCGCCCAGATCAAGAAGTGCATATCGGAATACAGCGTTTCCCACTCTGTAGAGTTCGACGTTCACAGCTTCAGCTGCGGCGAAAAGCTCCTCGAGACCGATATGAACTACGACCTTATCTTTCTCGATATTGAAATGAGCGGCATCGACGGACTAAAGACCGCTCAGATGATACGGCAGATAGACCGCCGTTCAAGGATAGTATACGTCACCAACCACTCGGAGTTCGCTCTGCGCAGCTATTCGGTACACCCATTCGACTTTGTGGTGAAGCCCTTTAAGGACGAAAGGATAGGGAATGTGCTGGACGAGCTCATTCGCTATCTCTCGGAAAATTCCGAAAAGGACGTGGTGATACAGCTAAAGGGCGAGGACGGCCCTCTGCTGCTGGCGCTGAAAAACATATACGTGTTTGAATATACGGGCAACCGCAGGATAACGGTATACACAAAGTCAGAGACTCACCGCATAAGAGGAAGCCTTTCGGATATATTCGCTCTGATCAATTCAGAGAGCTTCGTTTCTCCCCATAAAAGCTTCATAATAAACATGGAACACATAGATAAGCTCAACAACTTCACGCTATACACCACAAACGGTCTGGAAGTGCCGATCGCCCAGAAAAAGCTAAAGGATTTCCAGAACGAATTCAGCCGCTTCATCAAGCACTATATAAGACAGGAGTAAGCTATGTTTTTTGCAGCTAATTTTATTTCAGCGGTTGCGTTGTTCGTATTCGCATTCATTACCTTTGAAAAGATATATGAGCCAAGAAAACACCCAATGTTTTTACGGATAATATTTGTGGTTCTGGGCTCACTGGGACACGCTTTCATAAATTCTCTGACGATCCCCGTACTGAACGTTTCATGTTCGTATGTTTCACTGCTAATACTGACCATACTGTTCTACAAGCCGAAATACCTTAATTTCCTTATATATAATGCAATATTCTTTGTCATAATGATAATAATCGAGATGCTCTCGATGATAACCCTGTCATTTATACTGAATGTGTCAACGACGGCTATACAGGAAACACTCAATCTGTATATCGCAGGCTCGCTGCTGAGCTGGATAATCATGATAGCCGTTGCAAAATGCTTTATACTGTATATTTCCGAGGGCGGATTCAGCTCCATAAGAACACAGGAGATACTGATGTTCTTCGTGCTCATCATAGGCGAGATAGTTGTATTCCACTATATGTGCAAGTCAATAATGAAGACCAAGGCAGGCTACGGCATTGTCATCACACTTTTAATATTCCTTGCACTTGACCTGTATCTCACCTATCTCCTGCGAACTCTCTCAAAAGCCTATAAAACCGAAAGAGAGCTGGAGCTTGTATCTCAGCAGTCCGTACTTCAGCTGAAAGCCTATAACGAGCTCAATGAGAAATACAACGCTTCAAGGCGCGTAATACACGATGTCAAGAAGCACATCGCCTCCCTTGACGGACTTATAAACGCCAACAAGGCAGAGGAAGCCGAGCACTACAAGAACCTGCTCAACGCCGAGCTGGACAAGCTCATGCCCCGCTTTGAGTGCGATGACCCTATCCTTACGGTAGTTATCAACAATAAGCTGGATACTGCCGAATTAATGAACGTTGACTTCCGCGTGGACGCAGAGTTCACAGATATAGGCTTTATCTCAAGCCTTGACGTCACGGCTATATTCTCAAATCTTCTGGACAACGCCTTTGAAGCGTGCAGCGAGCTCCCCGAGGAGAAGCGCCGCGTGTGGCTGTCCATAACACGCCGAAACTACTTCGTTTTCATCTATCTGGAAAACAGCTTCGACAAGGTGTCCACCACAGCTAAAAACGAATTCAGGAGCACAAAGAAGAACCACCACGGAATAGGTCTTTCCAATATACGCAGCGCCTGCGAGAAATACAACGGAAGCTTCAACGCCCACGTTGAACACGACCTTTTCATTACAGAGCTGCTCATTCCCATACCCGACGACATTGAGAAAAAGCAGTCCGAAAAAGCTGAAATAAAGGCATCAGTCTGAACTTTTCGGGGTTTGGATTCTGATATACCGTTAAAGCTGAACAAAAATAATATTACCGTCAGAAAATAACCATTAAATTTGAACTATAAGGATAAAAATGCAAATAGGCGGCGTTTAGTGCAAAGCTATTGACTTTTATCGCTTCAGAAATATAATATAAATATAGGCCGTCGCCCCAAAGGTGCCTGCACTATCATTATTCAGGAGGTATTTCTTATGAAACTAAACCGGAATACTGTCAAATCCAAAATAATGAAGACAATCGTTTCAAAATCTGTAAAGGCTGCAGAGCAGAATGCAAATTCCGCCTGCATATGGGTGTTTAATCAACCAGAGCCCCCCAAGGAACTCAGAAAACTCAGAAAATTTTAACCATTACTTTACATAAAACATCGATCCCTTAAAAAATTTTCCATCTAATCCTAAACACTTCATTAAAATTTTCCTGATAACATTAACCATCTTCCCATTTCAGATTACACTAATCCTATCCACTAACATCCCCCACGATCTCTCCAACATATCTCTAACAAACATCGCATACTACGCATCATATATCCTATACGACAGGCAATGACAGCGTAGTCACTTTTCGGGCGGCTAAACCTAAAAAGCAGGCATGATGTCATTACAAAAACAAAGTGACTAATATCATCGCTTGTCATAACACATCAAAAGACTTCCAATAGTCGTATCCCTGTACGGAAAAATGCAACCTGTCGCCCCCCGGCAGCAAACATTTTTCCGTCACCCCCTTTTTTCACGGTGATGATCATTGGTATGCCGTTACTAATCCGAGACAAACAATGAACACATAACGCTTTCAGATCTCTCTTAAAAAAACCATCTCTATAAAACACTTGAAAGACTAAAATCATTTTTCAGAATTTCCTTTTCAATTGCTTGTTTCGCAGTAAATCATACAGTGATTTTTCATATAAGGGAGTTCCGCTTCAGCTCCCGACAAAAAAGTTCGTTCTTATTGAACGGACTTTTTTGTTTTTACACGGCAATTTACAGTTTAGTCACATATATATCTTGACATTTTTGAAAGTAAATGATAAAATATTATCTGTTTAGTACTGCAATAAAGCGGATATCGCCGCCATTAGCTGTACAAACGGATATTGGAGGAATAACATGAAACACTATCTCGAAACCACAGAATCCGTCCTTAAAGAAGTCGAAAGCTCGGCTTCGGGACTAACTGCCGAAGAAGCTGCAAAGCGCCTTGAAAAGGTTGGCAAAAACAAGCTTGATGAAGCTCCGAAGCCTACTTTGCTTGCAAGGTTCATCGAACAGTTCAAGAACCCCATGATACTTGTGCTGCTTGCAGCAGCGATGATCTCCGCCATTACGGGTATCATCTCGGAGGGCAAGCTTGACGCGGACGTATTCATAATACTCTTCGTAGTCATAGCAAACGCAGTTCTCGGCGTATATCAGGAAAACAAGGCGGAATCCGCTATCGAAGCATTACAGGCTATGAGTGCCGCACAGAGCAAGGTATACCGCTCGGGAGAGCTTGTGGTGATACCAAGCTCAGACCTCGTCCCCGGTGACGTGGTAGCTCTCGAAGCAGGCGACAATGTACCTGCGGACTGCCGTATACTTGAAGCAGCTGCACTCAAAGCAGAGGAATCAGCCCTCACAGGTGAGAGCGTGCCCTCGGAAAAGGACAGTGATATCCTCACAGGCGAGGAAGTACCTCTTGGCGACAGAAAGAATATGCTCTACATGGGCAGCAGTATCGCCTACGGACGTGCGGAAGCAGTAGTAGTTGCTACGGGTATGCAGACCGAAATGGGCAAGATAGCAGGCGCTATCGCCAATGCCGACGACGATGAGACTCCTCTCCAGAAAAGCCTTGACCAGCTCAGCAAGATACTCTCTATCGCTGTACTTGTTATATGTATAATAATCCTCGGACTCAATATAGTCCAGATGCTTGTAAAGAACGGAACTATCACGCTTCCCGGCTTCCTTGAATCCTTTATGATAGCAGTCAGCCTTGCCGTTGCCGCTATCCCCGAGGGACTTGCAGCCGTTGTAACCGTAGTTCTCTCTATCGGCGTTACAAATATGTCCAAGCGCGGAGCTATCATACGCAGACTTACTGCAGTTGAGGCTCTTGGCTGCGCTGAGGTCATCTGCTCCGACAAGACAGGTACTCTCACACAGAACAAGATGACAGTCGTTCACGAAAATACCGACGACAAGAACCTCCTTGCAAAGGCTATGGCACTGTGCTGCGACGCTCAGCTCAATTCCGACGACACCGTTGCAGGCGAGCCTACAGAGGCTGCCCTCGTAGCTTACGCTCACAAGTGCGGCTTCAAGAAGTATGAGCTGGAGGCTGCAACACCAAGAGTTGCTGAGGCTCCATTTGATTCACTGAGAAAGATGATGTCCACGGTACACAAGACCGACAAGGGCTATATACAGTACACTAAGGGCGCTCCCGACGAGGTGCTGAAGAACTGCACCCATATGTTCAAGGAGGGCGGCGTCCGCATCATGACCGAGTCCGACAGACTTGAGATACTCCGCCGCAACAAGGAAATGGCTGATCAGGCGCTGAGAGTTCTCCTTGCGGCTTACCGCGAGTACGACGAGCTCCCTACAGACACATCACCCGCAGGACTTGAACACGACCTTATCTACATAGGCATGACAGGCATGATAGACCCTGTACGTCCCGAGGTAAAGGACGCTATCGGGCTCTGCCGCACAGCAGGCATACGTCCTGTTATGATAACAGGCGACCACAGAGATACAGCCGTTGCTATCGCAAAGGAGCTGGGTATCCTCGGAAAGGGTCAGCAGGCTCTCACAGGCGCAGAGCTCTCAAAGATCCCCGATGACGAGTTCAACGCACACGTTCAGGACTACAGCGTATACGCAAGAGTTCAGCCCGAGCACAAGGTGCGTATAGTAAACGCATGGCGCAAGAAGGGCATGACCACTGCTATGACAGGCGACGGCGTAAACGACGCTCCGTCTATCAAGAGCGCTGACATCGGCGTTGGTATGGGTATCACAGGTACAGACGTTACAAAGAACGTTGCTGATATGGTGCTCACCGACGACAACTTCGCAACTATCGTAGGCGCTGTCGAGGAAGGCAGACGTATCTATGACAATATACGCAAGGCTATACAGTTCCTGCTTTCAAGCAACCTCAGCGAGGTGCTCTGCATACTCATTGCAACACTTGGTCTGGGCAAGCTCACAGGGGGCTCATTCGTAATATTCAATCCTGTACATCTGCTTTGGATAAACCTTATCTCAGACTGCTTCCCTGCAATAGCGCTGGGTATGGAGCCTGCCGAGGAGGGCATAATGTCCCGTAAGCCAAGAAGCAGCAAGTCACACATCTTCTCCGACGGATTAGGCATAAATCTGCTGTGGCAGGGTGCAGTTATCACAATACTCACACTGGTTTCCTACGTTATAGGCTATAATACACAGGGTCACGGCGCAGGCATGACAATGGCATTCATCACACTCTGCGTGTGCGAAATGCTCCACGCATGGAATATGAGAAGCCTTAAAGGCTCTATCTTCACCATGAAGAAGCGCAACCTCGTACTCATTGGTGCGATAGCACTTTCAGCTTTACTGACAATCCCCGTGCTCTTTATCCCTGCACTCAGAAATATGTTCTCACTTTCAGCTCTTTCGGGTATGAATTACCTCTGGGCATTCCTTGCAGGCGCTTGCATAGTTCCTATCGTTGAGATAGTAAAGTGCTTCCAGAGAGCAGCTGATAAGAAGTGAGCAGTGAGTAGAAAGTAGTATGGGCGCCCAAAGGGCGTCCATACTTTTTATCCGTCCGCGTCAGCGGACACAATAATTACGCATTACGCATTACGAATTACTCATTAACAAAGAGGTTTTATTATGAGACTGAGACCATACATACCGAGCCACGACTTCGACGCTATAAAGGACTGGGTAACAGACGAACGCACTCACGCCATGTGGAGCGCTAAACATGCTCCCTATCCTCTTGAAAGGACCGCTTTTGACAAGTTCCTCGCAGATATGTACACGAAGCACGGGGACTGTCCCTTTGTGGCGACTACAGACGACGGAAATGTGGTCGGCTTTATATGCTGCGGCGTGAACCTTGACAGCAACGAAGCTATGCTGGCTTTTGTACTGATAGACCCTGCACAGCGCGGCAAGGGCTATGGCAGGGAAATGATACAGCTTGCCGCTAAGTACTGCATTGATATACTGAAAGCAGACGCTGTACAGCTCAATGTTTTCACTGTCAACGAAAAAGCGCGGAAGTGCTATGAGAGCGCAGGCTTTACCGAAAGGATAACGACTCCCAATGCATTCTCATACGGGGACGAGCTTTGGGGCAGATGCAATATGGTGTTTAAGCCATAACGAGTGAGTAGAGAGTAGTGAGTAGAAAGTAGTAGAGGCGGATATTATCCGCACTTTCTTAAATGTTATGTATAGGGACGCGCAATGCACGTCCCTACACTACTCTCTACTTTCTACTCACTACTCAATCGCGGACGCCCCTACTTAGTTCTTAGATCTTAGCTCTTAGTTCTTTCTTACACCGCACCTGTCCGTCAGTGGCGTACAAGCGTATTCACCAAAAACACAGTTTTTGCGGTACTGAAATTCGACTTTCTGTCAATTGATTTCAGAACTGAAATAGCATATAATAGATATTGCTATAAAATTATCAATTATAAAGGAATGATATATATGAGTAATAAGGTCGTTAAATTCGGCGGAAGCTCCCTTGCAGACGCTAATCAGTTCAGAAAGGTAGCCGCTATCATCAAGAGCGATGCACAGCGCAAGTACGTTGTGCCCTCTGCTCCCGGAAAGAGATTCTCCGACGATATCAAGGTAACTGATATGCTCTACAAGTGCTGCGAGCTTGCAAGCAGCGGCGTGGACTTCTCCAAGGACTTCCAGATGATAAAGGACCGCTATAACGGCATTATTTCCGAGCTCGGCATAGATATGTCCCTTGACAGCGAGTTCGACGCTATCACCAAGGAGCTCAAGAACCGTCCCACAAAGGACTTCGCAGCAAGCCGCGGCGAGTTCCTCAACGGCAAGGTGCTGGCAAACTACCTTGGCTTCACTTTTGTTGACGCTGCCGACGTTATCATCTTTGATACAAACGGCACACTTCTCCTCGATGATACAGTAAAGGCTGTACGCGAGAAGCTCAAAGGACTGGACAACGCTGTTATCCCCGGCTTCTACGGCAAGACCACCGAGGGCTTCATCAAGACCTTCTCACGCGGCGGCTCCGACGTTACAGGCTCTATCATCGCAAACGCTGTAAAGGCTGATATCTACGAGAACTGGACAGACGTTTCGGGCTTCCTCGTTGCAGACCCAAGAATAGTTGACAAGCCCGACGTAATCGAGGTCATCACTTACCGTGAGCTCCGCGAGCTGGCTTACATGGGAGCTTCCGTGCTCCACGAGGACGCTATCTTCCCTGTTCGCTCAGCAGGTATCCCGATCAATATCAGAAATACCAACGCTCCCGAGGACGCAGGTACTATGATCGTCAGCGACGACTACAACTTCAGCAAGGAGAGCCTCAGCCACACTATCACAGGTATCGCAGGCAAGAAGGGCTTCAGCACTATCAATATCGAAAAGGCTATGATGAATAACGAGACAGGCTTCGGCATGAAGGTGCTCAAGGTCCTCTATGACAACGGTCTTTCATTCGAGCATATGCCCTCGGGTATCGATACCATGAGCATTACACTCAGCACTGAGAAGCTCGATCCTGTACGCGATAAGGTGCTTGCTGATCTCCGCAAGGCAGTCAATCCCGACCACCTGGAAATCGAGGACGGTATCGCACTTCTTGCAGTCGTAGGACGCAGAATGAAGAACACACGCGGTACTGTTGCGCGTATATTCGCTTCTATGGCTCATGCACGCATCAACGTAAAGATGATAGATCAGGGCTCCAGCGAGCTGAACGTAATCATCGGCGTAAGCGAGAACGACCTCCCTGAGGCTATCCGCCGTATCTACGATATGTTTATCAATTCAGAGAAGCAGTAAGCAAAACCCGTGAACGATAAATCGTTCACGGGTTTTTTAGCTATTAGTCGTTAACCTTAGCCGTTAGCTTGTAGGGGCGCACAGTGTGCGCCCTTCTTAGTTCTTATCACTTTGTACCGTCAACGAGATAGATGAACTTCACGCTGCCGTCCATGCTGTCTGAGATGCCCGAATAGCTGTTGTACTCCTGTGAAGCCTCTCTCAGTGCCTTGAACGTGTCTATCATCTCGGGGAGCGCCTTGTCAACTGCTCCTGTGAGAACTGATATGCCCTCGTCGTTGAACTTTATCATGCCGTCGTTGAGCTCCTTAGCGCCGTCCTCCAGCTTCTGTGTACCGTCAGCAAGAGTCTTGCCGCCCTCTTTGAGAGTACCTATACCGCTGTAAAGAGCTGCCGAGCCGCTTGAAAGCTTGCCTGTGCCGCCGCTGAGAAGCTTTATTGAATCGTACAGAGTCTTAGCGCCGCCGCTGAGCTGTGAGCTGCCGCCGTAGAGCTTTGCAAGTCCGCCGTCAAGGTCTGCCGCACCTGCTGAGAGCTGTCCCAGACCGCCGTTCAGTGTAAGGGAGCCCTGTGAGAGCTGCGCAAGACCACTGTCAAGAGCAGCTGCGCCGTTTGAGAGCTGACCGATACCGCCGCTGAGGTCAAAAGCGCCCTGCGAGAGCTGTCCCAGACCTGCGTTAAGTGAAGCGTTTCCGCCGCTGAGCTGCTGTATACCTTTTATGAGAGAGTCCAGACCGCCTATGAGCTGACCGCTGCCTCCTGCAAGAGTACCGATACCGCTGTCAAGTGCAGCCGCGCCTGTGCTAAGGTCTGCCGCGCCCTTTGAAAGCTGTGCTGTAGAGCCCGAGAGCTGTGAAGCTCCTGCTGCCAGTGCCGCACCGCCGTCATTGAGCTGTGCCAGACCCTGCTGTAATGCTGCTGAGCCGCCCTGTGCAGCTTCAAGGCCTGTGCTGAGCTGTCCCAGACCGCCCCCAAGCTGTGCAGCTCCGCTCTTTACGGAAGCTGCTCCTGTACTGAGAGCGCCGCCCTCAGCCATGGAAGCTGATATCTGCTTCTGACCGTCGATAGTCTGCTGTAATGTGCCTATTGCCACAGCAAGCTCCTGTGAGGGAGACTGCTGATATAATGCCTGCAATGCTGCCAGAGCCTGCTCATTTGCGGCTATGGTAGTATCGAGAGAAGCTCCTGCCTGTGCGATGCCGTCGCTGAGCTGTGAAGCTCCTGCGCTGAGGGTATCTGCGCCTACTGTCAGAGCATCTGCACCTGTCTTTGCGCTTGCAATGCCCTCTGCAAGGCTGTCAGCGCCGCTCTTTGCGGAGCCTATGCCTGCGGACATCTGTCCTGCGGACTCGCTGAGCTTTGCTGCTCCCTCGTTGAGTGCAGCCGCACCTGTTGAGAGCTGTGCGGAGCCGTCCCTGACCTGCTTGCTGCCGTCTGCCAGTGCGCCAACGCCGCCGCTGAGTTTATCAGCGCCTGTTTTGAGAGCTGCTGCGCCCTCGTCCACTTTCTTGAAGCCCTCTGTGAGAGTGTCGGAGCCCGACTTTGCGTCTTTGAGACCGCTGCTGAGAGCGTCTGCGCCTGCGCTGACCTTGCCGAAGCCCTCAACAAGTGCCGCTGAGCCGTTCTTAGCAGAGCCTATACCCTCTGAGAGCTGTGCTGCGCCGCCGCTTACCTGTCCGATACCGTCTTTCAGCTTTGCGGAGCCGTCCTTTGCGCTGCCAAGACCTGCCTCGAATGTTCCTGTGGAATCAGAGAGTGTCTTAGCTCCGTCAGTCAGCTTCTTAGCGCCGCTGTCAAGCTCTGCCGCGCCGTTTTTCAGCTCCGAAGAGCCTGACAGGAGCTTGTCGATGCCTGCGGTGAGGTCGCCTGCGCCGCCGTTGAGCTTCTTGACTCCGTCATAGAGAGAAGCCGTACCGTCGGTGAGCTTTTCTGCGCCGTCGCTGAGCTCTTTAAGCTTGCCCATTACGTCGTCTATATCAACAGACTTGTCAATATCAAGCTGTGAGAATATCTCGTTTGAAACTACAGTAACCGAGGTATTCATCTCGAAGCCCCTAACGTCTGCGGAGAGCTCGAAGCTCTCGGGGATATCAACGTCCAGACCCTCTATCCTGCCAAGGTCAAGGCTCTCGCCCAGTCCCGGGAATGCCATGCCCACAACTATGAGCTTTTCGCCGTCGGAGATGACCTTGCCGTTTGTCACCTCAACGTTGAGATACTTGTCAGTGCTGAGAAGAGCTGCGCTTGCAGCCATGAAAGGAACGTATACCTCTTTTTCGCTGCCGTTTATGTTCTTCTTGACTTTCTGATTGTTCTTGTATGTCCAGCGGATAACAAGGTGTCCGCTCTTGCCAACGATATTCTTGGGCTCGACCTTTTTGCCGTCAAGGAAGTACTCCATAGTCACATCCACAGGGAGCTCCTTATCGGAATTGCCCTTGTAGTAGATATCGTCGCCGTCTGCTTTCCAGCTTATTTTGCTGCCCGATACCTCAAAGGTCTCGTCGCCCTTGACGTTTACGATGTCGCTGAGGTCTGAGATATCTGATATACTTGTCAGTGCAGGAGCATTTTTCAGCCAGTCGCTTACCACTACGTTCTTAACGGAAGAATCACTGTTGCAGAGGACGTAGACTGTCTCGTCCTTGTAGGCGCTCTCGCCGTTATTTTCTCTTGAGGAGCTGTCTGCGGTCTGAGCCTTATCCTTTGTCTCAGCGGGAGTATCCTCTGTCTTGCTGTTGTTTGCGTATGCTATAGAACCTGTTGCACCTGCGGAAACTGCCGCTGCCATAAGGGCTGCCATTATCTTATTGAGCTTTTTCATATCTGTCTCTCCTTTATATGAAGCCTTTCACTGTTTTACGCATTTTTGAATCTGTATTCGTACTTGTTTTTGCTTTCCTTGGGAAGAAATCCCACGCTGGTCTTGCAGATGACCTTATCGAATACCATGAACATTGAGGGCAGTACTGTTATTACTACCACCATGGAGATAAGAGCGCCTCTTGCAAGGAGCATGCACAGCTCCGAGATAAGTCCGATATCGGAGTAGAGTGCAACGCCTACTGTTGCGGCAAAGAAGCCCAGAGCCGATGTGATTATGGACTTTATGGAAGTGCTGAGAGCGATACCCACGGATTCCTTTTTGTCCCTGCCGCTGTGTCTCTCGGTGCGGTATCTTGTTGTCATAAGTATAGCGTAGTCAACTGTAGCGCCAAGCTGTATAGTTCCTATAACGATAGGAGCTATGAATGACAGCTTCGAGCCTGTATAGCAGGCTGTGCCAAGATTTATCATTATTGCCAGCTCGATGACCGATACGAGTATCACAGGAAGTGATACGGACTTGAATGTGAATGCTATGATAAGGAATATAGCTCCGATAGACAGGAAGTTTACCACCTTGAAGTCCTTGTCGGTGATAGTGATAAGGTCCTTTGTTGCGGGAGCTTCGCCTATGAGCATGCCGTTGGGATCGTACTTCTGTATTATCTTGTTCAGCTCCGATACCTGAGCATTTACTGCGTCGGAGGCTACCTCATACTCAGAACCTATGAGCATGAGCTGCCATTCATCGCTTTTGAGTATGCTCTTTATCTCACCGGGAACTACCTCTTCGGGGATAGCCGAGCCCACCAGTGAATTGAAGCCCATTGCGAACTGTACGCCGTCAACGTCTTTCATCTCGCTGAGCATCTTGTTTGCGTCCTTGGCGGTCATATCCGACTTTACCATGAGGATATGTGTGCTGTTCATATTGTACTCCTCGGCAAGCTTTGTGTTGGCGATAACGCTGTCAAGGTGTGCGGGGAGGGTGCTGTCCAGCTTATAGTAAACGCCGTAGTGGCTGTTGCCGTAAACTGCGGGGATAAGCACCACGATAGCCGCTGTAAGGAATATCCATGAGTTTTTTACAATGAAGCCCGATGTGCGCTTGAATTCGGGGAGGAAGTCCCTGTGTGAGGTTTTTGCGATAGCCTTGTCGAAGAGGAGTATCATTGCAGGGAGAATTGTTACGCAGGCGATAACGCCGCATACAACGCCCTTTGCCATAACTATGCCAAGGTCAAGACCAAGTGTGAATGTCATAAAGCACATTGCAAGGAAGCCTGCAACTGTTGTGAATGAGCTTCCGACCACTGATGTGATTGTTGCCGCGATAGCGTGAGCCATTGCCTCCTGTCTGCTGTCGGGGTAGTACTTCTGCTGCTCCTTGTAGCTGTGCCAGAGGAATATGGAGTAGTCCATTGTAACGCCAAGCTGCAATACCATTGCCAGAGCCTGTGTTATAAAGGATATCTGTCCGAGGAAGATGTTGGAGCCTAAGTTCCATACTACAGCGAAGCCAATGCTCAGCATGAAGAACAGCGGAATCAGGAACGAATCCATAGTCACCGTAAGGACTATGCTTGTGAGGATAACTGCGATGACTGCGTAGATAAGAGTTTCGCTCTGTGTCAGCTTTTTCATGTCAAGGGTTATTGCCGACATACCGCTGATGAAGCACTGCTTTGAGGTGATGCTTCTCATTTCCTCAATTGCGTTCAGAGTTCCGTCCGCAGAGGTGGTATCGTCGAAGAATACCGCCATCATGGTGTTGTCGCCCTTGTTGAAGAAGTCGTACACGTCTGAGGGGAGCACTTCTTTCGGGATAGTGCAGTTCGTAAGGGACTGGTAGCAGAGCACCTTTGAAACGTGGTCGATACCCTCTATCTTTTCGGCAGTCGCCGCCACGTCCTTGTCGCTCATGCCCTCCACCATTACAAGGGAGAAGCCGCCCTGTCCGAATTCATCTTTAAGAATGTCCTGACCTACCATAGTGTTTATATCCTTTGGCAGATAGGACAGTATATCGTAGTTAACACGGGTGTTGAGATAGCCCATTGCCGAGGGCAGAAGCATTACCACGCCGAATATAAGTATCAGTGCGCGGTGCTTTGCGATCCATTCACCGAATTTTAGCATAATATCGTTCCTTTCTATATGTTATTCCGAGCGTATATTGAAAGTCCGCGAGCCTTTTATACCTTTAGGAGAATAAGCTAACTGCTGCTTTGGGAAAGGAAACAGAAAGAGGAGTGACTCCGCGGACATTCAATATACGCCCGTGTTCTTGTTATTTCATAGTATATTACAAAACTGACCGATAGTCAACCGAGTTTTAACAAAAAACTGACTTTCGGTCATATTTTTGTAGACCTGCACAATTCTGCCGCAGATTTGCCGTGACCGTTGGTCACTTTTATGCCCTTGACAGGCTCGATTTTTGGGGATATAATAAAAGAAAGTCAGATCATAATTCAGCGCAAAGTTGAGAGTTGAGAATTGAGAATTGAGAGTTAATGTGTTCGCTTCGCTCACATTATTTAAATATTGTCGCCGTAGGCGACACCAAAACTGTCAACTCTAAACTCTAAACTAAATCATAATTTTGCTTCGCAAAATTATGATTTAAAGAAAGGTGTGTATAAATGGGCAAGGTCGATACAAACAAGAAGCTTAAAGAAAATTCCCTGCTGAAAACAGCTTTCGAGTTCTTTACCACAAAGGGCTTCAGTAAGACTTCCATAACCGACATCGTCAGTAAGGCAGGAGTTGCAAAGGGCACATTCTACCTATACTTCAAGGACAAATACGACATACGAAACAAGCTCATATCCCATAAATCAAGCCAGCTTTTCAAAAACGCCATGGCAGACCTCGGCGCAGAGCTGGACAAGCTCTCCTTTGAGGACAAGATAATCAAGGTCATTGACAATATCATAAATCAGCTCAATGCGAACCAGTCCCTGCTCACATTCATATCCAAAAACCTGAGCTGGGGCGTGTTCAAGACAGCTATAACCACTCCCGTTTCCGAGGACGACGTGGACTTTTCGACCATATACGAGAAGCTCCTTTCGGAAGCTCCACAAGGTATAAAGGATCCCGAGATAATGCTGTTTATGATAATCGAGCTTGTAAGCTCCACCTGCTACTCGGTTATACTCTACAAGGAGCCCTGCTCGCTGGAGAAGCTCAAGCCCTACCTGTACAAATCCATAAGGCTTATAATCGCCCAGCATGAAGTTAGTGATTAGTGATAAGAAAAAGGCAGTCCTATGGACTGCCTTTTGTTATGCTTATAAAAAACGCTGTAGGGGCTGATGCCTACATCAGCCCGTCATATAACCATTAATTTACGGGGCGATGTGGGTGACTCCCTACAGTGTAGGGAGATGTCAGCATAGCTGACAGAGGGTCGTCGCTCCTGTTAGGAGATGTCCGTAGGACAGAGGGTACGGGTGCCTGTTAGGCATCGCCCCCTACGATAGGTCATTTGAAATTTTATGGGCTTTAGCGGGCGGGCGGAACTCGCCCCAACACTACCCTCTACTCTCTACTTTCTACTCACTCGCGGGCGGATAATATCCGCCCCTACATGGTTAACGCGTTATGTTCTTAACCCATTTATACTTGACGTAATGCTTGTATACCGCAGGTATTTTCACAAACTCGTCCAGTGTGAGTATAAAAGCTACCGCCAGCACGGGGAGCTTCAGCCAGAATGCGGCTATCATACCCATGGGCACCACCACGCACCAGAGTGTCACAATGTCGCATATCATGCCGAATCTCGTGTCTCCGCCTGCGGGGAACATTCCGCCTATGATAGTGGAGTTAAGCGCGTTTCCGATGATGTAGTAAGCCGCCATGAACATCATATACTTCAAGTAATACTGCGCCTGCGGATTGAGAGTTATCACTTTGAGTATAATCGGCGTCAGCGCAAGTATGACTACTCCCGAGCCTGCTCCTATAATAAGGGACAGCCGCACGAATTTTCCGCCTGCCTTTTTGGCTTCGTCTGTTTCGTTCCTACCAAGCATACCGCCAAGTACGATGCCGACACCCGCCGCGATTCCCCAGCAGAGACTGGCTATAATACAGCGGACGATGCTTGCTATGGAGTTCGCCGCAACAGCGTCGCTTCCCAGTCTGCCCATGATGACGGAGTACATGGTCACTCCGCCGCCCCAGCCAAGCTGATTGAGCAGGATAGGCGCGGTATATTTTATGTAGTCCTTGTGCAGAATACTGTCTTTAAGCACGAACATCATACCAACACGCAGTGGCGGACACTTGCCGCGGAGCATTACCGCAAGGATAAACACACATTCAAAAGCGCGTGCGAGGACCGTAGCCAGAGCCGCACCTGCTATGCCCATTTCGGGGAAGGGTCCCACTCCGAAGATGAGCAGCCAGTTCATAAGGATATTGAATACCACGGAAAGGCTTCCGATAAGGGAGCTGAGCCCTGCACAGTCGCATATCTTCATAATGCCGAAATACGCCTGCGAGAAGCCTGCCAGCACATATGACAGCGCCACGGTGCGCAGGTACACTCCGCCGAGGCGTACAAGTTCGGGGTCATTGGTAAATATACGCATTATGTATTGGGGGAAGATAAGAGCTCCCAGAGTAAAGACAGCTCCCACAAGGAGGGAGTATCTCATGGTCAGCGCGAGTACCTTATCCACGGTCTTGTGGTCCTTTTTGCCCCAGTACTGAGCACCAAGGACGTTGCAGCCCGATATGAACGCCATAAAGAACAGGCTGAACACAAAGGCTACCTGACCTGCGAGAGATGACGCCGACAGGGAGTCCTGATCGAGAAATCCCAGCATAAAGGCGTCCGAAGCCGATACCAGTGACGCCATGAAGTACTGGAAGGCTATGGGCGCTACTATGGTGAATAATTTTTTGTATAATTCTTTATCTTTCATATATCTCCTTTTATTTGTCATTGCCTGTAGGGACGGATACTATCCGCCCGTTATTCATCATCTGTAGGGGACGGCGTCCTCGACGTCCCATTAAGGGACGCCCTCTCTTGCAGGTCCCCCTAATCGGGTCCGTCCCCTCTGTCGCGTTGCGACATCTCCCCATCTTATGGGGAGTCACTCCGCCAAAGGAACACGGTCCCTTTGGAATCCCGTTCATATTCTAATCCAAGTTCTTATGCAGACGAAAAAGCTGCCGCACATCTGTGCAGCAGCCATATTGCTTATTAAACAGCAGCCTTGTCGCTTTCGGGCTTTGTATCCTCTGCCTTATCGGGAACGCTTACCTTTTCGATATCAGCGCCCAGCGCACGAAGCTTGCCCTCCATACAGTCATAGCCTCTTTCGATATGATAGATATCCTCTATCTCGGTAACGCCGCTGGCAGCCAGACCTGCGATTATAAGCGCAGCGCCTGCTCTCAGGTCGCATGCCTTTACGGGAGCTCCCATAAGCTTGCCTGTGCCCTCGATAAGAGCTACCTTGCCGTTTACTGTGATATCAGCGCCCATTCTTCTGAGCTCGTCAACATAGCGGAAGCGCTGCTCCCAGATATTCTCGGTGATGATGCTTGTCCCCTCTGCAAGACAGAGAAGCGTAGCTATCTGAGACTGCATATCTGTAGGGAATCCCGGGTGTGGAGCTGTCTTGATGTTGGTCTTTACAAGAGGACCGTCCACCCATACTCTGATGCTGTCGTCGAACTGCTCTATGTTCACGCCGATCTTTTCAAGCTTCTTTGTGATCGACTCAAGATGCTTTGGAATTACATTCTTTATGAGCACATCACCCTTTGTAGCGGCAACTGCTACCATGAATGTGCCTGCCTCTATCTGGTCGGGAATAACAGCGTAGGTAGTACCGTGGAGGTGCTCCACGCCTCTGATCTTGATAACATCGGTACCTGCGCCCATGATATTAGCGCCCATAGAGTTGAGGAAGTTTGCAAGATCAACGATATGCGGCTCCTTAGCCGCATTCTCAATAACAGTGAGTCCCTCTGCCTTTACAGCAGCCAGCATGGCGTTCATAGTAGCTCCAACGGTAACAACGTCGAAGAATATCTGATTGCCTGTGAGCTTATCGGCTGTAAGGTCTATCATGCCCTGACTGAGAGTATACTCCGCACCGAGAGCTGTGAAAGCCTTCAGATGCTGATCGATAGGACGGTCGCCCAATGGACATCCGCCCGGCATGGAAACTCTTGCCTTATTGAATTTTCCGAGAAGTGCTCCGAGGAAATAGTATGAAGCACGCATTTTTCTTGCATACTCATAGGGGACGCAGAACTTATCGATAGTGGTAGGATCGATCCTGTAAGCGTCCTTGCCTATATTAGTGACCTCAGCACCCATCTCCTTGAGGATATGGATACATATTCTGACATCGCTGATGTAGGGGACATTTTCTACGATACATGGTTCATCTGAAAGAATAACTGCGGGAAGAATAGCAACAGCTGCATTCTTGGCTCCGCTGATGGTGACTTCGCCCTCAAGGCGTCTTCCGCCTTTTACAACAAACTTATCCAAATATTTTCTCTCCTTATTTTTCGGGTCTCTTTATCTTTTCCCGAATTTCTTTCTTTTGTTCCTCGGCATAAGACGCCGACAATTTACACAAAGGGTATTTGCTGAGAATTATTCATTTGTGGTGGTTTCCGCAGTGGTTTCTGTGGAAGCTTCTGTAGCAGTCTGAGTATTTGCCTTTATTTTATCATAATCGGAAATATTGAAGCGAACAGCTTCGCCCTTGTATTCCGATACCTTAACGTACTCTATGGTAACGTCCTTGACAGGCTTATCATTGGTGTCTGTCTCAACATTCTGGACATCGAATACGATATCGAGTCCGTCGAACACCTGACCGAAGATAGTATAGCTGCCGTCCAGCCATGGTGTACCGCCGTTGGTGGAATATACCTCCGCCTCGTTGTCGGTAAAGTCATAGCCTTGCTCTTCAAGATTACTGATCTCTTCAGTGTTGTAGACGTCGCCAGTAACTATATAGAACTGGCTGCCGCTTGAAGCAGTAGAGCCGCTGTTTGCATAGGCAACAGCGCCTGCGGCATGGATAAGATGGGAATTGGTGCCGTCGTCAAAGCCCTTTTCGTATATGGACTCGCCGCCTGTACCGTCGCCTTTGGGATCGCCGCCCTGTATCATAAAGTCCTTGATAACTCTGTGGAATGTAAGGCCGTCATAGTAGCCCTTTTCCGCATGCTCCAAAAAGCTGGGAACGCCCTTTTCGGCGTACTCTGGGAAGAGCTTTATCTTGATCTCTCCGTCGTAGCCCTTGAGCTTCATGGAAACTATCTTTTCGCCCTCCTTGGGAGCTGTATAGTTTGCAATGGTAACATTTTCCTTTTCGGAAGCCTTCTTTGCTTCCTCTATGTCAAAGTCCTTGTAATCGTCTATATACCAGCGTATTTCCTCGCCGTTGTACTCTCCGACAGTAACAGATTCAATGATAACATCCTCAAGAGGCATACTTGAAGCAGCGTTTACCGCAACGTACTGTACCTTGAAAATAACATCAAGTCCGTCGATGACCTGTCCGAAAACGGTATAACTGCCATCGAGCCACGGTGTGCCGCCGACTTTTTTATAGACAGCCTTAGCCTTGTCCGAGAAAACATAACCGCCCTGGCTGAAATAATCGAGATCATCATCAGTTATAGCAGAGCCCGTTACAACGTAGAACTGGCTTCCGTCAGTGGAAGTGGAGCCGCTGTTTGCATATACAAGAGCACCGGGAACGTGGATAAGGTGTGGGTCTGTGCCGCCGTCAAACTTGCCGCCCCAGACGCTTTCGCCGCCCATTCCTGTGCCTTCGGGATCGCCGCCCTGTATCATGAAGTCCCTGATGACTCTGTGGAACTTGAGTCCGTCATAGTAACCCTTTTTAGCCAGCTCAACGAAGTTCTCAACGCCCTTGTCCGCATATTCGGGAAAGAGCCTGAACTTGACTTCACCGTAATCCTTGATCTTCATAGTGATTATGGTATCGCCCTTCTGTGGAGCTGTAAAATTGGCTATATCAACATTTTCTGCTGTAAGCGCCTCTGTTGTCGTCTCGGTAGCCGAAGCACTTGTGGTATCTGTGGTGCTTTCAGAGCTGCTTACACCTGCTTTGCCGCTGCATGATGCAAAAGCAGAGAATACCAGCGTTGTACAGAAAACACCTGCCAGAATCTTTCTAAACATGATTTCACTCCTTGAAAACGTGAAACTATATGATAGTATGTTCAAAACAGAACAAAAAACTATACTTCAACTTATATATTATACACCACAAAAACCGATTTGTAAAGAGTTTTCATGATTTTTTGTATTTTTCGGACAAAGCCGACGGTTCAAATACGGTAAAATCTTCCAATAATAACCGTATATTCTTTACTTTTCAGCTTCCTCAGTCTTTTCATCTTCTGCGGAATATGTGCTGATAGTTACCGAGTTTATCATCACGTCCTCAACGGGCACCTTGTATACGCCTATCTCGTTGGCTTCCAGATTCGCCAGCTTCTCCACAACGTCAAAGCCCTTATAGGTCTGACCGATCACGGTTAGCTGCTGAGAGAAATTGGGAACGCCGCCCTTTTCGATAAAGGCGTTGGCAAGGTCCTTGCTCTCGGATATATCTATGAGCTCCTGCTTTATCTCGTCGGTAAAATCGATAGTATTCACCGTCATGAAGCGGCTTCCGTTATAGTATGTGCCGCCGCCGAGGAATTTCTCCTTGAAGTTCCTCTTAACGGTGGTGTTCATAGCCAGAACAGCACCCTTGAATGGCCACAGGTCTTGGTGGAGCTCTCTCTCCACAAGCTCGTGGGAGTTATCGTTTGCGTTGCCGTTTTTATTGGGAGCTCCTGCCGCAGAATATACGCCGCTCTCCGAGTGGAACACATAGGTGTTGTTGTAATAGCCCTGATTTGCCAGCTCAGTGAAGTTGGCAACAGCATTGGGAGAATACTGGGGATAGAGCACAAAGCGGTACTCGCCGAGGGTAGTGTCCACGATAGCGATAGGGTCGCCGTCCTTGGGAGGGTCCAGCTGTACCAGCTTCATGGTCTCGGCATCAACGGTGATGTAGCTGTTATTGCGTGCCATAAGGGTATTGCTGAGCATTATCACCAGAGATGAAATGCCCATTATGAGGGTAAATATCAGTACAAGTCTGACAACATTGTTCTTTTTCAGCATAAAATTGTCCTTTCAAAAGCATATCGCTTTTATTATACCCGTTATTTCGGCTTTTGTCAATATTTAAGCCGTTAGCCTTTAGCTGCAGGGACGCGCAGTGCGCGTCCACAAGTGATTTGTTAATAGTGATTTGTAGGGAACGCCGCCCTCGGCGTTCCGTGTAGGGGCGCCGTTTCGGCGCCCGCAGACCAAATTAATTCCGAATTCCGAATTAAAAATGGCGTCCAATGGACGCCATTTTTACATATCGTTTCGATTTTCGAGAGCCTTGAAAAGCGTTACCTCGTCGGCATATTCAAGGATACCGCCCACGGGAAGTCCGAAGGCAAGCCTTGTGACCTTGATACCCATTGGTTTGAGCAGTCCTGCTATATACATAGCCGTAGCATCGCCCTCAACAGTGGGATTTGTCGCCATGATGACCTCCTCTACACCGCCCTCGGCTATCCTCGCAAGGAGCTCCTTTACGCGGAGCTTGTCGGGAGTTATGCCGTCCATAGGTGAGAGCAGTCCGTGAAGCACATGGTACACGCCGCCGTACTCTCTTGTACGCTCAAAGGCAGTGACGTCCTTGGGGTTCTCGACCACGCATATAACGCTCCTGTCACGCTCGGGATCGTCGCAGATAGGACATATATCCCTCTCTGTGAGGTTCTGGCAGCACTTGCAGCAGTGAACGTTTTTCTTTGCGTCGATAAGCGCCTTTGCGAAGTCCTCAACCGCTTCCGTATCCATAGACATGACATGATACGCAAGTCTCTGCGCCGATTTCATGCCGATACCGGGAAGTGACGCGAACTTCTCCGCCAGTATGACCAGCGGAAGCGCGTTATGATCTGCCATTATTTATCAGAAAAGACCGGGGAGAGATACTCCGCCTGTGATCTTGCCCATTTCTGTCTCTGTAGTAGTCTCAACGTTGTTTACAGCTTCGTTTACAGCACTGATGATGAGATCCTGGAGCATATCGATATCCTCGGGATCAACTACCTCGGGCTTGAGTGTGAGAGACTTGATAGTCTTCTTGCCTGTGATAGTGACCTCAACTGCACCGCCGCCTGCTGTAGCGGAGAACTCTCTTGCTTCGATATCTTCCTGGAGCTCAGTGATCTGATCCTGCATCTTCTGAGCCTGCTTTATCATCTGGTTCATGTTCTGAGCGCCGCCTGCGTTGATATTCTTTGGTATTCTTGCTTTCATTTTAAAATTCTCCTTTGAAAATAAAAATTCTTAGTTTTATATAAAGCAAAGTTAATTGCTTTTGAACTTGATTACGCGGAACGCCTGACAGGCGTTCCCTGCACAAGCTTACTGATTCTCCACAGCTGTTTCTATCTGGCTGTCCATAGCCTTTTTGATTAGGCTCTCCGCAAGGTTCTTCTGCTCCGTTACGGTAGTCGCGCACCTTGCCTTGATTATGAAGCGCTGTCCCAGCACCTTGGCAATAGCCGCGCCGAGGGAATTGGCGTTCTCCTTGACCTTGAACAGCTCCATGAAGAAGCGGTTCTGAGCTGTGATAAAGATATAGTTTCCTGCTGTGCCTGCAAAGGAGCCGTCAAGGCTTCCTGCAACGGCAGGATTGATATTTCTGAACTCGTCAAGTATATCGTTCCAGCGTTCACAGGGAATGATATCCTCGGCTTTCAGCTTCTTGATGTCGATAGTGGGGATTATCTTCTCGTCCGCAGGAACGGCACTTGCTTCAAGCACCTCGGGCTGCTCGGGAGCCTGCCGATCTGCTGTCGGTACAGCTCTCGGGACTGTGTTGATCTTATCCTCCAACTGTTTTATTTTATCATATATTTCAGAATTGTCAATACTTTCAGCAGTATTCTTTACATTTCCGCAAAGCTTTATGAGAGACATCTCAAACTCTACACGCTTATTCATAGCCCTCTGCATGCGCTCGCGGCACTCCTGTAAAGCTGACAGCCTGTCCATAACTGTGGGCAGGTCGGACTTTTCTGCAATAGCCTTTAAGCGCTCCAGCTCGTCGGGCATACAAACGATGAGCTTGTCAGCGGTATCGGGCGAAGCCTTTATGAGCATGACGTTGCGGAGCTGAGTTATTAGCTCCTCGCAGAGCCTTGTCAGGTCTTTGGACATATCGTAGAGGTCTGCGGTTATGGAAAGAGCCTTTGGCGTATCGGAGTCCGATACAGCGTCCAGCATATCATAGAGGTAGTCTCTGCCTGCGATGCCTGCGGCATTTGAGACAGCCTCGGCGTTTATGGTCTCAGCGCACACCGAGCACTGGTCGAGGAGAGATACTGCGTCACGCATACCGCCGTCGGCAAGCTTCGCTATCATAGCCGCGCCGTCCTCGGTGAGGTTCAGCTCCTCCTGCTGAGCGATATAGCTTATTCTTGCGGCGATGTCCTCCGCCTTTATCCTGCGGAAATCGTAGCGCTGACAGCGTGAAACGATCGTGGCAGGTACCTTGTGTATCTCGGTGGTGGCGAGAATAAACTTCACATACGGGGGCGGCTCCTCCATGATTTTCAGCAGGGCATTGAAAGCGCCTGCGGAGAGCATGTGCACCTCGTCGATGATGTATATCTTATATGCGCCCCGCTCGGGAGTATATACTGCCGCATCGCGGAGGTCGCGGATATTGTCTACGCCGTTGTTTGAAGCCGCGTCAATCTCGACGATATCGGTGAGAGCGCCGCTGTCTGCGTCACGGCAGATGTCACATTCGAGACAGGGATTGCCGTTTTTCATGTTGCGGCAGTTCACGGCTTTTGCAAGGATACGGGCACAGGTGGTCTTACCTGTTCCGCGTGAGCCTGTGAAAAGGTATGCATGGGCGGTCTTTCCGCTGATTATCTGGTTTTTCAGAGCTTCTGTGGTGTATTGCTGGGATATGACGTCGTCAAAGGTCATGGGACGCCATTTGCGGTAAAGCGCCTTGTACACAGCCTTTCCTCCTTTACAGTTTTTTTATGAATTCGTCCTTTTGCAGGGCGACTGTTCCCTTGTAGTATTTGATAAAGTCCACGGGATTGTCGATATTATGGGTTATCGCCAGCTTATAGAGCTTTTCCGCTTCCTCGTATTTCCCGAGGAGCACGTTTGCGATCGCCGCGCCGCCGAGAGCGTTTGCGTAGTCCTCATGCCGCTCAATGGAATCATTGAACCACCTGAGAGCTTCTTCTCCGTCGTACTCTTTAAGGTATACGTTTCCCATTTCGCAGCGGAGCTTATTGCTGTATTTGTAGTCCTTCTCCTCCATAAGGCTCTCATAGATAGCCATGGCGCGCTTAGGGTCGCCGTTTACGGAGTAGCACCGCGCTATAAAGATAGGCAGCTCGGGAATATAGAAGCCGTTCTCCTGAGCGTTCTTATAGCATATTATAGCATTGGGATAGGCGTCAAGGATATCGTAGCAGCGTCCGCGGTAGAACTCGTTTACGGCAGTCTCCTGCTTTGAAAGCCCGTTTTCCTCTCTGCCGAGGTCTGTGAAAGCCTCCAGCGCCATACGGAAGTTGTTCTTGTGGAACAGGTTCAGGCCTTTCTCGAAGCGCCTTGACTTGCGGTTTATCCCCGTAAAGGCGTTGCCGATGAGGTCGTCGTCGAACTGGTGGAATATGCTCTTTTTGTATCTTATTATCTCGGCGAATGAAAAGCATACCCAGTGAAACACAAAGAATACCGCCATATCCATGATGACAAACGGGAAGCCGGTCTCCCTCTCGCCTGCAATGGTCATTGCTGCGAAGATGAAGATCGAAAACACAAAGGAAGCCGCAAGAGCCTTCGGGATACTGCGCCAGAAACACAGCAGGACTCGCTTTGTCCGTGCTGCAAGTATAGAACGGAACATTCTTACCCCCCCTGTTAAAGAAAAATTCCGGAACATAGATGTGCAGGCTTGCTGCGGCACACAACACGCACCGCTTAATGCTGCTCGGTCTCCCGCCTGACATGGTTCACGGGGTCTTGTTGCACAGGGCCCACACATCTATATTTCGGAATTTATCACCCGTTTATACGAGCAGACGATGCTCTTTTAATATGATAACATAAAAGCAAACTTTTGTCAAGCAGAAATTTGATTGCAGTCTGATAATGCATTTTTGGTGTTTTATTGACATATTTCGGCGGCTGTGGTATACTAAATGCAACTATATAAAAAACGAAAGGAAAATCCTCTCAATGTCTCCCGAAAAACTATACATGGTAGTACCCTGCTACAATGAACAGGAAATGCTCCCCGAGACCTCAAAGCAGCTCAAAGCGAAGTACACCGCTCTCATGGAACAGGGGCTGATCTCCCGTGAAAGCCGCATAGTATTCGTAAACGACGGCTCCTCAGACCGGACATGGAGCATTATAAAAGAGCTCCACCGCACCGAGCCGCAATTCTTCTCGGGTATCGACCTCGCCCACAACAGCGGTCACCAGAACGCTGTCCTGGCAGGACTCATGACCGTCAAGGATATATGCGATATGTGCATAACCATGGACGCAGACCTGCAGGACGATATCAACACCATCGACGAAATGGTAAAGAAGTACTATGAAGGCAATCAGGTGGTATACGGCGTAAGGAGTGCCCGCGACACCGATACATTTTTCAAGAAGACCACTGCCGAGGGCTTCTACAAGTTCATGAAAGCCATGGGCACGGACGTTATCTACAACCACGCAGACTTCCGCCTTATGAGCAGAAGAGTTTTACAGGAGCTTTCGGGCTTCAAGGAGGTCAACCTTTTCCTCCGCGGAATGGTGCCGCTTATAGGCTTCCGGAACTGTAAGGTCTATTATGAGCGCCATGAGAGAGCCGCAGGCGAGAGCAAGTACCCTCTGAAAAAAATGCTCTCCTTTGCAATAAACGGCATTACCTCATTCAGCACAAAGCCGCTGAAAATGATAACAGGTCTCGGACTTATAATGTCCGCAGTCAGCATAATCGCCTTTATATGGGCATTCATCACTAAGATAGTGGGCTTCACCGAGCACGGCTGGTCAAGTACCATGTGCTCAATATGGCTCATCGGAGGCTTGCAGCTCTTCTGTCTCGGTATCATAGGCGAGTACATAGGCAAGATATATGCCGAGGTAAAGCAGCGTCCGCGGTATATCATAGCGGAGTTCCTCAGCGACGCCGCAAAGGAAGAAAAATAAATACCAAAGGAGAACAGACATGGACTCGATACTCAATACAATAACAGGCTTTCTCGCCCAGTACTGGGCAATAATCCTTTTCATAATCGTGCTGATAGTACTGCTGAAAATAAAGCACATGATAAAAAAGACGATATTTATTGCAATACTTATCGGAGCTGCCCTGTTTGCATCGGGCGTTACTTTCTTTAATATCAAGTAAATGAATGTAGGGGCGCACACTGTGCGCCCCTACATATCTATGCACTGATCACTTGCGGACGCGCATTGCGCGTCCCTACAAGCTAACAGCTGTATCACCGTAAATATTCTTCGATAACGTCCAGCTCGCCGTAGGTTCGGAGCAGAGTATACCCCGTATTCTCCAGCACCGCATTCACGAAGTCATCGCGCTCAACGCGGTCGGGACGGGCATGTGACGTGTCGTCAAGCTCAATGAGCGCCACTATGGACGTCTCATCGTCCGCAAGAGCGAAGTCTATATGCTTTGCCTTTATTTTGTTGAAGCACTCCATCCAGAATGGATTCTCGGCTTTTGGCTTGGGTTCGATAAGGTCTGCAAGCCTCACCTTTGTGAAAATGCTGAGCCCGTACTCGTCCGCAAGAGGCTTCAGCCGCTTGTAGAACTCATACTCACGGTCGGTGAGAACGGTCTTTGCGTTGTAGAGCTTGGTTATATCGGGCTTGTGCAGCCGCCTGTAAAGCCATATGCAAAAGGCTGTGACAGCTGCAATAAATAGAAGTGCAAGAAGTTCGTTTCCGTTCATTGTATGGAGTTTTGTATCCTGCTGCCTGCGTTATCAGTCGAATCTCTCGTCGATAACACGGGCAGTTTTCTTCATGCTTCTCGGGAGCACGCCTACCTCGACTACCTTTACGATAGGTGTGAAGCCGATGCGGCTCTTTACCTTTTCAGCTATCTTTTTGCTGAGAGTCTCAAAGTCCACATCGCCTGTGGATTCAACGTAGATACGCATAGTATCCTTGCCGTCAAGATGTGAGATACGTATCTGGTACTCGCTGGATATTTCATCAAATGTTGCAAGAACTTCCTCTATCTGGCTTGGGAATACGTTTACGCCCTTTATCTTCATCATGTCGTCGGTACGTCCCATGATAACGTCTATTCTCGGGTAGCAGCGTCCGCACTTGCACTTGCCGGGCACTATTCTTGACAGGTCGTGAGTTCTGTATCTGATAAGGGGAGCACCCTCCTTAACGAGAGTAGTTATAACTATCTCGCCAAGCTCGCCGTCGGGAACGGGCTCGCCTGTCTTGGGGTCGATTATCTCGATGTAGAGATAGTCGTCCCAGTAGTGCATAGCGGTCTCGCCCGGGCAGTTGATACCGATACCGGGGCCGTATATCTCAGTAAGTCCGTAGATGTCGAAGAGCTCTATGCCAAGCTCGTTGTGGATACGCTCACGCATCTTGTCGCTCCAGCGCTCGGAGCCGATAACTCCCTTTTTCAGGTGTATCTTGTCCTTGATGCCGCGCTTCTGTATCTCCTCGGCAAGGAGAAGTGCATATGAAGATGTGGAGCAGAGAACTGTGCTCTCCATATCCTGCATCATCTGGAGCTGCTTGTCGGTGTTTCCGGGACCCATAGGGATAACCATAGCGCCAAGCTTCTCGGCGCCGTTCTGGAAGCCTATACCTGCTGTCCAGAGACCGTAGCCCGGGGTTATCTGTATACGGTCCATATTTGTGATGCCTGCTGTCTCGTAGCAGCGCTTGAACATGATAGCCCAGTCGTCAACGTCCTTGGCTGTGTAGGGAATGATAACGGGAGTACCTGTAGTTCCCGATGATGAGTGGATACGGACGATCTCGTTCTCGGGAGCTGTCATAAGTCCCAGAGGATAAGCGTCGCGGAGGTCCTTTTTCTCGGAGAACGGGAGCTTTGTGAAGTCCTCGGGCGAATCAACGTGAGTGATGCCTGCCTCCTTGAGTTTTTTTCCGTAGAAGCTGCCTGCTTCAACGAGAGCGCGGATACGGTCGTTAACGAGGTCGAGCTGTGCCTGTGAGATCTGCATTTTAATTCTTTCCTTTCATTTAATGCCGTGTAGGGGCGCCCTTTGGGCGCCCGCAAATAGCAAAACGAATATCTCTTTTTGATATTTGTCACGGACTTTATATGCGGACTGCCAAAGGCAGCCCCTGCATATTGGTTCATGTTACATTTTTTGATCCGTCCGCGTCAGCGGACACATTCAATTCCTAATTCCGAATTCCGCATTCCGAATTAAGCTAATAGCTAAAGGCTAATGGCTAACGGCTAAGCGTCAGCTCCAGCGGAGCGCCTTTGAGTTCATTTCCACGAACTGAGGCTTTACCGTCTTTTTCATGGTCTCTTCGATATCGTCCACCGAGAAGGGCAGAACGTCGTTGCGGACGGAAGCTCCCAGCATTATCATATTGAGCACCTTCGGGGAGCCTATCTCCTCACATGCCTTAGTGCCGTCAACGAGAAGAACGTTCTTCACATTGCGCCGGAGATAGTCTATCATTTCCTGTCCTGTGTAGTCGGAGCCGCTGAGTGTAGCTGTTACGGGCATTATTGGGTGGGTATTGACTACCACCTGTCCGCCGTCTTTGAGATAGGGAAGCATACGAACTGCCTCCGCAGGCTCGAAGCCGATAATTATATCCGCAGTCTTTTCGGGGAACATGGGGCAGTAAAGATCATCGCCCAGTCTCAGGAAGCTGAAAACGCTTCCGCCCTTCTGAGCCATACCGATAGTCTCGGCGCTCATTACAGGGATATCATGCTCCATGGCAGTAGCTGCTATGAGCTTCGAGGTGAGGACGATACCCTGACCGCCTACGCCGCATATAAGGATATTACTCTGCATCTTCGCCACCTCCTATTGCTCCGAAAGGACATACCTGCGAACAAAGCCCGCAGCCTGTACAGAGAGAATTTTCTATAGTTACACTGCCGTCCCTGAATACGATACCGGGACATCCGAGAGTTTTTATGCACTTCTTGCAGGAGGTACACTTTGCGCTGTCGATAACGGCAGGCTTGTTGCCCTTGATAAGCACAGCGCAGGGAGACTTGAACACGATAGCCTTTACGCCCTTTTCGGCGGAAACACGCTTGACTGTATCGATAGCCTTATTGAGTTCAAGAGGATTTACAGTCTCAACGGTCTTTACGCCCACGCCCTTGAGGACTTCCTGTATGCTTACCTTTTCGACTACCTCACCCATCATGGTGCGGCCTGTGCCCGGGTGCGGCTGATGACCTGTCATGGCAGTTGTGGAGTTGTCGAGGACTACCAGTGTCATATCCGCCTGATTGTACACAGCGTTTACAGCTCCCGTGATAGCAGAAGCGAAGAACGTGGAGTCGCCCACGAATGCAAAGCAGTTTGTATCGGGCTCTATCTTGCCGATACCCTGAGTGATGTTCACGCCTGCGCCCATACAGAGGCAAGTATCAACCATATCAAGAGGCATTGCGTTACCGAGGGTATAGCAGCCGATATCGCCGCAGAATACGGACTTCTTGCCCTTCATTGCTTCCTTTACGGCAAAGAATGAAGCTCTGTGTGGACAGCCTGCACAGAGCACGGGCGGTCTTACGGGAAGTGCAGGGGGAGCTTCCGTTTCAGCAGCGGCAGGCTTCTCCCAGCCCATGAAATCGGCAATATTCACAGCCACAGAAGCGCAGGTGTTCTCGCCAGCGGTCTTTACATGGTGGGTGAGCTTGCCCAGTATCTTGGTATTCAGATGATACTTTCCGCATATGTATGTGAGCTCGCGCTCGATGATGGGGTCAAGCTCCTCGATACAGAGCACCTCGTCAAGTCCCTCGAGGAACTTCACAGCAGCCTGCTCGGGGAAGGGGAAAGGCGTTGACACCTTGAATACTCTCGGAGCGTTCTTTCCGCGGAGAGCTTCCATTACGTAGGTGTAACTGATACCGTGGGTAGCGATACCCCTGCGACAGCCCTTATCACCAGTCTCAGTGATGATATTGCGCTTGTAGTCGGAGAATACCTGAGAGAGCTCCACATTGCGCTCCTCGATATGTATATGTGCATTATAAGAAAGACGGGGGAATATTACCCACTTTGAGGAGTCCTTCACGAAGCCCTCGGGCTTGTTTACCTTGTACTCCTCCTTGTCCTTGACTTCGATAGAAGCGTAGCCGTGACAGACTCTTGTAGTCGGTCTGAAAAGCACGGGAGTATGGTATTTTTCGGAATACTCAAAGGCTTCCTGTATCATGTCATAGGCTTCCTGAACGGACGACGGATCGAAGCAGGGAAGCTTTGAGAATGAAGCGAAATGGCGTGTATCCTGCTCGGTCTGAGAGGATATGGGTCCCGGGTCGTCGGCAACAAGTATGACCATACCGCCCTTGACGCCGATATAAGCAAGGCTCATAAGGGGGTCTGAGGCTACATTGAGTCCCACCTGCTTCATGGTGACCATTGAACGGGCTCCGCTGTAGGCAGCGCCTGCTCCCAGCTCCAGAGCAGCCTTTTCGTTTACCGACCACTCAACGTATATCGAGCCGTCGTTGACCTTTGCGGTGGTTTCAAGCACTTCCGTTGAGGGAGTACCGGGGTAGCCCGAAACAAGGTTCAGACCTGCCGCAACAGCACCGCGGGCAATAGCAGCATTGCCCATTAAAAATTCCTTGTGCATAGTATCTCTCCTAAAAATAGATCAATCCATATTATGATGATTAATGTCAGTACAATAACCGCCTTTCGGCGGTCATTGCGTACACACTAATTATAGCACTCTTAAAATGCAAAGTCAATTCTTAGAACTAAGAGCTAAGAAAAATTCAGATTACACCAAGCAAGGGATTCCAAAGGGACTGTGTTCCTTTGGTCAGGTCAAGGGTTACTCCCCACAGGGTGGGGAGATGTCGCAATGCGACAGAGGGGACGGACCCGATTAGGGGGACAGCCCTTGCAGGGTTTGGAGCAGCGCCCCAATACGTCAGGCGCTTCGCAAGGGGTGAATTTCAAAACAGTCCGGTGGACTGTTTTGAAAAAGGGGACGCCTTGCAAGTGAAGGCGTCCCCTAATAAAAATTTGCGATATTATTCTGTTGTTGTGGGTTCTTCCTCGGGATTGAGGATAATATCCTCGTCGGGTATCTCCTCGGGTGCTGCCGAGAAGTCATACTCTGTGAATTTATCCACCTTTTCGAGTGTTATCTTCATACCCTTTTCATCGTCAAGGCAGAGCTTGTCCCCATTGAGCTTCATGGTAAAGCCCTCATAGTCACGCCACATATAGAGCTGATCCTTTTTGTCGGGCTCCCACTCATAGGAGGAGGTCTCGCCGATTATGGACATTGCGGCGTTGTTGTCCTCGAACACTTCAAGCTTGAATGCCGCATTTATGGGGTATTCGCCCAGTGTCTCGTCATGTATCTCTCCGTCCATATTGACCTCTACAGCTTCCCATCTGCCCATGAAGCCGCTGTAATCAGCCTTGTCCAGACCTTCCTCGGTAGGACGCTCTATCACGGTGAACTTGTTGGTCTTCATGAGATAAATGATAGTACCGTCGTCATAATCGCCGTACCTCATAAGCATCTGTCCCTGCTTTATGGTGCAGTCATAGAAATCGGTAGGACTTGCAAGGTGGAGCACATCATCTCCGTCGATATTGGTTATGCTCCATGCGAAATCGAAGGTATTCTCCTTGCCGTGGGGATTGAGGGCAACTATCATAGTAGCTGTCTTGTCGTCTTTTACCTCCAGCTTTGCAACTGCGCTGAGAGGATAGCCTGCGTACTCGGTCTCATATTCCTCGCCCATTACCAGAGCCTTGTAGGACTCCCACTTGCCGAGGAACTGTTTTCCCTCGTTGTCTATGGGTTCATTGCTTGTAGTGGTCTCGGTCTCGGAAGAGCTTCCGTCGGACGAGCTCTTGGTATTCTTCTTGTCGGAACAGCCGCAGAAAATTCCTGCAAGCAGGACGGCTGATAAGCAAAAACAAATTATTTTTTTCATAATTACTCCTTTATTGTGTGATGCCGAAGTTCTGTATAGCACTTGCAGCACTGTTGAGCAGATCTGTGTCTATTTCCGTAAATTCGTCTACCTTGCTGAGGTATATGGCTGAATCATTTTCTTCCACCACCAGCTCGCCGTCGCGGTAAACGAACTCCATAGTCTGTGTATCCGTTTTTCCCGAGAGGTCTGTGACCTTGAACTGTATCCTGTTTTCCTCGGTCTCTTTCCATCTTATATCAAGGTCGTTATTGGCATTCTGGATAACAGAATTATCAACAGCTGAGTTCCAGACCACCTTGCCGTCCTCGTTTATTTCAAAGCGGAAGATAGCTCCTACGGGTATACCCATGAAGTTGTCTATGGACTCTCCCGAGGCTTCCAGCCTTGTTGCTTCCCATTTTCCGTAATACTTGGGGTCGCGCTTTGCGCCGCAGCCTGCAAGACAGCACATGAGAACTATTGCCGACAGAGTGAGAGCTATTATCTTTTTCATGCTTCGGAGCCCTCCCTTGGAGTGAATTTATTTACCTTTGCAAGGTATATGTCGAGAGTACCCTCTTCTGTGGCTTTTTTCGTTACAAGGTCGCAGCCGAGGAAGTCATAGTACTCGGTGAACTCTCCCTTTTCCTCATAAAGTATCTTCACGCCGCCGTCGGGAGTGACCTCCCAGCTGACCTGCTGCTTGTTATCGTCAGCGTCCCAGTAGACGCCGCTCCCGTCGTCAGCCAGCTCATAGCGGTTATAGGTGATATCGGTCTTGTCCCTCTCCTTGCCGTCAAGGTACTCCCTTGAAGTCTCCCACTTTCCTGTGGTCTGGGTCTTGCGCTCCTTGACAGGGACATTGTTTACAGTTTCAACAGACGCCTTTATCCCGCTTTTTGAAGCAGGACGGCTCCCGCACGAAGCTCCGCAGACAGCAAGCACTGCCGCAGCGCATATGCAGAAAAGCTGCTTTTTCATATATCCTATCCTTTCACGTAATATCTTGATAATTTGTATTATACATTAATTTTTATCCGTTGTAAAGTCTTTTTTTGCTAAAAGGCAGCGTGACGCTGCACCCTTGCCACGCTGTCGCTCGTAAACTCGCTCACTCTATACATTAACGATACTCTGCTTTCGCTTACAGCACATTTTGAATGAAATTGACAAATCTCTATGCACTGATCACTAATAACTAATCACTCGCGTTCCCTCTGCCGTTTGTTTCACGCGCTTACAGCAAATAATGAAAGCGACAGAGGGGACGCCCTCATCTGCAAGGCGTCCCCTGATAAAACTGAAGCTTATTATTTGGTTTTGGTCTTATAGAGCATCCATATGAGCTCCACAACGCCGATCCCGATGAAGCACAGCATGGTCTTCATGCTCGGCTTTTTCACCTTGAATCGGGTGATGAAAGCGATAGCGATGAGCAGCAGTGCTCCGCCGTAGACCTCCGGGAACCAGTCTCCGCCGATGTCCTTGTGGAAGCTGTACAGCAGCGGTATTATCAGCGCAACGCTGGTAACGGGCAGACCCTCATAGACCTTTCGGTTCTCGGCAGTCTTTTTCTGACGCTCCTCCTCGGCTACATTGAAGTAGGCAAGTCTTATGACAGCGCACAGCGGGAAAAGTACAAGGATAGGCAGATCACACCAGTCCTTCATGCCCACTGAATAGCCTATTACTGCGGGAAGAACTCCGAAGCAGACAGCGTCGCAGAGAGAGTCTATCTGTATGCCGAATTTTTTCTCGCTCTCGGTACGGTCTTTTTTTGTACGGGCAACCTTACCGTCAAACATATCACACAGACCCGACACCATAAGGCATATTATGGCATATTCGGGGTGAGGTCTCGTGCCGCCGTAGCCGACTGCGAAAAGCATGCCGATAACGGAAGAAACGAGGCTCATATATGTAAGAATAACCGTATAGTTATAATATCCAATCATTTATCAAAACCTCAGACAGCTTAATTACCTGATTATTATATCACAAAAAACGTTGTTTTTCAAGTGTTTTCTTATGGAAAGATTTTTTTGTGTATTCCCCGACTTTTGGCGGAGAATAGGCTGTTTCTGCAAGTATCGCCTCTCAGGCGGCGTATGTAAAATATGGATTTTTTGTTAATTTTTTCGCAGATATGCGGTCATTTGGTCTTTTTCGGTCTGCCGCGCTTTGCGGGAGCCTTTTCAGGCTTTTCGGGAGCTGTCTTTGCAGGCTTTCTTCCTGCGGTCTTTCTGGCGGGAGCTTTCTTCGCGGGAGCCTTCTTTTCGGCGCTCTTTTCGCGGTTCCTGCGGAGCTGCTCCTTGCGTGAGCTCTTGTCCTCAAGGCGCTTGTAAGCCTCTGCGTAGAAGTATTCCTGCGAATTGAAAGGAACGTCGGAATTTCTGCGCTCGCGGATATATTTTCCGTCGCTGAGCATTATCCTTGCCTTTGTGTTGTCCCGCATAAATATGCTGAACATCTCGCGGATACGCTTTCTCAGGCGCTCGTCCTCAATGGGAGCAGCCACCTCTACGCGGCGGATAGTATTTCTGCTCATATAGTCGGCTGAGCCGATATAGATCTTCTGGTCGGGACCGTCCGCACCGAAAATGAAGATACGGCTGTGTTCAAGGAAGCGTCCCACTATACTGCGGACGGTTATATTCTCGGTATAGCCCTGAACTCCTGCAATAAGGCAGCACAGTCCGCGGACTATGAGTTCCACCTTGACGCCTGCCTGCGAAGCTTCAATAAGCTTTGTGATAATGGCGAAGTCGTTGAGAGAGTTTATCTTTGCAGCTATATAGCCATTTCCGCCGTTCTTGGCGATAGCTATCTGCTGATCCATCATGTCCAGCACCTGTGGCCTCAGTGCAAGAGGAGACACAAGGAGCTTTTTGGTGTTTTCCACGAAGGTGCCGTTCTGCAGAGCATCGAATACAGCCTCTGCGTCGGCAGCAATGTCCCTGTCGGCAGTGAGCAGCATCATATCAGTGTAAAGAGCAGCAGTCTTTTCGTTATAGTTGCCCGTGCCTATCTGCGTCACGTAGTCGAAGCTGCCGCCCTGCGCCTTGCGTGTGATGAGCAGGAGCTTTGAGTGAGCCTTGAACTCCTTGGGACCGTAAATGACATTTACGCCTGCCTCCTGCAGATGCTTTGACCATTCTATATTGTTTTCCTCGTCAAATCGGGCGCGGAGCTCTATCATGACAAGGACGTCCTTGCCGTTTTCGGCAGCGGTGCACAGTGCGTCTATGACCTTGCTGTTTCGTGCAAGACGGTAGAGTGTTATCTTTATGGAAGTAACCTTGGGGTCGTTGGCAGACTCCTGCAGGAGTCTGATAAACGACTGGTTCATGGACTCAAAGGGGAAGCTCAGCAGTATATCCTTTGATTTTACCTGCGAGAACACAGTCCTTGTATCCGACAGAGCCGCAGGCTTCCGCGGTGTGCGAAGTATATAGTGGAGCTTGGGATCCTCGTCGTTTTCCTGCAATGTGAACAGGAAAGACAGGTCGAGGGGTATCCTCGATGTGAACACGCGGACGTTTTTCAGCTTCAGCTTCTTGCAGAGGTAGTCCAGTGCATCGCGGCTGAAAACGTCTGACATCTCAAGGCGCATAGGCTCCAGCTTCTTGCGCTTGTCGACCAGCTCCTCCATGCGTCTGCGGAACTCGGGACCTGTTCCCGAAGCGGTGATAGCGGCGCTTCTGGTGACTCTTATGAGAGCACGGTCAATGACCTTATAGTTCTTGAACATCTGGTGAGCGAAGTGGAGAATGACCTCCTCAGCAAGGATAAAGCGCTTGCCGTCGTTGCCCAGACTTATCATACGCTCGGAGCGGTTGATAGTGGCAGGTATCAGACCTATGGATATGCCCTTTTTCGAGCCCAGCTGCACTACGGCGTATATCTCCTTGTTCTGTAAAAAGGGGAAAGGCAGGGCGTCATTGATGACTATGCCCGAGATAAAGGGCATAAGCTCACGCTTGAAGTACAGCTCCAGCTGAGCCAGCTCCTCCTTTGACATTTTATCAAAGGAAGCGTGCTCATAGCCGAATTCCGCCAGCTCGCTCATGGTGGTGAGAAAAGCTCCCTCTACAGAGGGCTGTAATCTGCGGACTGCTGTGAATATGGCGTCAAGCTGCTGTGCGGGAGTCATACCCGAGAATTTGTCGGGCTTTGCCTTTTTGTCCTTTGCCTTTTCTGTCAAAGAGCCCACTCTGACCATGAAAAATTCGTCAAGGTTGCTCTGATATATAGCTGAGAAAGATATCCTTTCAAGGAGAGGCGTGTCGGGATCGACAGCCTCTTCAAGGACTCTTTTATTGAATTTGAGCCAAGAAAGCTCTCTGTTTTCCATGTATTCCATATTGTTCTCCTGTTTTTTTGTTTTTTGCATGGCACGAATTATGTGTCCTCTAAGCTAATAGCTAATGGCTAATGGCTCAATACTTGAATTGTCCGTGTCCTATGAATTCACATATGAGGGAATCGGGAGTGATATCCGCCTTGTCAATGGGCGTGAGCTGCTCCAGTACGTTTATGCACTCCTTTATCTCGGGAACGTCGGAAAGCTCCTCCAGCTGTGTGAGCAGGTCGTTGCGGTACGCCGACAGCTCATAGGACATAAAGGTGTCCACGTCGTAGTCCGAGCGGTACTTGTAGGGCATTATATACTTGTTCTCGCCCGCTTCAACGCTGTGGAACATATTCATGGTCTCGCGGAGAGAACGCTTGCGGAAGTTCCTGTCCCGTATCATTCGGCGCATGAGCCTTACCCTTGACGGGTGGAGAAGTATGCCCTCTCCCGATATTCTGGTGCGGACACTGACGTATATCTTGCTTATCATGCTGTCGGGAACGGTGATGACAGCGGGATTGAGAGCGTGGATACCCTCAAAGATGACTATCTCGCCCTCGTTGCGCTTGAATTTCCTGCCCGAGCCTGTACGGGTAGAGGTCTTGAAATCGTATTTGGGAAGCTCTATCTCGCGGCAGGCGCTGATAGCCTCTATCTGCTGGTTCAGGAGCTGGTTGTCAACGCGGAGAGGAGACTCCAAGTCCATTTTGCCCTCTGCCGCCAGAGCCTTTTCGGCTTCCGTCAGCGGACAGAACCAGTTGTCCATGGAAAGGGTATGGGTCTCGTGTCCCATATCGTCAAGGAGCTTTTCTATCATCATAGCCGTTGTGGTCTTGCCAGAGCCCGAGGGTCCTGACAGGAGTATTACAGGCTTTTCGTTGTGGTTTTCCGCTATATCGTTGGCTATCTGCGTCAGCTTGTACATATAGTCCTCATTGACTGCCCTTACGAATTCCTTTGGGTCTTTTTCTATTCCCTGATTTATTCTTGCTATCTCAATATTCATGTATATCTCCCTTATGCACGGTATATGAAGCATTGTAAATGTTTTTATGCCTCATTGTAAACCATTCTATAATATGTAATAACAGTATATCACATTTTTTCGCATATTTCAACCCGTAATTTTGTAGTTTTTAACGTTGTTTTCAACAGACTGTTTAATCGCGTGCGGAAAACTGCGGATAATCCAACATTTCAAATTTTCCCTCTTGACAAATAGTAAAATTTGTGCTAAGATAATTGTACAATATTACGAAAAACGTTGATGAGGAAGGCTTTTTCCATGCCGTTTCAGAGAGCAGCCGCAGGGTGCGAGGCTGCACGGTGGGGAATATTCAGCACACCGCCTCTGAGTGCGCCCAATAAGCGTCGGGAGCTCCCGTTACAGAGCACTTGAGATACGGAGAAAGCTCCGTGTGAATCAGGGTGGAACCACGGTCATCATCGTCCCTTGTGCCTATTTACAGGCGTAAGGGGCTTTTTTGTTATTTTTTCTTCGGGGAGGTGAGAGCGTTTGAGCAATATCAGCTACAATAAGCAGGAGGAAGCCTTCGAGCTGCCCTATAAGCTCTGGGGCGAGACCATGACAGTCCGCTTCTACGTTGACGACGAGAAGCAGATCATGGATAACCTCTCCTCTATAGCCAAAAAGCTGGCAAAGCTGGACGGCAGCCGCCGACAGCTGGCTGAGATAATAATAGACGAGGGCTACTATGAGGGCGCCGATCCCGATGCACTGGCTAAGCTGCTGGAGCTCCGCAACGTCCATATAGACCTTGACGACGGAGACATTATCGTGTGCTTCGATACGGGCACCCATGACGGCTATATGCAGGGCTTCGTGTATGTGGAGCTCTTCGCGGATATGTTCGAGGTAACAGGCTGGGCGGATTAATGGATACGCCCGTTCGTAAGGATATATGCCTCGATGATTACGATTATTCCCGTAACGGCGCGTATTTCGTGACAATATGCACATGTGACAAGAAATTTTTATTTTGGAATAATTACGTTATTCGCCGTGTAGGTGCCGCCTTTGGCGGTCCGCATGAGAAAATAACACTAACGTAATACGGAAAAATCGTAAAAGATGAATTAAAGAAAATTCCTTCGATCTATCCCGATATTGTGTTTATTCCAAAATTCGTTATTATGCCAAACCACATACATTTAATTATTGTATTGAATTCGTTTTCAGAGGGCGGACCGCCAAATGCGGCCCCTACAATCGGAAGAATCATCAATAAATTCAAAGGGGCGGTATCCAAATAATCAGGTTTTAAGGTTTGGCAAAAATCGTTTTACGACCGCGTATTGCGCAATGATCTTGAATATCGCGGCGCATGGCAATACATCGAAAACAATCCCGCAAACTGGGAAAGCGATGAATTATTCAGTAAAGAATAAAATTATTATATAAGGAGAGATCATCATGATCAAATTAACATTACCTGACGGCAGCGTTCGCGAGCTCGAAGCTGCACAGTCAGCAGCAGACGTGATCAAGGGCATAGGCATGGGACTTTTTAAGGCTGCATGCTGCGTAAAGATAAACGGCGAGGTCTGTGACCTCCGCACCGTTATCGACAGCGACTGCAAGTTTGAGGTATGCACCTTTGACAGCCTTGACGGCAAGAAGACCTTCTGGCACACAGCTTCGCATATCCTTGCACAGGCTGTAAAGAGACTTTACCCTGCTGCAAAGCTGGCTATCGGTCCTGCTATCGACAACGGCTTCTACTATGACTTCGACCTGGAAAAGCCTTTCACTCCCGAGGAGCTTGAAAAAATCGAGGGCGAGATGAAGAAGATAGTCAAGGAGGGTCTTGAGCTTGAAAAGTTCGAGCTCTCACCTGCTGACGCTATCGCTAAGCTGAAAGAAATGGACGAGCCCTACAAGGTAGAGCTCTGCGAGGAACACGTTGACAAGGGCGAGCCTATCTCATTCTACAAGCAGGGCGAGTTCATCGACCTCTGCGCAGGTCCTCATCTTATGGACACAGCTCCCGTAAAGGCATTCAAGCTCCTTTCATGTACAGGTGCTTACTGGCGCGGCAACGAGAACAACAAGATGCTCAGCCGTGTATATGCTATCGCATTCCCCAAGGCTTCACAGCTTGACGAGTATGTAAAGATGATCGAGGAAGCTAAGCTCCGCGACCACAAGAAGCTGGGCAAGGAGCAGGCTCTCTTCATGTTCGACCACACAGCTCCGGGTATGCCTTACTGGCTCCCAAGAGGCTGGAAGCTCTTCAACGCACTCCTTGAATACTGGAGAGGCGTTCACGAGGATCACGGCTATACCGAAATTTCAGGTCCTGTTCTTTCCAAGAAAGAGCTCTGGGTTACATCAGGTCACTGGGACCACTATCAGGACGGTATGTTCGTTATACCTGCTGAGGAGGACAACGAGGTATACTGCGCTAAGCCTATGAACTGCCCCAACGCTATCAAGGTTTACATGAACAAGCAGCGCTCTTACAAGGAGCTTCCCCTTAAATTCAATCAGGTAGACGTTATCCACCGTAAGGAGAAGTCAGGCGAGCTCAACGGTCTCTTCCGCGTTCAGCAGTTCAGACAGGACGACGCTCATATCCTTGTTACTGAGGAGCAGATAGCTTCCGAGATAAACGATATCATGGACATCGCTACAGAGATGTACAATACATTCGGTCTTACCTACAAGGCTGAGCTCTCAACTCGTCCCGACGACTACATGGGAGATATCAACGTATGGAACAAGGCTGAGGCTGACCTCAAGGCTATCCTGGAGGACAAGTACGGTCCCGACGGATACGAGCTCAATGAGGGCGACGGCGCATTCTACGGTCCTAAGATCGACCTCAAAATGAAGGACGCTATCGGACGTGAGTGGCAGATGGGTACTATCCAGCTGGACTTCCAGCTCCCGCTGAACTTCAAGATGAAGTACATCGCTTCCGACGGCTCCGAAAAGCAGCCTGTAATGATACACCGTGCTATATTCGGTTCATTCGAGAGATTCATCGGTATCATCACCGAGAACTTCGCAGGCGCATTCCCGTTCTGGCTCTCACCTATGCAGGTAGGTATCGTTCCTATCAGAACAGACCACAATGAGTACGCTAAAAAGGTAGCAGACCTCCTCAAGAAGAACCGCATCAGAGCCGAGGTTGACTACACTGACGACAACATGAAGAACAAGATCAGAAAGTTCAAGGACTTCAAGGATCCATATGTTGTTATCATCGGTGACAGCGAGGCTGAGAACGAGCAGGTTTCTATCAATATCCGTGGCAACAAGCAGCTGAAAAACGTTCCTCTGGACAAGTTCATCGAAATGTGCCGCACAATGAACGAGGAACATTCTCTCGATATCATCGACACACTGTAATTAATGCGTAATTGTAGGGGCGCCGTTTCGGCGCCCGTGCCTTACGATGATATTATCACGGGCGGATAATATCCGCCCCTACATAAAAAGAACGGAGGGAATTTTATGAACGAGCTTTGCAAGATAATCAAAGATATGGTAGTACCCAACTTTATGAACATAAGGACTTCACTGCGAACTTACGACCGTGACGCCCTGTGCTGCGGAGCTCCCTGCTGGCGCTGGGCTTATCACGCTATACACTCGGCGGACAAGTGGTTCATAAATCCCTGTGTTTACGATGAACCGCCTTTCCACGAGGAGGGACTGGACAATCCCGACAAGCCTGCAAAAGTCGTCCTTTCAGATGAGCAGCTCCTTGAATATCTGGACGCAGTCGAGAAGAAAACTCTCGATTATATCGATACTCTCACGGACGAAATGCTCTATGAATGTCCCGAAAACTGTGAGCATACGCGAATGGAGCTGGTACTGAGACAGTTCAGGCATATCTCGTTCCATACGGGAATGTTGAACGGGCAGACGGCACTGGCTACGGGGAAATTCCCCATGTGGGTATCACAGGCTGATAAATACGTCGATGACGGCATATTCTTCGGCAGATACCGCAAGGGACAGGTCACAAAATAATAAAAGGACACCTTCGGGTGTCCTTTTTAATTCATAATTACACGGGCGCCGAAACGGCACCCCTACACTCAGAACTGCATTTTTGCTTCGAGGTATGCAACGAGGTCGTTGATGTTTACGCGCTCCTGCTGCATTGTGTCACGGTCACGGACTGTTACGCAGTTATCCTTTTCAAGTGTATCGAAGTCGTATGTGATACAGAAAGGTGTACCTATCTCGTCCTGACGGCGGTATCTCTTACCGATAGTACCTGCCTCGTCGAAGTCTACCATGAACTTCTTGGAGAGCATGTCGTATACTTCCTCAGCCTTTGGTGTGAGCTTCTTAACGAGAGGAAGCACAGCAGCCTTGAAAGGAGCAAGTGCAGGGTGGAAGTGCATAACAGTTCTTGTCTCTCTCTTCTCCTTGCCGTCCTTGTCTGTGGAAACCATTTCTTCCTCGTCGTAAGCCTCTGTTACTACTGAGAGGAAGAGTCTCTCAACGCCGAGAGACGGCTCGATAACGTATGGGATATACTTCTCGTTTGTCTCGGGGTCGAAGTATTCGAGGGACTTGCCGCTGGTGTTGATGTGCTGTGTCAGGTCGTAGTCAGTTCTGTCTGCAACGCCCCAGAGCTCGCCCCAGCCGAATGGGAAGAGGTACTCGAAGTCTGTTGTAGCCTTTGAATAGAAGCAGAGCTCCTCCTGATCGTGGTCGCGGAGACGGATATTCTCCTCCTTGAGACCCAGTGAGAGCAGGAAGTTCTTGCAGTAGCTTCTCCAGTAGTCGAACCACTCAAGGTCTGTACCCGGCTTGCAGAAGAACTCAAGCTCCATCTGCTCGAACTCACGTACACGGAAGATGAAGTTGCCGGGTGTTATCTCGTTACGGAAGGACTTACCTACCTGTGCAACGCCGAAAGGAACCTTTTTACGTGTAGTCCTCTGGATATTAGCGAAGTTTACAAAGATACCCTGTGCAGTCTCGGGGCGGAGATAGAGCTCGGACTTGCTGTCCTCAGTAACGCCCTGGAACGTCTTGAACATAAGGTTGAACTGGCGGATATCTGTGAAGTTCTGCTTGCCGCAGTTAGGGCAGGTAATGCCCTTTTCCTTGATGTAGTTCATCATCTGCTCGTTGGACCAGCCTGCAACGTTAGTGCCGTCGAAGTCCTCGATGAGATTGTCTGCACGGTGACGTGTCTTACACTCCTTACAGTCCATGAGAGGGTCTGAGAAGCCGCCGATATGTCCCGAAGCCACCCATGTCTGTGGATTCATGAGGATAGCGGAGTCAAGACCAACGTTGTACTTGTTCTCCTGAACGAACTTCTTCATCCAAGCTCTCTTGATGTTGTTCTTCAGCTCAACGCCGAGAGGACCGTAGTCCCATGTATTTGCAAGACCGCCGTAAATTTCAGAGCCGGGGTATACAAAGCCCTTTGACTTACAAAGGTCAACTATCTTGTCCATTACTTTTTCATTGTTTTTAAGCATAATAAGCAACCTCGCTTCTATTATTTATATAGTTACATTATATTGTAACTCAAACGGTGAAAAAAGTCAAGGGCTATAATGATTTATGGAGCGTTTTCGTTATAGGCTGCGTCTATAAATAATGATAATCCTTTCGTATTGGACAAAAGCCTATCAGTATGATATGATTAGTATGCAAACAAAAACAAGGAGTGAACAGAACATGAGAAATTACAGACATATCACCAATTCGGAGCGAATGCGATGCTGCATCTGATACGTCCGAATGAATATTAAGTTTTAAGTTTGAAAGGTGATAAATATGAATAACAAGGCTAAATTTATTTCTATACTGGCAGCGGTTTCGCTGCTCACAGGCTGCGGAGCTTTAAACAACAGCTCACAGGATCCGGAATCAAACACAGAGGCTAAGACAGCAGTTCAGGCAGGAGCTTCTGCTCCCACAGAGGAAAAGGACTGTTGTAAGGACGGAGAAAAGGACTGCTGCAAGGACGGCGTGGCTGACTGCTGCGGCGACAGTGCAGAGGCAGTTCTCGGCAAGCCAGAAAAGACCGACATCAACATCGGCTACCTGAACTCTACAGCACATCTCCTCGCATTCGTTGCTCAGGAGGAGGGCTACTTCAAGGAAGAGGGACTTAAAGTCACACTCACACAGTTCTCCAGCGCGGCTGAGCTGGTAAACGGACTTGAATCCGACAAGCTTGACGTTGCATTCATTGGTTCGGTACCAACACTTACTTTCCAGAGTCAGGGACATGACGTTTCAATATTCGGCGGAGCAATGACAAACGGTCACGGCTACGTTATCAAATCCGAATTCGCAGACAAGGACGAGCTTGGTGTTGAAGTATTAAAGGGCAGGAACGTTGCTTCCGTAAAGAACAGCGTTCAGGACGCAGAGCTCCAGATACTTCTGAAGAATGCCCACATCGAAATAGGCGAGGGCGCTGACAAGGTGAACATCGTTTACTTCGACAGCCAGAAGGACGCTTATGCAGCACTTCTCAACAGCTCTATCGACGCAGCTTCCGTATATTCGCCCTACGCTTCGCTTGCAAAGTCTCAGGGCTACAAGGTAGTTTACTACTGCGCACACGAAAAGGCTCTTGAAAATCAGCCTTGCTGCCGTCAGGTAGCCAAGACATCAGCTCTCAATGACAGCCCCAATACATTCACAGCTGTTGAGAGAGCATTCATAAAAGCTTATCACTTCACACAGTCCGACCATGACAAGACCATCAAGGACGTTAAGAAGTACATCGACATTGACGAGGAGTTCATAGACACAGAGGTTTACGGCGGATACAGCGTATCAAGCCCCGATCCTGACAAGCAGGGTACTCTCACTCTTAAAGATACTATCATAGAACTTGGATATACAAACGATTACGACATCGAGCCATACTACAACACAGACATCTACAAAAAGGCTCTTGACAGTATCTTGGCTGAGAACTCCGATGATATCTACAAATCATTAGAGGAGCATTTCAATGACTACGAATAAGATAGAAATAAAAGACCTTACCGTAAATTACATAGAAAACAAGCGCAGCTTCAACGCACTCCACGACGTTTCATTCGGAGTTGCCGACGGCGAGTTCGTAAGCGTTATCGGTGCAAGCGGCTGCGGCAAATCAACTCTGCTCAGTGTGCTGGAGGGGCTCTATGCCCCTGCCGGCGGCACAGTACAGATAGACGGCAAGGAGCTTCACGGCACAGGTACAGAGCGCGGAGTCGTTTTCCAGCACTATTCGCTGTTCCCGTGGATGACCACAAGAAAGAACATCGAGTTCGGCATAAAGCAGTCCAGACACGATGTAAAGCGCAGTGAACGCGCCAAGATAGCAGACGAATTCCTCACAAAGGTAGGACTTACAGGCTTCGGCAATAAGTTCCCCTCACAGCTCTCGGGCGGTATGCAGCAGAGAGCAGCTATTGCAAGAGCTCTTGCAATGGATACCGAGATACTTCTCATGGACGAACCGTTCAGCGCTATCGACGCCAAGAACCGCGTTATATTGCAGGAGCTTCTCCTTAAACTCTGGGAGGGCGACGGCTCAGAGCCCCGCAAGACTGTTGTATTCGTTACTCACGATATCGACGAGGCTATACTTCTTTCCGATAAGATAGTAGTTCTCACAGCTCACCCCGGTACAGTAAACGAAGTGGTAAAGGTACCCTTCGACCGTCCACGCAGACGTGAGGATTTGGTCAAGACCGATGAGTACGGCAAGTTCAGAAACAGACTGCTCTCACTTCTTTACAATGACATTGCCGAACGCATCGGCGGAGATGAGGTGGTACTATGACGCTTAAAAAACGCTATCTCCGTATCACACACCTGCTGTTCATAGCACTTCTGCTTATACAGCTTCTCCCCGACAAGTCCACAAAGGAAGTTTTCACAGGCTCACTTATAGCCTTTGCAGTGGGACTTGAAGTCATCGTGCTTGCAGCCTCCTCATTCATCAAAAAAGAGGAAAGCCTGTCACTTCTCCTTGATATCACGGGCTTTGTGTTCGTACTTCTGGGAGTATGGTCACTGGCTACTGCAAAGTACAATATACTCAACGACCTGCTTTTCCCTGCACCCGGCAAGGTGATACACCAGTTCACCGAGGACAGATCGGCTATATTCACCAATATAGTAAGTTCCCTCGGCACAACGATCAAGGGCTTCCTTATCGCGGCTGCCGTTGCAATACCTCTGGGACTTTTCATCGGCTGGAGCGCAAGAGTAGGCGGAGCTGCCACATACATCACAAAGTTTTTCAGCTCAATTCCGCCTATAGTTTACATACCCTACGGTATCGCACTTCTCCCCACATTCAAGTCCGTATCCGTATTCGTTATCTTCCTTGCAACATTCTGGCCTGTATTCGCAGGTACAATGAGCGGTGTTCTCGGAGTTGACAAGAGAATAATCGACTCGGCAAAGGTGCTCAACGTAAGCAAGCCCGAAATGCTGTTCAGAGTTATTCTTCCCGCTTCCCTGCAGCAGATATTCCTTGGCTGCAATCAGGGTCTGAGCGTGTCCTTCATACTTCTCACATCGGCTGAGATGATAGGCGCACGCGACGGAATGGGCTATTATGTGAAGTACTACTCCGACTTCGGAGACTACACCAGAACTATCACAGGACTTCTCGTTATCGGTTTTGTTGTAATTGCAGTTACATTCCTGTTCAACAAGCTTCAGAATCGACTGCTTCGCTGGAAACACTGAAATATGCCAAAGGACTTTTAGTTCTTTGGCTTTTTTGCTGCGTAAGGCGCGGACTGCCAAAGGCAGCCCCTACACATAGTTCTTAGCTCTTAGTTCTCATACTAATGGCTAACGGCGCGGGACGTCGAGGACGCCGTCCCCTACAATACATAATCTACAAAGACTATAAGAATAATAGGATAATTCTATAACTATCGCCGAATATAGCCCGAACCTATTGACAATCATTGGGTTATATGCTATAATTCATATAGTTCCGATAGGAATATAGAGTATTTATGAAAAGGAGTGCTGGACATGAGAACTAATATGATGTGTTGTATGCAGTGTTGTTGTATGAGCTTATCAACCGATATCCGTATTCTGCATACTTATGCTCAGCGATGTTGCGTCATCTCCTGACTTTAAGCGAGTAAATTGTTATGCGCAGAATGCGAATGTCATTCTGCGCATTTTTTGTTATGGAGAGGTCACTATGGTAAATGAAAGAGAAAGCGTAACCGCTAAGATATGCGCATTTGTGAGAGCATGGCACTCAAACAGGTCGCGCCAGAAGATATACGACGATTACCTTGCCTACGATATGCTTGGCAAGGAGGAATACGACAGCATATACGAGCTAATCAGCAGCGGACTTGACGGTTCGCAGATGTTCTCCCGCGAGGACACCGAGCAGATAATCAGCGAATACTTCGCTCCCATACCGCTGTCGAGGATACACTTCAACGAGAGCAGGCTTGCGGACTTCGCAAAGGAAAACGGAAAGGTCCAGTACGTCATATGCGGCGCAGGCTCGGACACATTTGCATTCCGCAACGACAACGAGGATATCGAGGTATTTGAAATAGACCACCCCGACACTCAGCGCTACAAGCTTGAAAAAATACGGGAGCTTGAATGGAATATCCGCTCAAACGTACACTATGTACCCGTTGATTTCGAGAAAGAGCGAATGTGCGGCAAGCTTCTTGAAGCAGGCTTTGACCCGTCGAAAAAGACATTTTTCAGCATACTGGGAGTAACCTACTACCTGACGCTGGACGTGTTCACGGATACCCTCAGTCAAATGGCTGAGCTCTCTGCACTGGGAAGCGCTGTGGTGTTCGATTATCCCATTAAAACGGGGGAATTTCCACGCAGAGTTGAAAGACTTGAGCTTATGACGGAAGCTCTCGGAGAGGTCATGCGGGGCGGCTACGATTACAGTGAGGTCTCCCGTGCACTGTACTCACTGGGCTTCCAGATAGACACATATATGCCCCCCGAAAAGGTACAGAAGGAGTACTTCGACGGACGTCAGGACGACCTGAAAGCATTTGAAAACGTGAGCCTGATATCGGCTGCCTACACCGCAGGCTATGACTATAAATAGTTGAGAGTTTGTTATAGACAGACGGCAATGATATTTAAATAAGTCCGCAAAGCGGACACATAAACTCTCAATTCTCAACTCTAAACTCTCAACTCAATTAAAAAGGAGAATTATTATGAGTAACTATAAAAATACAGAAACCACACTTATCCACGGAGGTATCTCCATTGACGAGCGCACAGGCGCAGTAAATGTGCCTATATATCAGACCTCCACTTACAAGCAGGACGGTCTCGGAAAAATGCGCGGCTATGAGTACTCACGCACAGGCAACCCCACCCGTGAGGCTCTCGAAGCTCTCATCAGAGATTTAGAGGGCGGCTATGCAGGCTTTGCTTTCGGCTCGGGAATGGCTGCACTCACAGCAGTTCTCAGCCTGCTCCACAGCGGCGACAGAGTGCTTATTTCCAGCAATGTTTACGGCGGAACATTCCGTCTGCTGAGCAAGGTCTTCGACCACTTTGACTTCACCTACACCATTGCCGATACCGAGCACCCCGACGTTTACGAGAGCCAGATAACCGACGATGTAAAGGCAGTCATCATCGAGAGCCCTGCTAATCCCCTTATGACCATTACCGATATCAGGGCGATCGCAGAGATATCCCACAGACACGGACTTCTCGTTATCGTGGACAACACATTCATGACGCCATATCTCCAGAAGCCCCTTGAACTGGGCGCAGATATAGTCGTACACAGCGCTACAAAGTATCTCGGCGGTCACAGCGACGTTGTATCGGGACTTGCAGTGGTAAATACTCCCGAGCTTGCCGAGAAGATCGCTTTCATTCAGAACTCCACAGGCGGAGTTCTCGGACCATTCGATTCATTCCTGCTTATCCGCGGCATAAAGACTCTTGCAGTCCGCATGGACAGACACGTTGAGAATGCAGAGACAGTGGCAAAGCTCCTCGTGAACCACAAGGCCGTGAAGAACGTCTACTACCCCGGACTTGAAAGCGACAAGGGCTATGAGATCAACAAAAAGCAGGCCAAGAACGGCGGTGCGATGATCTCCTTTGAGCTCAATGAGAACTACGACATAAACACTTTCTTCGAGAGCCTTGAGCTTATATCCCTCGCTGAGAGTCTTGGCGGCGTGGAGTCCCTTGTATGCCACCCCTCCACAATGACTCACGCTTCCATTCCTGCTGATATCCGCAAGAAAGTGGGCATCACAGACGGACTTATCCGACTTTCCGTTGGTATCGAGAATATTGAGGATATTATTGCGGATATTGAACAGGCTATTGCAAAATCCGAGAGAAAGTGAGATAATAGATATGAGATACTATGATTCTATGCAGTCCCTCATCGGCAATACTCCCCTTGTGAGACTGGGAAATATAGTAAAGGCGGAGGGCGTGAACGTTTTCGCCAAGCTGGAGCTCTACAATCCCTCGGGCAGTGTAAAGGACCGCACAGGTCTGTACATGATAAACGACGCCGAGAAAAAGGGGCTTCTCAAAAAGGGCGGCACTATCGTTGAAGCCACCGCAGGCAATACGGGTCTCGGCATAGCCTTTGCGGCTCTGAACCGCGGCTACAAAATAATATTTGTAGTTCCCACAAAGTTCTCCGCCGAAAAGCAGTCTCTGCTCCGCGCTCTGGGCGCCGAGGTAGTAAACACTCCCCGTGAGCTTGGTATGCTTGGTGCAGTCGCAAAGGCTGAGGAGATAAAGGCGCAGATACCTGATTCCATATCGCTGGAGCAGTTTAAAAACCAAAGCAATCCCCTTGCTCATTATGAGACTACAGGTCGTGAGATATATGAAGATCTCGACGGTCACATCGACTACGTTGTGGCAGGGGCAGGCAGCGGCGGCACTTACACGGGAATACTCCGCTATATCAAGGAGCGCGTACCCAATGCAAAGGGCATACTTGCAGACCCTGTGGGCTCTACTATGGGCGGCGGTGAACACGCCGACTACAACATTGAGGGCATCGGCAATGACTTCATCGCAGATACCATGGATATGTCCCTTGTGGACGGAGTTATCAAAATGAACGATGAAGAAGCTTTCGGCACAGCAAGGCTGCTTGCCAAGACCGAGGGCATCATCGCAGGCTCGTCCTCGGGAGCAGCTATGGCGGCAGTCCTCAAGCTCATAGAAAGCGGTGCAAAGGGCAATATCGTAACGGTATTCCCCGACCGCGGCGACCGCTATTTCAGCACAGGACTCTTTGATTAGCAGGGAGCCCCCGCGGGCGGTTCACGCGGACGCTCGCAAGCTTGCTTACCTGTATGGACGGCAAGTCTTTCTCCGCGAGCCCACATCTTCGGAACGGTACGAATCAACATAGTAGGACCGGATATTATCCGCCCGAAAGTCCTCAAACGAGAATAAAACGGAGGTAAACAATGACTTTACAGCAGCTTAAATATATACTTGCAATATCTTCAACAGGCTCAATGAACAAGGCTGCGGAGCAGCTTTACGTTTCTCAGCCCTCCCTCACCTCATCGGTGCAGGAGCTCGAAAAGGAGATAGGCATAAAGATATTCAACCGCAGCGGACGCGGCGTCACTCTCACCAATGACGGAGCTGAGTTCGTTCAGTACGCCCGTCAGGTAGTCGGACAGTTCGACGTTCTCGCTGAAAAGTACATAAGCAAGGGCAGCGTAAAGAAGAAGTTCGGCGTGTCCACTCAGCACTATTCCTTTGCGGTAAAGGCATTCGTGGAAATGGTCAAGGAGTTCGATACTGCGGAGTACGAGTTTGCAGTCCGCGAGACCAAGACCGCCGAGGTCATCAGCGACGTTGCGACTATGAGGAGCGAGATAGGCATCATCTACCTAAACGACTTCAACCGCAAGTCCATAACCAAGCTGCTCCACGCCAACGGTCTGGAGTTCCACACCCTGACAAAGTGCAGTCCTTTCGTTTACCTCTGGAAAGGACACCCTCTTGCAAAAGAGAAGAAGATAACCTTTGAGCAGCTTGCCGACTATCCCTGCCTCTCCTTTGAGCAGGGCGACAACAGCACGTTCTATCTGGCTGAGGAGCTCCTCAGCACAGCCGACTATCAGCGCACTATCAAGGCCAACGACCGTGCAACTATGCTGAATCTGATGATAGGTCTAAACGGCTATACACTGTGCTCGGGTATCATCTGTGAGGAGCTCAACGGCGATGATTATATTGCCGTGCCCTTTGAGGACGAGTCCGACGAGGTAATGGAAATAGGCTATATCACGCTGAAAAATGTCATTCTCAGCGGAATGGCGGAAATATATATCCGCGAGATAAAGGCGTATCTTGGCATAAACTGAGAAAAATTTTACGGGACGTCGTCCGCGGCGTCCCTCAATGATATATTTATAGGTTATAACCCAAGCCTATAACTCATGATAATCAGTTGGTATTGGACAAATACAGAAATGTGCTGTATAATATAATCATACCAAACAGATATGAAATATATGAATATGGAGGATAAATAAAATGAGCAGAGATATCAACAACAAATTCTGGGACGAGGAGCTTGAAACTCTTCCCCGTGAGGAACTGGAGAAGAGACAGCTTGAAGACTTAAAGGAGATCGTGAAGTTCGCTTACGACCACGCTCCCTACTACAAGCGTTCATTCGATGAGGCAGGCGTTAAGCCCGAGGACATCAAGACCCTCAAGGACATCGAGAAGTTCCCCTTCATCAACAAGAAGACACAGCGAGACACTCAGGGCGTAGGCTCGTTCCTTGGCGAGCTGGCAGCAGTTCCCGAGGAGGACGTAGTGTTCATCTCAACATCATCAGGTTCAACAGGCGTACCTACAATGAGCCCGTTCACAAAGAAGGACTTCGACGAGTTTCAGGATACTGAGAGCCGCTGGTTCTGGCAGATAGGAATGAGACCAAACGACCGTTACGTACACGCTCTCAACTTCTCACTCTACGTTGGCGGACCTGACGTAATCGGTGCACAGAATCTCGGTGCATTATGTATCTGGGGCGGTACTCTCCCAAGCGAGAGACTTCTCTTCATCTTAAAGACATATAAGCCCACAATTATCTGGACTTCTCCCTCTTACGCTTGGCAGCTTGGTGAAAAGGCTGTAAAGGCAGGCTACGACCCCAAGAAGGACTTCAACATCAAGAAGATCATCGTTGCAGGTGAGCTTGGCGGCTCTATCGACGCAACAAGAAAGGCTATCGAGGATCTCTGGGGAGCTGAGGTTTACGACTTCTACGGTCTGTCAGATATATTCGGCGCATGCGCTGCACAGTGCGAATACCACGACGGACTTCACATCGCTGAGAACCACATTCTCGTTGAGACTATTGACATTCACACAGGCGAAGTTCTTGAACCCGGTCAGACAGGTGAGCTTGTATTCACAACACTTCGCAAGCACGCTCGTCCCCTTATCAGATTCAAGACAGGCGATATCGGACGCATCGACATCACTCCCTGCAAATGCGGACGTACACATGGCAGGATCAGCATTCTCGGCAGAAAGGACGACATGTTCATTGTTTCCGCTGTTAATGTATTCCCAAGCGATATCGAGGCTGTTATCCGTGAGCAGAGCGGCATCACAGGCGAGTACCTTATCCGTATCTTTGAGAAGGACTTCACAAGCAAGTACGCAGTTGAGATAGAAAAGAAGGCTGACAATACCAAGAGCGACGACGAAGTTGCAGAGCAGGTAAGTGCAGCACTGAAGGCTCGTACAGGCGTTAAGCCTGCAAGAGTTGTGGTTCACCCCGACGGCGGACTGAATACTCGTTCCGAGCACAAGTCAAGACGTGTTATCGACGAGAGAAACATTGACTACAGCATCTGATGGTGCTATAATTAAATTATGACACAAACCGTAGGGGACGGCGTCCTCGACGTCCCATGATACGTTATGCGGGCTGTCGGGGACGCCAGCCCCTACATTTTTCTGATTAAGGAGAAAAAATATGCCAGAGCTTTCAAACCGCACAGCCACCTTTACCGATTCCGTCATCAGACGTATGACGAGAATTTCCAATAAATACGGCGCAGTCAATCTCTCACAGGGCTTCCCCGACTTTGAGCCGCCGAGAGAGATACTGGACCGCCTTGCGGAAGTCACCCGTGAGGACTTCCACCAGTATTCCATAACATGGGGAGCTCAGAACTTCCGTGAAGCCCTTGCGGAAAAGCAGTCCCGCCTTATGGGACGTCCTATCGACCCCAACGGCGAGATAGTTGTCACCTGCGGAAGCACAGAAGCCATGATGGCTGCCATGATGTCCGTTACCAATCCCGGAGACAAGGTCATAGTGTTCTCGCCATTCTATGAGAACTACGGCGCAGATACCATACTTTCGGGCGCTGAGCCTATTTATGTCCCCCTTATACCGCCTGAGTTCAGCTTTGACGCAGACGTGCTTGAAGCCGCTTTCAAGCAGCACCCCAAGGCACTTATACTCTGCAATCCCTCCAACCCATGCGGTAAAGTTTTCACATTGGAAGAGCTGCAAATAATCGCAGACCTTGCCAAGAAGTACGACACATTCGTTATCACCGATGAGGTATATGAGCATATCGTCTATGCTCCCCACAAGCATGTTTACTTTGCAAGCCTGCCCGATATGTGGGAGAGAACTATCTCCTGCTCCTCACTGTCCAAGACCTACTCTATCACAGGCTGGCGTCTCGGATATGTCATAGCTCCGCCGAATATCATCGACACAGTGAAGAAAGTCCACGACTTCCTCACAGTAGGCGCTGCCGCACCGTTACAGGAGGCTGCCGTTACGGGACTTCGCTTCGGTGACGACTACTACAAGTGGTTACAGGACAAGTACACCGAGAAGCGTGACCTCTTCCTCAACGGTCTTGACCGCATAGGCATTCAGCATACCGTACCTCAGGGAGCTTACTACATACTCCTCGATATATCGGAGTTCGGCTATAAGAGCGACCTTGTGTTCTGCGAAAAGCTGGCTGAATATGTGGGCGTGGGAGCAGTACCCGGTTCAAGCTTCTTCAAGGAGCCCGAGAACCGCTATATCCGCTTCCACTATGCAAAGAAGAACGAAACTCTCGAAAATGCGCTGGAGCGTCTTAACGATATCAGGAAGAAAATGCCGAAGGAATAAAGCAAAAGGGCTGCAATTGCAGCCCTTTCCTTATTTCTTCTTTACTGTGTAGACCTTGTCTATCCTGTCGTATTGGTGTGAAAAGCTTCCTGTATAGAAATGATTTACTTCGCCGTTTTCGTCCACGACCTCGTATTCTTCATGTACCTCGCCGTTTTCATCTACGCTCACTGTTCCTGACTTTATCACATTCTTCTGACGGCTGGTCTGATTAAATGTTACGCCGTCGGCTGTGGCGCAAATGTCGGAATAGATACCGTCCTCAACTATTGGGTAGGTTATGCCCAGCTCGGGTATCACGCAATATACAGGCATTCTGAAATCGCTGCTCCTGTGCCCGATGAACAGCTTTCCGTCGTATACCGCCATTTCGCTGCCAAAATCATCAACGTCAAGGATACAGTGCTCCATTTTTTCAAGGTTATAGATGTGGAGCTTCACGTTGTTGTAAAGTATGGCAAGCTTCTGGTCGGCATAGACGATACGTCCTGTAGTAAGAGGTGTACTGATACGGTAATAGTCGTTTATAAGCTCATATTTACGCTTGCCGTCGGGCTTCACGAGGTAGGAATAAACGCCGCCGAAGCAGTCGCTTGCCATTATCCTGCCCTCGGGGACGTCTATATCGCTCTCCTGCACAAATTCATCCTTGTCGGTGTCGTATTTGTAGATCACAGTGCCTTTTTCGCTGACATTATGATATTCCTGAAGCTCTGCATTTCCCGAATCATTGGTATGCAGCCATATAGTTATATCTATGTCGGCAGCTTCATAAAGAGTCTTTTCCTCTCCCGTTTCAAGGTCAATGCGCTTAACTGTGCTTGTGGGAGTGTTTCCGTCCTTGCCGCTGTATGCGAAGAAAAGGCTGCCCTCACAGAAACAGGCGTTCCTGTCGCTGCGCTCGTCAAGATTCGCAGCTGACCAGCTGTATATCTCCTCTGCCTTGCCGCTTGCCATATCATAGCTGAAAAGCGACCAGTCGGCATATTCAAAACATTCATATATAACGTAAATATAGCACTTGCCGTTCCATATGTGGCATTTGTGAGGACTTCCCGTTATGGCTTTGCCTGCAAAATCCTTCCAGTTGTACATGGGCGATCCGTTATAGAATTCACGCATATTTGTGTAGTACTCCTCGGCAAATTCCTCTTTATTGCACACGGGGACTTTCTCGCCGTAGTCAAGCCCGCTGATATCAATGCTGCTGACCTCCACAGGCGGCTCCTTGTCAACTATGGTCAGGGACATGTCAACGTCCTTGAAATCGGACTCGGTATACTCTCTGAACACAGGTGCTTCCGTGGTCTCGGGAGCTTCCGCGATAGTCTCGCTGTAGTCACCCATATCCTCAGAGGTAACGGGCTGAGGCTTCTTCTTGTCCTGACAGCCTGCGCTGAATGCTGTAACAGTCAGAATGAGAGCCGCCGCCATTGCGCGAAATAGCTTCTTATCCATTCATCTCATCTCCATTTATCCAGAATCGGGTCACGCTGTACTTATAATCCGTATAGTAGGTATTTTCGCCGTTATTATGCTCTTTTTTGTCAACAACAACGCCCTCTTCAAAGGAGAAGCTGTTTTCTTCATTGTATACGCTGAATATCCTTTGTGTAAAGTCAGTTACATCACTTTTGCCCTCAAGCTTGTAATAGGGGAATGTCAGTCCCAGCTCGGGCATAACATAGTAAAGCGTTCCGCTTGTGCCCGCAGGATATACGAACAGTCCGCCGTTGAAATACTGGCAGTTCATTCCTAATGACGAGCAATCGAAAACATAGTGCTCCATTTTGCTTATGTCAAAGATATGGACGACATCGCCGTCGTGGTTTCCGCCTGGAACGACGGTGCTTCCGCCGAAATCCACCACCAGCCTGTCATGACCTGCATAAAGGATATTGCAGGCGGTAAGTCCCGTGGATATGCGGTATTCGTCGGTAACTACGTCATATTTGCGCTTGCCCTCGGGCTTTTCAGCCACTGCAAAGAGGTCGCCGTAGATAAGAGGGACACCGTCGACACTTTCTCCTGTATTCTGGTCTATATTACAGTATTCGTGGTAAAGCTCCTTCCATTCGCCTGTCTCGGGGAAATATTCGCTCATAACGTCGTCCGAACCGAGATAAAGGAACTTCTTGCCGTCAGTATCTCCCTGCACTATTTCTCCCGACTTTGGCTCATAATCCTCGGGGACTTCTTTCAGGTCGCTCTTTGTGCTTTTTACAATGAGCCTGTCAGCGCTGTTTGGATAAAACCAGTTTGAATATTCGGGGAGATAGTTCATCGGCACAAGCTCGCCGTTGTCAAGATACATGAGCCCGTATTCCCTTGCGTCAATGTACAGCCTGTCATGGTACCAGTAGAGCTGATCTATGCCGAATGCGGATTCGGGGTCGGAATGGCGGTAGAGCTCCTCTGTTTTTCCTGTGAGACCGTCCACATGGAATATAGACAGCTCATGATAACAGATAGCACTGCCCGACTTGCACCGCGGATCATAGGTGACTGCAACATATATATCGTTTCCGCGGTAGCAGCCTGTTACTATATCGCCCTTTACGGGCTCCTTGCAGAGCTGCTCCCACTCTTCTTCAAGCGCTTGTATTTCCCCGTTTTTTTCCTCATCGCCTAAATATTTATACTCCATTTCCTGACCGAAATCGGGCTTGTAGCGGTCGCGGTACTCCTCGCTCTTGCAGGGCGAAAGGCGCTCACCGAAGTCAATATCCGTCACATTGATGCTGTGGAGCTTGAACGGCGGCTCCTTATCGGTCTTGTTGATGACCACGTTGATAGTTTTGAAGTCGTCCGCCTTGAACTCGCGGAACTCCGCCTGCTGCTGAACAACGGGCTTATCGACTGCGCCGTCGGATTCGGATACGATCACATCATCATCGGCAGGCTTGCTGTCGGAATTGGGCTTCTTCTCCTCGCTGCACGAAAAACAGCTTGATGCCAGCATTAAAGCTGCTAATATACTTACAAATTTTTTCATAATACTGCCCCTCTCGGAAGTTATTCTATATATAAGTGATTTCAGAAGTCAAAAAAGACGAAGAAATTTCATGTTAAAACAAAAAAATATTGCACTGTGATATGTTTTAATATTACCTTGTTTTCGGGAATATGTCAAGCGCGGGCAGCGTGACGCCGCCCCGACATTCTCAATTCTCAATTCTGCATTTTCAATTCACAGACGGCTATTTTACCACAAACTTGATATTTTTTTTATTATGTGTTATAATGTTTTTCGGCAAACGTTTAACAATGTCTATAGGAGATGAAATATGAATACCGAAACTTTAATGAAATACGATTTTCCAGCTGAGAGCTTCAGCGAGGCTCTCCCTATAGGTAACGGACGTATAGGAGCTATGATCTACGGAACTCCCGCAAACGAGTCCATAGTGCTCAACGAGGATTCCATATGGTCGGGCGGTCTGCGCCACAGGATAAACCCTGAGGCTAAGGAGGGCTTCCGCGAAGCAAGAGAGCTCCTTATGCAGGGCAAGCCCCGCGAGGCAGAAGAGATAGCCCTCAGCAAAATGCAGGGCGTAACTCCAAATATGAGGCGGTATATACCTCTGGGAGAGCTCCACATCGACCTGGAGCTGGGCGGAAAGCCACTGAGCTATTCACGAAGTCTCGATATCGGCAGCGCCGTTGCGGACGCTTCTTTTACCGCAGCGGATATCACCTACACCAAGGAGTACTTTATATCTGCTCCCGACGAGGTAATGGTGGTGCGCATCTCGGCTTCACAGCCTCAGTCCGTGTCCCTTTCCTGCTATATGGACAGCCGCGAGGACAACTTCGACGACAACCGCCCCTGCGGCAGCAATATGATACTCTTTAACGGCGGCACCAACAGCAGCCACGGCATACTCTATGCAGCCTGTCTCGGTGCAAACGCTTTAAACGGCGAGGTCAAGGCTTCGGGCAGCAAGCTCTGCGTAAGCAATGCCGACGAGGTGGTGATATTCCTCTCTGTCCGCACAAGCTTCTACAGTCAGATGTTCGAGGAATCCGCTCAGCTTGACGCGGAAATGGCTATGCAGTGCGATTTCGACGAGCTCTACTACCGCCATGTCAACGACTACAGGGAGCTGTTTGACCGTGTCGAGCTCTCTCTCAACGACAACAGCGACAACGAGGAGATAGCCTTTCTCAATACAAATGAACGTATCGACCGCCTTAAAGGCAACGAGCTGGACAATCTGGACTGCCGCCGCCTTATCAACGACAACAAGCTCTTTGAGCTGTATTTCAACTTCGGAAGATATCTTCTGATATCGTGCAGCCGTGCAGGCACTCAGCCTGCCAATCTGCAGGGACTCTGGAACGATATGATGTCTCCCCCAAACGGCAGCCGCTATACTCTCAATCTCAATACCGAGATGAACTACTGGCTCGCCGAGAGCTGCAACCTCTCGGAATGTCATATGCCCCTGTTTGACCTGCTGGAGCGGGTCTGCGGCAACGGCAGAGTCACCGCAAAGGAAATGTACGGCATAAACAAGGGCTTTGTGTGCCATAATTCCACTGATATATGGGGAGATACAGCTCCTCAGGACGAGCTCGCCACATCAAGCATATGGCCTATGGGCGGTGCATGGCTGGCTATCCACGTTTTTGAGCATTACGAGTACACCCTCGACAGAGACTTCCTCGAGGAGAAATACCATATACTGAAAGAGGCATCGGAGTTTTTCACCGAATACCTCACCACTGACGAAAAGGGCAGACTGCTGACAGGTCCGTCGGTATCTCCCGAGAACACATACATCGACGAAAACGGCGTAAAGGCAAGCATCTGCATGAGTCCTGCCATGGACTCCCAGATACTCACAGTCCTCTTCGCCGACACCATAAAGGCTTCAGCCATTCTTGACAGAGACCATGCCTTTGCGGAAAAGCTGGCAGGCATGCTGAAAAAGCTGCCCATGCCAAGCATAGGCAAGTACGGTCAGATAATGGAATGGCTGGAGGACTACGACGAGACGGATATCGGTCACAGACATATATCCCAGCTCTTCGCTCTGTATCCCGCAGACCTTATAAACCCGTACAAAACGCCAAAGCTTGCCGACGCGGCAAGAGCTGCTCTCGTCCGCCGACTTATCAACGGCGGCAGCCATATGGGCTACAGCTGCGCATGGGTCACAAATATGTGGGCAAGGCTTTTCGACGGCATAATGGTCTCGGAAAACCTCAAACGCATGATATCACACTACTGCAATCCCAATCTCACCGACTCAAAGCCGCCTTTCCAGATAGAGGGCAACTTCGGTGCAGCAGCCGCCATCGCAGAGGCTCTTATGCAGAGCTGCGGCGGCGAGATAAACCTGCTGCCCGCACTTCCCGAGGAATGGACAAACGGTCATATAAAGGGTCTCCGCGCAAAGGGCGGCTTCACCGTTGACATATACTGGGCTGAAAGCAGGCTCTGCTATGCCGATATCACCTCTGATCTCGGCGGAGAGCTCCGTCTGAGGGCAAATGCCGCTGTAAGCGTGTCCTGCGGCGGAGAAGCTGTTGACTCAGTCACCGAGGACGGCATAATCATTATAAATACCGAAGAGGGTAAGACATATAATATCAAAGCCTGATCCTACAGGAGGAATAAATGGATATTCGCAAGATCATAGCTCTCGCCTGTGCTGCGGGAGCTGCCGCTTCGGCTTTTGCAGCCTGCGACAAAAAGAACAAAATGACGGCTTCTGTGCCTATAGTGGAGGAAACTACCGCTAAAAAGACCACAGAGCCCACTACAACTGTCCCCGTGGAGACCTTCCCCGATTACCCTGTTACCTATCCCGAGATAGAGAAGAAAACATCGGGCAATCTCTACGAGGCTGAAAAGGCAGAGCTGAAAGGCGGCGCAAAGACTGCAACGGATCTTCCAGAATTCAGCGGCGACGGCTACGTCACAGGCTTCGGCAGCGAAGGCAAGGCTTCCGTTGTGTTCGACATAGACGTTCCCAGCAACCAGCACTACGACCTTTCCTTAAATATCTCATCGGGCAGCGCTGTTACCTGCCGCTTAAAGCTTGGGGACGAGCAGCTCACCGAGTTCAGGACTACCGACAACGGAAAGTTCACTTATATCACTATCTACGGAGTTTTCCTCACAAAGGGCAAGCAGAAGCTTGAAATTACTCCCGAAAACGGCGAGATGTGCCTTGATTACCTGAAGATCGAGAACAACACCTCCCTCAGCGATATAAGCTACGACGCAAAGGGCGAGCTGGTCAACAAAAAGGCAGGCGAGTCCGCAAAGGAGCTCATGAGCTTCCTCTCCGAGAATTACGGCAAGTACATGATAACAGGTCAGTACGCCTACGGCGGCGACAACTCCGAGCTTGACCTCATTTACCGCACCACAGGCAAATACCCCGTTATCAGGTTCTCAAACTTTGAAATTCCCGACGAGAGCTACGACGCAAGCTTCAAGGAAGTGGACGCAGCTGCGGAATGGTACCTGAACGGCGGTATATCCTGCGTGAGCTGGTACTGGAAGGCTCCCTCGGACAAAAAGAAAGGTATCCGCACAGAGGATACCGACTTCGATATTTCCAAGGCTGTCACCGACAAGGAGATAGCCGAGCTTACTGAGGAAGAGCTCCGCGAGCTCTACAGCAAGGGTGATATTTCCAAGGAGTGCTACGGACTTCTCCTTGATATAGACAATATGGCAGGTCAGCTCACCTCACTGAAAAACAGAGGTGTACCCGTACTGTGGAGACCTCTCCCCGAGGGCTGCGGCGACTGGTACTGGTGGGGCGCCAAGGGCTCGGACAGCTACAAGTGGCTCTGGCAGCTCATATACGACCGCTTTACCAAGTACTTTGAGCTGGACAACCTTATCTGGATATGGAACGGTCAGAGCAACAGCGCTATGGTGGACAAGCGTACCTTCGATATAGCCTCAGTTGACCTGTATCTCAGCGGCGAAAAGGACTACGGCAGCCGATTCTATGAGGAATTTGCCGCTGTACAGAAATTCGTGGGCAGCAATAAGCTCATCGCTATCAGCGAGTGCGGAAGCGTTCCCGATATGGACGCGGCTTTCCGCGACAACGCGGTATGGTCATTCTTCGGAGTATGGTACGGCAAGTACGTACAGAACGACAAGGGCGAATACAACGAGGAATTCACCAGCAAGGACGCTCTTATCAGAGCCTATAACTCCGACGGTGCTATGACTCTTGACGAATACAGAAAAATGAGAGGTATCGAGCCTGCCGAGGCAAAGGCTGACGGTGAAGCCGAGACCTCTGCCGAAAAAACAACGACTACTGCCAAATGACGAAACGAGGTGCGGAATGAACGACGAATTTTCACCAATACGCAGAAATTCTCCGTTACAGGACGAGACGACCGTGAAAATGCTCCATGAGGTATCACGCAACGACCACTCCGCCACAAGCTTCCGTATGTGGGACACGCTGGTGCTTATGCCCTTTTCAAGGAATGAGGACATCTTCCTGTTCATGGAAGAGGACTTCTCCATGTTCAATACAGGCAGCAGAACATTCTCGGAAATGAGAATAGAGGCACAGAAGGCTGCCGAGAAAAAATACGCCCCCAAGGGCAATGTCACCCTTGAAAAGATATACGACATATTCATGAAGATAAGCGGACTTCCCCCGACTGCAAGGGAAAAGCTCATGACAAGGGAATGTGACCTTGTGGAGCATTTCGCCTTTCCGCGAAAAATGGGAAAGCTGCTCTTCGATAAAGCCAAGGACTGCCGCCACAAGGTCATAGTCGTTTCGGATTCCTACTATCCCCGCGACGTGGTGGTAAAGGTGCTCTGCAACTGCGGCTACGGCAATTATGATTCCATCGTTATCCCTGCGGAGCAGAATATCCCCGATTCCGCAGAGACCGCATACCTTGACGCAGTTATCAAGAAGTCGGGCACAAGCGCAGGGAATATACTCCATATCGGCGGTAACTTCGCCAAGGACGTGGAAGCCCCCATTGTAAAGGGCATGCGCTCACTGATGTTACAGCCTGTGCTCCAGCTCATGGTAAAGTCGGGCAGGCTCCGCGGCTACGTTGAGGAGGAACACCTCTACGATATCGACGAGGACAAGTTCATGGCGCTGCGCTGCGCATTCGCGCTTTATGCCGCCTACGGCTTTGATATACCACAGACAAAAATGCCCAAGAGCGATTTCTGCAATGACGATTACATGATAGGCTTCATGATACTGGGACCTCTTGGCTTCATCAAGGACTTTGAGCCCCAAAGCGACGAGCAGAAGGCTCTTATCGAGGGCATGAAGAATAATAAAAAGATAATGGACGGAAAACGGGATTTCGAGGAGATGCTGGACTTCCACTTCGGTGACTTCCTCGGGAAATACGGCGGCGAAGGCTGTCAGCTGCCGCTGGAATTCCTCGAAAAGCACAGCTACATCGGCGATAGAAACAAGATAATCCCCTATCTTTCCGATAATGTGAAGAAAAAGTGGAGCAAAGAGGTAAGCGAGCCGAAGCTGGCTCCCGTCCATACAGAAACAGTCAAAAAGAACGCTTTGCAGAAGCTTGCTGACAAGCTTTTCCCCGAAGGTACAAAGGTCAGAGATATGTCCGAGGGCGTTCTTCACAGAAAAAAGCGGAAATAACCGCTTCCTTCATATATTTTCAGTTTTATGCGACAGCGCTTTTCGACGGCGATTTATTACACTTATGTTTTACGGCATTTCCCGAACATATACGGCTTAAAGTCCTATAATTAGCCGTTGCTGCTCCTTTTGCGATGTGATATCATTATCTTGCGGCAAAAAACCGCCATGCAAAAGGAGGTATAAAATCATGAATAACAAGATCAAGGTACTTATCGGCGACGACTCAGCCGAAACAGGCGTGAGCGCTGCAAATAAGCTCCGCGAAAAGGGTATGTACGCCTATACAAGACGCAAGGACTGCGGCGTGATACTGGAATCCATAAAGAAAGACCCGCCAGATGTAGCTGTGCTGGATATCTCATCACAGAACGGCGACATCATATCCCTTATGAAAACTGTCCGTGAAATGGGCGTAAAGCCGCCTGTTTTCATCGTCACCTCTGCCTATGACAACGAGTTCATAGAAAAACAGGTCATCGAGAACGGAGCTTCAAAGCTCCTGCTCCGCCCATGCAGCGCAGAGGACCTGTGTACCGCTATAAACTCCGCCCTCGGAGACAGGGTAAGCAGCTTCAGCGACGATATGGAGGTAGTTGTCACGGACATGATACATCAGCTGGGCGTTCCCGCACATATCAAGGGCTATCACTATCTCAGGACCGCTATACTCTATTCAATAGAGGACAAGACCCTGCTGGACAGCGTTACAAAGCTGCTCTATCCCACAGTGGCAGGCATCTACGACACCACGTCCTCAAGAGTAGAGCGTGCCATTCGCCACGCTATCGAGATAGCTTGGGACAGAGGCAACGTGGATACCCTCAATTCCTTTTTCGGCTACACCGTTGATACGGGAAAGGGCAAGCCCACCAATTCGGAATTCATCGCACTTATCACAGATAAGCTCCGACTGCGCTATAAATCGTCGCTGAGAGCTCACTGACGCTGCATGAGCCGTGATGATCCCGAATATCATATTAAAGACGTTAAAAAGTCCGTTCCGTATACTTGGGTTCGGAACAGACATAAAATATTATATAAAGAGGAGATCGATCATGGCTTTCAAAAAAATCAATATCGACGAACTTTCATTCAATCCATTCCGGAAGATAGGCAAGCAGTGGATGCTTCTCACAGGCGGCAGCAAGGATAATTACAATACCATGACCGCTTCATGGGGACAGCTGGGCGTGCTCTGGAACAAGAACGTGCTCACCTGCTACGTAAGACCTACCCGCCATACCTACGGCTATATCGAGGATAACGATTGCTATACCGTTTCATTCCTTGGCGAGGAGTTCAGAGAAGCCCTTTCCTTCTGCGGCTCACATTCGGGCAGAGACTGCGACAAGGCAAAGGAGACAGGTCTCACTCCCGCTGAGATAGACGGCTGCGTGACCTTTGCAGAGGCAGAGCTGGTTCTTGTATGCCGCAAGCTCTACAGCTATGACCTGCAGGAGAGCGGCTTCCTCACAGATGACGGTATCCCCGAGAAGTTCTTCAACGGCGACGCATACCACCGTGCATATATCTCGGAGATCGTGGGAGTATACGTTAAGGAATAAAAATACTCCCCTGTATTTCAAGGGGAGTCATTCTCTGAATTCAAGAAGCTTATAGGGCTCTATTTTAAGCGCACGTGCAAGCTCAAATATCACTTCGAGAGATACATTGTGGATAATATTGGGAGCCTCTATGGCACTGATGTGCGAGCGGCTTATACCCGATATTTCTGCAAGCTCTTCCTGTGTAAGTCCCTGAAGCTTTCTGTAATAGGCTATATTCAGCCCGAGCTGGATATACTTGAATTCATTTTCCTTGGATATTTTCATTGACTTTGACATAAAAAGCGTTCCTTTCTTATTTAATCTTAACAAATTACAAGAAAGAAATACACTTTTTATCAAATAGCTATTGCTTTTTAATAATAAGCAATATATTATTATAGTATATCAAAAAGGGAGGATCTGAATGAAAAACAACGATATATTCAAAAGTATTGCAAGACAAAACGGCGTAAGTGAAGAAGAAGTCAAGCGCGAGATAGAGAAGTCCATTGCGGAAGCCTGCAAGGATCCCAACGCGCCCATAAACAAGATCGGCAAGGGCAAGGTGCCTACTCCCGAGGAAGTAATGGAACACGTCCTCCGTGAAGTGGCTAAAGCCAATATGAACTGAATAAATACCCTGCCTTACGGCAGGGCATTTTCTGTATAATAAAAACGTCCCCTTGCAGACCGTGAGTTGTCCGCAAGGGGATTTTGATTTCTTATATGATCAAAGAGACCGATCACTCAGCAGAGTTGAGCTTCTTAGCGAGCTGTGACTTCTTTCTTGCAGCCTTATTCTTGTGCATAAGACCCTTAGCGCAAGCCTGGTCAACTCTCTTGATAGCAACCTTGATTGCCTCTGCCTTATCAGCAGCGCCTGTTGCTACAGCAGCGTCAGCCTTCTTGAGAACAGTCTTGAGATTAGACTTTCTTGCCTTGTTAGCAGCAGCCTTTGTTGCATTAACCTTTACTCTCTTCTTAGCAGACTTAATGTTTGGCATTTTGTTACACCTCCTTGAATCATGCAGACTGTATATTCGTCCGCATCTTACAGATAATAGGAGCAAACACGGGTTCGTTCACTCCCGACAGCTGCAACGCACAGCTGCCATACTGAGACAAATATAATTATAGCATTTTTCCACATTGTTTTCAATAGTTAAAAGTGAAATTATCCTTAGAAATATTTTCCACAATTAAAGCAATATGCACAATATGGAGGAAATAATGGAAATACGCACCGATCTGGCTCTTGAGAGCTTTTCCGCTGACGACCTGCCCGAGAATGTTCACATCACCACACGGGGCAGAGCTTTCAGCATTACCGAGATAATTATCGACGACGACAGCTGTCTTGCTTCCATAGGCAAGTGCAAGGGGCGCTACATTACCCTTGAGGGCAGCAGTCTGAGCCGATTTTCCGACGATTACCAGCTCATGGCACAGGAGCTCTCACAGGAGCTGTCTGCCCTTATCCCCGAGGGAGAGGTGCTGGTGGTGGGGCTTGGCAACAATGATATAACTCCCGACGCCATAGGTCCGCAGACTGCCGCAAAGGTGCTTGCTACGCGGCATTTAAGGGAGGAGCTTGACAGCGGCGAGGAGCACTTCCTCACGTCTCTGCGGCGGGTAAGTGCCTTTGCAGGGGGAGTCATGGGACAGACGGGCATCGAGACTGCGGAGATAGTCCGCGCAATATCGGCGGAGCTCCGCCCTGCGGCGATAATCGCCATTGACGCCCTTGCCTGCACGGATATAAGCCGTCTGGGCACTACAATACAGATAACCGACACGGGTATCTCTCCCGGAAGCGGCGTTTCCAATGAGCGCAGGGAGCTTTCCCAGGAAATATTCGGCGTTCCCGTCATAGCCGTAGGAGTTCCCACCGTTGTGGATATGCATACCATAGTGAGAAGTCTCACGGGGAAAAGCATAAACGGGGAGCTGCCCAACATGATGGTAACTCCCCGTGATATAGACCGCCTGACGGAAAGAGCTTCACAGCTCCTTGCATTCGGCATAAACCTTGCCTTGCAGCCCACACTCAGCTTTGAGGACGTAAGAGGGCTGTTTTAAATCAGCCCTTAGCCTTTAGCCATTAGCTTGTAGGGGCGCCCTTTGGGCGCCCGCAGACTTCGATGATATTAATACGGGCGACGAGACGTCGCCCCTACATACGGTTTCATGTTTATTTCAATATTTGTGCCGTAAGCGAAAGCAGAGTATCGTTAACGTACAGAATGAGCGCGTGAAACAAGCGACATCGTGGCTGCGGTCGAGCTGGCTCAGCTCGCAACGTGGTTAGGGGGCGCAGGCACTGCGCTGTAGGGGACGCCGCCCTCGGCGTCCCGCAAGTTTCAATGATATCAGCACGGACTGCCACAGGCAGCCCCTACAATTACGCATTACGAATTACGCATTACGCATTAAATAATTACCACATGAATTCAACATCGGGGGCTTTTACCATGTTTATCTCTGGCTCGGGCTGGGCGAGCTGCTGTTCCTTTTCCTCTTTGAGTATAGCCTTTGCAAGCTCCTCAACCTCGACTATCTCGTGGAAGTAGTCGTTGACAGGCTGCACCGCCCTGAACACCTCGGCGGTATGCTCCGCTATTTTACGGGAGAAAAGCTCCGCAGGATCGCTGACCTTGGTGTAAAGACTAAGCCCCTTTTTAATAAAGAAGCGCTCCAGCTCAGGTACGGGACAGGGCTTTTTACGCTTGTACTCGTCGCCGCCAAGTGTGAGCCCATAGTTTTCAACAAGTTCATCCACCATGTTGATAAAGGACTCTGCATCTTCAAGAAGTCCGCTGCGGAAGCGCTCCATAACGGCGGCTTCGGGCTTTGAGATACGGAAGCCGAACTCCGCACCCTCGGGAGAGAGCTCAAAATACAAAGTGGGAGTTTTGTTCCAGTACCACGCCTCATAGCGGACGTATATCCACATGGTATCGCGGTAGTGGAGATAGGGCGCGAAGTTCTCGTCGCGGTAAATCCTGCCCACCTTGTACATCATGCCGTCGGTATCAGCGAATGGCGCAAAGAGCTCCTCACCCAGAGCCTTCATGGGCTCGAATATCTTCTCGGTGTATATGGACTTGCGGGGCTCGAACCAGTCCTTATTGTTGTTGTGTCTTATACCAAGCAGGAATTCAAGAGCTTCCTGCGAAAAACCTTGAAACATTGTGTTCTCCTTTTGTAAATTCGTCGATACGTATACGGGCGGCGGAACGCCGCCCATACAGTGTGTTCATGTTATTTTTTGAGTAAGGTGCGGACTGCCAAAGGCAGCCCCCCTACAGCGCGGAGTCCGAGGCGGCGTTCCCTACATTTCGGCGGATAATATCCACCCCTACTATGATACTCCATATAAACGGGCACGTCAAGCTGTTTTTATTGGATGCAGTATAACTATTGTGCTGGTAATATATCATTTATTGCTGACTTTTATTTATTTGTGCAAAATTTGCGTTGTTAGTTTACTTCCTTTGGTGATAATGATATACTGAAATTGCCAAATATCCCTATATATTGAACTTCAAGTTCAATATACACTGTTTTTATTTTCAGTTTGGTTTAAGATTATTTTAAGACTACTTTTTTATTATCTACTTAAGATATATCGAAGAAACGGGCGATAATAAGCTCAAAACATGAAAAATTACAATGGAGGGACGTTTTATGTTCAAGAAATCAGCTAAACGAACAGGTGCAGGTATCATGAGCCTTGCTATGCTTATGGGCGCAGCAGGTCTTCTTCCTGCAAGTCAGGCAGCAGCTGCGGATACTGTTACCATCAACGAGGTTTGCCCTAAGAATACTACCTATGCGGCTCCCGACGGCAATATGTACGACTGGATCGAGCTCTACAACGGCTCGGGCAGCGCTGTGGATATCAGCGGCTGGGGTATCACAGATAAGGCAGATAACCCCTATCGCTTCACTATCCCCGATGGTACCACTCTTCAGGCAGGCGGCAGAAAGATAATCTTCTGCGACGGCACAGCAGGCGAGACCAATAAGGAGATCGCTCCTTTCGGTCTTTCAACAAGCGGCGAAACTCTTACTCTCACAGATAAATCAGGCAATATCGCCTCACAGATAACATTTGAGGATATGGCTAAGGACACTTCCTACGGTCAGTATCCCGACGGCAGCGGCGAGTTCTATGTGCTCTCAGCTTCTCCCGACGCAGCCAACAAGGCTCCCGAGGGCTCAAACGCTGTAAGAACTCCCTCTTTCTCAGCTGAGAGCGGCTTCTATGACAACGGCTTCTCACTCTCTATCGAGGTTCCACAGGGCACTACAGTTTATTATACAACAGACGGAAGCGATCCTACTACTTCCTCAGAAAAATATGGTTCTCCTCTCACAATAAAGGACATGACCAGCGAGCCCAACAAGTACAGCGCAAGAACTGATATCACAGCTTATACCGATATCCTTGCTCCCGACGAGGGCGTACTCAAGGCAGCTGTAGTTCGTGCAATCGCTGTTGACTCTCAGGGCAGAGCAAGCGACATCATCACAAAGACATACTTCGTTGGCTCCGCTAACGTTGAAAGATACAAGAAGATGAAGGTCATCTCACTTGTTACAGACCCCGATAACCTCTTCGACTACGACAAGGGTATCTACGTTCTCGGTAAGGTATACGACCAGGGCGGCGGAGGCATGACCTTCCCCGGCATGGGCAACTGGGGCGGCCAGCAGGGCGGCATGAATTTCGGCGGTCAGCAGCAGGGCGGTGTCAACATTGGCGGACAGCAGCAGGGTAACGCTCAGCAGGGCGATGCTGCTCAGCAGTGGGCCAACTTCGACATCAATAACGTCAACGGAAACTTTAACTGGAGCGGTAACGGCGATATACAGCTCGGCGGCGCAGGCGGTCCTGTTGTAACTGCCGATGAGGATACCGCAGGTGCAGTAGCAGGCGGTCTCGGCAACTTCGGTCAGGTAAACGGCGGTGACGCTCAGCAGGGCGGCGCAGGCGGCTTTGACTGGAGCCAGTTCGGCGGAGCTGCAGGCGGCAACGGTGGAGCAGCAGGCGGTGCAGGCGGCTTCGACTGGAGCCAGTTCGGCGGTGCAGCAGGCGGCGACGGTGGCGCAGCAGGCGGTGCAGGCGGCTTCGACTGGAGTCAGTTCGGCGGAGCAGCTGGCGGTGACGGCGGCGCAGCAGGCGGCGGCTTCATGGGCGGCGGCGGAATGGGAGATTTCGCATTCATGTCACAGGCTAACTACAACCAGAAGGGCTCAGAGTGGGAGCGTCCCGCAAACATCGAGATCTTCGAGAACGGCAAGAGCGTAGTTTCCCAGAACGTAGGCATCAGAACAAAGGGTGCTGCTTCACGTGCATGGGCTCAGAAGAGTTTCAACATCTTCGCTCGTATGGACTACGGCAAGAGCAGCGTTGAATATGACCTCTTTGAGGGCAAGTCAACCAAGGAAAAGAACAACAAGGTCATCGATTCATTCGACGGCTTCACAATAAGAAACGGCGGAAACGACAACATGGCAGGCTTCTTCCGTGATTCTGTTAACCAGTCCCTCGTAAGCGACAGAGATATGGCTACTCAGGCTACAAGCGAGTGCATACTCTTCATCGACGGCGAGTTCTGGGGCATCTATCAGCTCATGGAGAAGTACAACACAGACTACTTCAAGTCACACTACGGCATCAAGAAGAATGACGTTGCTTTCATCAAGAATAACTCCCTCGAGGACGGCAACGATCAGGATCTTACAGAGTGGAACAGTCTCCTCAGCCAGATCGCAAGTGCAGATATGACAAGCGACGCAGCTTATCAGCAGATAGCTGATAAGCTCGATATCCAGAGCTTTATCGACTACTTCGCAGCTCAGATCTACTGGGCTAACAAGGACTGGCCAAGCAACAATACAGGTGTATGGCGCGCAAATACAGTTGATCCCGAGAATCCTTACGCAGACGGCAAGTGGCGTATGGTTCTGTTCGATACGGAGTATGCTTCAAGCCTTGCTGACAAGATAAACGAGACAGGTCCTACCTACAACAGCTTCAGCCAGTTCGGCGGCGCAGGCGGCGGAATGGGCGGCTTTATGGGCGGCTTCGGTATGGGCGGCGGCTCACTCAGCGGCGCATTCACAAACCTTATGAAGAACGCAGAGTTCAAGAAGCAGTTCGAGCTCAGCTTCATGGATATGGCAAACTACAACTTCGATACAAAGAAGACCACAGAGGCTATCAACTACTACAAGGGCTTCAAGCAGCAGATACTTGATACATACAAGCGCTTCCCCTCATCTAAGCACACTCACAACGAGCAGACCTTTGACGAGGATTATCAGCTCCTTGAGACCTTCTACAACACAAGATACAGCAACGTTACAAGCCAGATGAAGTCATATATGAGCCTTACAGGAAGCCTTGCAAGCGTTACAGTAAACAACGACGGCAGCAAGGGCTCAGTAAAGTTCAACACTATCAACCTTGACGACTCAATCAGCTCATGGACAGGTAAGTACTTCACAGACTACCCCGTAACTGTAAAGGCTACAGCCAAGGAAGGCTACAGCTTCGATCACTGGGAGGTAACAGGTGCTGAGGTAAGCAATACATCATCAGACGAGATAACAGTTCCCGTAAGCGAGGGCGTATCTATCAAGGCTGTATACAAGGAGGGCGGCAGTGCTCCTGTAATAACAACTACAAAGCCCGTGACTACTACAAAGCTCACAACTACTACAACAGCTCAGGTAACATTCACAACAACAAAGCCCGTCAACTCAAAGGTAACAAAGTACGGCGACGCTAACAACGACGGTCAGGTAGACCTTTCAGATGCAGTTATCATCATGCAGAGCCTTGCTAACCCAAATAAGTTCGGTATCAGCGGTTCAGATGCTCACCACATCACTGAGGTCGGCTATGCAAACGCTGACGTAACAGGCAACAATGACGGTGTTACAAATGCCGATGCACAGGCTATACAGAGCTACCTCCTCGGTATCGTAAAGGAGCTCCCCACTAAATAAGCTATCTACAAATTACCACCTCATAAAAAACAGCGAAGAATTGATCTTCGCTGTTTTTTTATATAAGGTTCAAGACTTTACTTCCGTGTAATAATATACTGCAAGCTGAGTTCTGTCGCGGAGCTCCAGCTTGTCGAGGAGATTGCTTATATAATTTCGGATAGTGCCCTCGCCGAGAAATATCTTCTCGGATATTTCCTTGTTGCTGAGCCCAAGAGCCACAAGCTCCATTATCTCCCGCTCCTTGTCGCTTATGCCGTGAGCTGCAAAGTCGAACTTCTTCTTGGGTACGACCAGCTCGGGGAGCTTTGTGATTATCTTGTCGCCGAATATGCTCTGTCCGCGCATTACCGCGTCAAGGGCAGGAGCTATGCCGTCGAAGTCCTGCTTTAATATGTAGCCCTTTGCCCCCATATTCAGCGCCTTTACTATGTATTCATCATCGGAAAAGGTAGTGAGATAGAGTATCTTCGCCTCGGGAGCTTCTTTCAGTATGATCTCGCCTGCTTCAATGCCCGTCATGCCGTCCATACGGATATCCATGAGCATAATATCGGGACAGTGCTGACGGTAGAGCTCTATAGCTTCCTCGCCGCTTGAACCCATGGCGGCAACTGTGACCTTTCCCGTACTTTCCAGTATTGTTTTCAGCGACAGCGCTACAAGCTTGTCGTCGTCTATTACTACTATGTTCATAATAACTCCTTTATTGCGCATTCGCGCAAAAGTTAACAGTTGAGAATTGAGAGTTGAGAGTTGTGGAGTCGCCTGCGGCGACATTATTTAAATAATGTGAGCAAAGCGAACTCATTAACTCTAAACTCTCCACTCTCAACTCTAAACTAATATTACTTGGGTATGGATACAAATATCTTGAACCCCTCCGCTGAGGTGGTAAAGCTTATCCTGCCTTTCAGCGCTTCAACTCGGTCACGCATATTCTTCAAGCCTATGCCGCTTTCCTTTATCTCGGAGCAGCTGCCGTTGTCCTCCAGCATGAGCTGATAGAACCCGGGGTGCTCGCGGACTATAATGCTTATCTTATCTCCCGTGGAGTGCTTCACCGCGTTGGAAAGCCCCTCCTTTATGACGCCTATCATGCAGAGCTTCACATTGCCTGCCATACTCTCGCTTACGTCGCAGTCCAGCGTTACGCTGAACCTGCTGTCAACAGTGCTTATGCTGTCCTCGATGACCTTTTTCAGGTCTATGGAGTCATCGTGGAGATCGTGAACGCTCTCGCGGATACTGGTCATGGCGCTGTCGAGGGTAGTTTTCAGGCTTTCCAGCGGCTCGCGGAGCTGCTCGTCCTTGTTGATGATGAGGAGCGCTCCCGACTGGAGCAGCGAACGCGTCAGCATATGCCCCACATTGTCGTGTATCTCACGGGCGATGCGGTTTCGCTCCTTTAGTGTGGCAAGGTGTATCTCGTTATCCTGCGCCTGCGCAAGGCGGAGATTCTGTTCGGCAAGCTGTCTGTTCTTTCCCGCTATCTCGTCACGGAGCAGCGTCAGCTTGGTGACGGTCTGTTCAAGTCCCGACACACGAAGATATATTATCACAGTAACTGCAATAGCCGCAATTATCATAATTATCTGCAATACCTTTATTTCGCCGAGTTTTCCGAATACCAAAACGGCAGGCATTACCAGCCACCATTTTTTCTCCCATAGGGCATCGTAAAGCATAAGGGGCAGCATGCACAAGAAAAGCGGAAATGCTCCGCAGAGCATCGAACAGGCGGCAATAATAACAGAAGCTGCCGTTCTGCCCGTCAGGAGCTGTGCAGCCGCAGAAGCCGTAACTGCCGCAAGAGTCAGTATAACAGGCTCAATGAAGCTGTCGCTCAGAGTCAGGCTCATCATGCACATGACAAGGATAGCTATCTTGTCTATAAGTCTGTTCAATCTCACACCACCTTTCCGCCGAAATGTTTTGTGTAATTTCACTTACAATTATTATATCATATTTTTCCCGTTAAATCAATGTTTGCGAAGAAATATCACTCTGTGAGCATAATACTGATATAGCGCAGATACAGAGCAATATAGTCCTAATTATATTTCACAGACGGGTGGAAAAGTTTTCAACACGGTGTTGAATAGAGTGTGGATTCATATGTTCTATTGTTGAAAACTCTGTTGAAAGGGTGGAAAACAACGTAAAATACACTTTCTGGAAGCAGTAAAAAGTTGAAAAGCCTGTGGATAATCAGGGAAAATGAGTAAACAATAAAAACACGCTGTGGAAAACGAATCAACAGCGATACCATGTAAAGGATATGATTTGTATGAAAAAGGTTTTAGCAATATGCTCCATATTTTTTACGGTTTGTGCAACTCTTACAGGCTGCGGAGACAATAACGACGGCCATTACACCGACGACGGAAACGGCGCAGTTATCGAAGACAGCACAACTGAAAAAAGATACGAGAGCACTACCGAGCCAACCAGAACCAATACCGTTAAGGACCGCGTTGACGACGCTGCTGACGGTATAGGCGACGCAGGCAAGGATATTGTGGGCGGTGCAGGTGATGCAGGGAAGGACATCATCGACGGCGCTCAGGACGCCGTGGACGACGTTATAGACGGTCTTGACGGCGATAAAGAGGATAACACCAAAGTCACAACAACCGATAAAGCGGACAGATAAACAAAGGCGGACTTAATGTCCGCCTTTTCTGAGCCGTTAGCCTTGTAGGGGCTGCCTTTGGCGGCCCGTCTTAATTTCATAGAAACCTGCGGACGCCCCTACAGCGCGGAGCCCGCGCCGCCTAACCACGTTATCACTCGCAAGCTCGTTCACTCTCATCAAAACCGTTAATCTGCTTTCGCTTACGGCGCTATTATGTAAAATGAACGCCGCCCCTACATGATGTTACATGAACGTTGAGTGCGGACGACCAGTGGTCGTCCCTACATTCTCAATTCTAAATTCTAAATTCTCAATTCTCAATTAATAAAGCTTGCATGGCTTCCGCCATTATTTCCGCGTTTTTCAGCAGATTCTCCACGGTTATGAACTCGTCGGGACAGTGCATATGACCGTCCTCATTGGGGAACTCCGCACCGAAAGCTACTCCGCCATCTATTTCGTGTACATAAGTGCCGCCGCCGATAGCGATACAGCGTCCCTTATTACCCGTGACCCTCTCATAGGTTTTCAACAATGTTTGCACAAATGTTGAATTCTCGTCAGTGCAGTGAGGCTCCACACCCTCGCAGGAGTCTATCTCAAAGCCCGCATCACGGAGTTTTCCGCATATCATCGCGCTTATCTCAGCCTTTGTGCGGTCAAGTGGGAAGCGTATGTCGATACCGCCGCAAAGTCTGCCGTTTTTGGTATTCAGCATGGACAGCACACAGGTCATATCTCCTGATATATCGTCGCGGAAGCCCAGTCCGCAGCTCTTGCCGTTAAACTCGCCGTGAGGGAAGAGCTTTCTCAGCTCGTCTATAGGCTCACAGGCAACTATCCTCGACTCAAGGAACTTCGTTATAGCATTTTCGCCCTTTTCGGGAGTTGAAGCATGAGCGGAAATACCGTTTATGGTATCAATATGAGTCTGCTTCTCGGTTATTTTGGTGGTTTTTCCCGTTTTTGAATCGAAAATGACTCCGCAGCCCCTTTTCGGATCAAATGTTGAAGTTATCCTGCACTCTGACGGGACAGCATTTATAACTGTACCTGCCTTGATTTCAACAGGCATAGACCAGTAAGTTGAAAAGTACACCCTCAGCATACCCTTTTCGGCGTTTATAAGGGGGTACTCGCCGTCGGGAGTGAACACCATTGGCGGCAAATCACGCTTTTTGCGGTAGTAGGCAAGGTCAGCGGAGCCGTTCTCCTCATTGGTGCCGAAGATAAGGCGTATGCCCTTTTTCAGGGGCAGTCCCAGCTCCTTTACGGCTCTTGCGGCAAAGAGAGCCGCAACGGCAGGTCCCTTATCGTCGATAGCGCCTCTGCCTACAAGCTTGTCGGTGTCGGGCTCATATCGCAGTACATAGGGGTCTGTTGTCCAGCCCGTACCAACGGGGACAACGTCCAAGTGAGTGAGCACTGCCAGCTCAGCAGGCATATCGTTTATATCCGCCGAGCCTGCGTAGTTATCCACATTCTCCACGGTAAAACCATACTCCTCACACTTTTTCAGCATAGTTTCCAGAGCTCTTGCAGGCTCTCTGCCGAATGGACAGCCCTCCTCTGCCTCGCCCTGAACGCTGGGTATTGCCACTAATTCAGCAAGGAAATCTATCATTTCCTGCTTGTGGGCTTCAAGATAATCTCTGATCTTACTCATGATAATCTCCTATAAATTTGCAAATAGTTATCGGGCGGCGGAACGCCGCCCCTAAACAGTGATATAACACAAAAAACCGCAGTATATCTACTGCGGTGATTTGCGTGTACACAACGTCTTGCGGCGCTGTGTACCAAGAAAGAAAGGATAAATATGAAAAGAATTAATCAGTTAACAATTGCCTTCTCAGTTTCCTTATCGAAGATATGGATTCTGTTAGGATCGATAGCTACCTTGATGTCATCTCCGGGTCTTGCTGTAGATCTTGGGCTAACTCTTGCTGTAAGCGGGATACCCTCACAGAGGAGATAGAGGTAAGTCTCAGCACCCATCATTTCTGTAATTTCAACGTTAGTGTCGATAACACCTGTGGAAGCATTTGAAAGGTACATTTCCTCGTCGTGGATAGACTCAGGACGTACACCGAGAATGATCTCCTTGCCAACGTAAGCAGCGAGATCCTCGTTGACCTTTGACTCGGGAACGATGATCTGGTATCTGTTGCCTCTGCCGTTTGTTGCGCCGAATTCAACTATATACTGACCGTACTCTTCCTTGAGCTCTGCGTCGATGAAGTTCATCTGAGGTGAGCCGAGGAAGCCTGCAACGAACTTGTTTACAGGGTTCTCGTAGAGGTTCTGAGGTGTATCGATCTGCTGAACGAAACCGTCCTTCATACAAACGATTCTGTCACCCATTGTCATAGCCTCTGTCTGGTCATGAGTTACGTAGATAAATGTAGTACCCAGCTTCTTGTGGATCTTAGCGATCTCGGTTCTCATCTGAGCACGGAGCTTAGCGTCGAGGTTTGAGAGAGGCTCGTCGAGAAGGAATACCTTAGGTGAACGTACTATAGCACGGCCGAGGGCAACTCTCTGTCTCTGACCACCTGACATAGCCTTAGGCTTTCTGTCGAGAAGGTGTGTAAGGTCGAGGATCTTTGCAGCCTCGTTAACCTTTCTCTCGATCTCGTCCTTAGGAACCTTACGGAGCTTAAGACCGAAAGCCATGTTCTCAAATACTGTCATATGAGGGTAAAGAGCATAGTTCTGGAAAACCATTGCGATATCTCTGTCCTTTGGAGCGATATCATTAACGAGTCTGTCGCCTATATAAAGCTCGCCTTCTGAGATCTCCTCGAGACCAGCGATCATTCTGAGGGTAGTTGACTTTCCGCATCCGGAAGGTCCAACGAGAACGATAAACTCCTTATCTCTTATCTCTAAATTAACATCTGAAACAGCAACCACGCCGCCCGGATATTTCTTATAAATGTTTTTAAGTGTTAAGCCTGCCATTTTTAATCCTGTCCTCCAGTTAAAATTTTGTGCCGATATATTTTTTTCCACTATCAGCTATGATAATATGATACCATACTTTCCAAATAATTTCAAGTTGCTAAATTGCCAAAGTTACAAATAGTTGTTTATTAGATTTGCCGAAAAAACAGGGAAAAATTGACTGTAAAAAAGGTCAAAATCCTGTGGTTTGAACAAGTTTTCAACATCTTTGTGCAATAATTCCATACACTCTCCGATTGCCAGTTTTTCGGGCAAAATCAAAGCTCCCAGCGAAACGCGTGCCAGTCTTTCTACGTGATTGCCCACGGCAGCGAACATTCTTTTAACTTGGTGATATTTTCCTTCACAAATTTCTATCATTGCCAGTTTATCGCTGTTTTCCGCCGATTTTACGCGTGCGGGCAGACAAGTCTCCCCATCGGCGAGTTTAATGCCCTCGGCAAATTTGTTAATATAATTATTCTCAAATGGTCTGGCAAGTTTCACAATATATATTTTGGTTATTTTTCGGCGTGGTGACAATATTTGGTGAGCCAGCTCGCCGTCGTCTGTGATAAGCAGAGCGCCCGTACTGTCCTTGTCAAGTCTGCCTGCGGGGAACATGCCCTTTGTCCGCATTTCCTGCGGTATGAGCTTCAATACTGTCTCCCCGTCCTTGTCATCGGTAGAGCACACATAGCCCTGTGGCTTGTTCAGCAGTATGTACCTGTACCGCGAGCTTTTCAGCTCCTGTCCGCACACATTTACCGCAGCTGTATCGCTGTCTATTTTTGTGTCAGAGCGTTTCACAGCTGTGCCGTCAACGGTTATCTTTCCTTTTGCGGCAAGCTCCTTTATCTGACTTCTGGAGTACTCCGTGCGCTCGGATATGAATTTATCAAGTCTTATCTGCGCCATTGCGGCTCCTTTCGGTATAATGTACAAACATGGGTGAATAAGATTTACTGTAGAATGGACCTGTACAGGAGTGATCACATGAGAAAAACTATATTTATAGCGGCTGCATTTGCACTTGCGGCGTGCAGCGAAAAAGGCGAAACCACGGTATCCGCAGTACCTGCCGAAAATGCATCTCAGCGTATGGGCTACTTTGCCTCTCACGGCTGGGAGGTAGAGGAAATATCCGAGAAGACCGTGACTATACCCGAGAGCTTTTCCGATGTCTATGAGAAATACGCAGTCATGCAGGATAAACAGGGACTTCCTCTGCGCAGATACGCAGGCAGAAACGCAAGGCTTTTCGTCTATGAGATAAAAAATTACAGCCCCGAAAACAAAAAAATGCTTGCAGAGCTTCTCGTATGTGACAATACTGCCGTTGCCTCAATGGTATACAGTGAGGACAGCGGCAGTATAAGATTACCTGTAAGCTGATATCAGAATACGTTGAGAAGGCTTCCTACGAAAGGTATTCTGTAAGCCTTTCCCTTGATAGCACCGTAAATGAATGCGAAATCTATTCCGAGAATAACAAATGGCCAGAGTATTCTGAATACTACGCCAAAGATAGGGATAAGACCAAGTATTGTAAATATAATGCCAAGTACAATAGCTACGATAAGCCATGTAAGAGACTGATTTGCATGGAACTTGCAGTATGTTGAGTTTCCGTCGATACAGATCGGCAGAAAGAAAAGAATTGGAAGAAGATATGCGATAGCTGCAATTGCTGAATTCTTCTTGACCTCAGCCTCTGCAAATGTTCTCTCGGTGTTGATGTCGTTGAAATTCTCAAGGAAATTGTCCAGTCCGTTTGGTGTGCCGTTGTTACTCATGGTAAAACCCTCCATAAATTTTATATTTCGGAATTATCTTCCGTTTTTTGCTCTTTTCCGTCAAATTCGCTTATAGCAGCTACAAAGCTGTCGATATCGGTAAAGTCCTTGTATACCGAAGCGAATCTTATATAGGATATGGGATCTATCTCCCGCAGTCTGTCAAGCACCAGCTCGCCGATCTCGGTGGATCTGGCAACTGTCCTGAGAGCATTCGCGTAGTAGTTCTCCACATAATTTGCTATTTCCGTGACCTTCTCAGCCGAGACAGGTCGCTTTTTTATTGCCGAGACTATGCCGTTTATGAGCTTTGCCTTGTCAAAGAGCTGGACGCTTCCGTCCCTCTTTTCCACCATAAGCAGGGGGACCTCCACAGCTTCATAGGTGGTGAATCTCTCTCCGCATCTGACACATTCTCGTCTGCGCCTTGTCTTGTCATCGACAGGGCGTGAATCTATTACCTTTAAATCTTCATATCCGCAGTATGGACACTTCATAAGCTCTGCTCCCTGCCGTAAGGTTCAGTCATCCTGCTGAGCTTGTTATAGCTGGATATCAGGTCGCTTATACCCGAAAAACCGCTTCTGTAAAGCTCTAAGACAACGCTGCAATCAGGATTGTATACCGCAAGCTTTTCAAAGAACTGCTTAAAGTTGAATCGTCCCCTGCCTATGAGGAGGCAGTCGCCCATTTCTCCCGAATCGCTTATGTGGACATGACATATCTTGTCTCCCACCACGTCAAGGAACTTCATGGGGCTCTCGTTTGAGCGGACAGCCTGTTTTGTATCAAGCACAAAGGCAAATTCGCTGCCAAGCATATTCTTTATATCCTTTATGAATGACGCAGAGGCGCTTTTGCAGCGGGAAACGTTCTCCACTGCCACCGTGACACCAAACTCCTTACCCAGTCTGAAAAGCCTTGAATACCTTTCGCAGTAGAGCTCGGGAGTACATATTGAGGAGGGCTTGCCGCCGTGAAAAACAAAAATATCAGCTCCAACGATATTCATAAAACGGAAGTAAAGCTTGTAATATTCAAGCATATCGTCAATTCTTCTCTCGTACTCCGAAAAGAACATCTGCGGCTCTATTTCGCAGGTAAACGGATGTACTGAGGGGCATTTAACGTCGAATCTTTTCATAAGGTTCGCAACGCCGTGAGCGAAGCTCTTTTTCAGCTCGGAATGAGTATTTATGAACAGCTCAACGGTGGAAACGCCGTTGACAGCAAGTTCATAAAGGGCTTCTTCAATGGGCTTGGGATACAGGCAAGCTGTAGAAACACCTGCTATCAAAATTATCCCTCCCAACAATATAACGATACACTTTTATTATACCATATTCAGGTAAAAAGTCAATAAAAAATAATAATTTTGCTAAGCAAAATTATTATTTTTAGTGAATAGTCAGCAGAGAGTAGCGAGTAGTAAAAAATACATATCCAACTCTCTACTCACTACTTTCTATTAACTACTTTCTACTCACTACTTACTGATCAGGCGCATATGATACTGCGGAGGTGTTTATTTTGCTGAAAGAATTTTTTCTCGCATTCATCGTCAGTATCGACATATATCTTGCGGCAGCTGCCTGCTGCAACAGCGGCGTGAAGATACCCCTGAGCTCCGCACTCATAATAGATATGTTCTCGGCTGCCGTTTTATTTATTTCCGTTACCCTTTCAGATATTATTTCGGGCTTTATTACGTCCCATACTGTCCACGTCATCGGTACGGCTTTCCTTATCACCATAGGCTCGCTGAATATCGCAAAAAGCATACTGCGCAGCATTATACGGCGTATCTCCGAAAAGGACGGTATTTCCGTAAAAATGGGCGAGCTATCCGTATTCGTCAAGCTCTGTCTGGACGATTCCGCAGTTGATATGGACAGCTCCAAGGTGCTGTCCATGGGTGAAGCTGCCGTCCTTGCCATTGCAGGCTCTCTTGACGCTGCCGCAACGGGTCTGAGCTGCGGCGGTACGAATATATCCGCCGCAGGTGCAGCCGCAGCCGTATTCATCTGCGGAGCTGCCGCGCTGATACTCGGCTCTCTCACGGGCAGAAAAATATCCTCCCTGAACCACGACTTCTCGTGGACGGGAGGACTGTTTCTCATTATTTTTGCCGTAGTTTCGGCATAAAGCTATATTTCGTACACCACTATCTCGGGAGGACAGAAAAGCCTCAGCTTTCCCAGACCTGCCGACACAAGCAGCTTTTTTCCGCCGAAGTCATAGACTCCCTTGGCATTTTTCGGGAAGAAGCTGCGCTCGGGAGACAGCATTGCCACGCCGAAAAGACGCACTATGCCGCCGTGAACATGACCGCTGAATGTGTACTTTGCGCCCCATTCCGCATAGGCTTCGCCGAAAAAGGGATTGTGGGCAATGAGCAGCACCTCGCCCTCGGGACACTTTCCCAGAAGCTTGTTCAGCTCCCCCACATCAATGATGTCAAGGTCACGGTAGCCGCCGTCTTTCTTGTAAACGCCGTAGTTTTCAAGGAGCCCGAATATTTTCAGCTCCCTGCCGCGGATATTCACGGTGGTACTGCTGTTTTTCAGCATTATCTGGTCATTCCGCGCAAACATTTCTTCAAGCTTGTCGCGCATTTCAATATATATGCTCTGCTCATGGTTTCCGTATATCATATACACTGGAGCTATATTGCACAGCTCCCTCAGCGTCGCCTCGGCATTGCTGAGACCCTTGACGGACCTTGATACAAGGTCGCCGCTGAATATGATTATATCGGGCTTTTCTGCTCTTACCTTACGGCATAAGCGGGAGTTTTCCTTACCGAACGTTCTCTTGTGGAGGTCGGAAAGATGTACTATCCTTATGCCGATTCCCAGCTTTTCACGCCTTATATTCAGCATGAAAAAGTTCTCGAACAGGGCATAGAGCAGAAATATCGTTACTGCAAGTAAAAAGTATATCAATGTGTTTTCCTTATGCGGGAGTATTATTCCTCGTTATCGTCGTCCTCGGGAGCTGATTCGTCGATCACTTCGTTCTGCTCCTCAAGTGCAGCCTCGGCTTCTGCTTCCTTCAGCTGCTCCTCTGTGAGCTGCTCCACCTTTTCGGTCTCGGCATTGTCGTCGTGCTCGGCACGGGTGAATGCAACTACATTAGCACCCTCATTGACTCTCATTACGCGTACGCCCTTTGCGATACGTCCCATGATACGGATATCGCTGGCGAGTATTCTGATGATGATACCGTCGCTTGATACGAGAATGATATCGTCCTCCTCGTCAACTATCTTGATGCCGCATACCTTTCCGCGGATATCGTCTGTCTTGTAGTTGGTAAGTCCGAAGCCGCCGCGGTTCTGGATACGGTAGCTGTCAAGGTCTGTCTTCTTGCCGTAGCCGTTCTCGGTAACGGTAAGGAGAGAAGCTCCCTCACGTACTCTTGCCATACTTACAACATAGTCGCCGTCGCGGAGCTTGATTGCTCTTACGCCGTGAGCTGAACGTGAAAGGGCTCTTATCTTGCTCTCTTCAAGGCGGATAGCCATACCGTTGCGTGTAGCAACGAAGAGCTGAGCATTGCCGTCAGTCATACGAACTCCCTCTATCTCGTCGCCCTCGTCAAGTCCTATAGCGATAAGACCGTTCTTGCGGACGTTCTTGTAGAGTGAGAGGTTAGTTCTCTTGATCTTGCCGTTCTTTGTGACCATAGTGATGAACTTGTCATCGTTGAAGTCTGTGGTCTTTATCATAGCTGCTATCTTCTCATTTTCGGTGAGCGGCAGCAGATTTATGAGATTGAAGCCTCTCGAAGCCTTTGAGCCATCGGGAACTTCATAGCATTTCAGCTTGTACATGATACCCTTGTTGGATATGAACAGGATATTGTCGTGAGAGCCGCAGATGAACATCTCCTCCACGAAGTCCTCCTCACGCTGCTTCATACCTGTGATACCGCGTCCGCCGCGGTGCTGTGTCTTGTACTCTGTCAGCGGCATACGCTTGATGTAGCCGTTGTTTGTGAGAGTAACAACGCAGTCCTCCTCGGGGATAAGATCCTCGATATCAACTTCACCGCTTACATTCTCGATGTCGGTGCGGCGCTTATCGCTGAACTTCTTGCGGATAGCGTTAAGATCTTCCATAATGATCTGATATACGCGTTTCACGTCTGCAAGGATATCCTCAAAGTCTGATATCTTGGTGAGGAGAGCATAGAGCTCGTCGGTTATCTTCTGTCTTTCCAGACCTGTCAGCTGTCCGAGACGCATCTGGACGATAGCCTCAGCCTGTTCCTGTGAAAGACCTGTCTGAGCCTCGATGTGAAGTCCTGTGAGGTCGTACTGTGCGCGGTCAAGGAGAGCTGACATATCAACGTCCTTGAAGCGCTCTATCATGCGTTCCTTAGCCTCCTGAACGGTAGCGCTGGAACGGATTATGTCGATTACCTCGTCAATATAGTCTGCTGCAAGCACGAAGCCCTGCAAGATATGAGCTCTTTCAAGAGCCTTGCGGAGATCGAAGCGTGTTCTTCTCTGTATTACGTCAACTTGGAAGTCGAGGTAGTGCTGGAGCATCTGCTTCAAGGTGAGTATCTTGGGCTCGTTGTTTACCAGAGCCAGCATGATGATACCTACTGTGTCCTGAAGCTGTGTAAGCGCAAAGAGCTTGTTGAGGACGATATTTGGTACAGCGTCCTTCTTCAGCTCGATAACTACTCTCATACCCTCCTTGTCGGACTCGTCGCGGAGGTCATAAAGTCCCTCGATACGCTTGTCTCTTGCAAGCTGACTTATGCTCTTGAGGAGTCTCTCCTTACGGAGCATATAGGGTATCTCGTCAATGATGATGCAGTTTCTGCCCTTTATCTCCTCAAAGTGAGTACGGCTGCGGAGTATTATCTTGCCCTTTCCTGTTGCATAGGCTGCGCGTATACCCGCTCTGCCCATGATTATGCCGCCCGTCGGGAAGTCAGGTCCCTGAATGTGCTCCATGAGCTGTTCAAGGGTGCAGTCGGGATCATCGATAAGGAGCTGCAGCGCGTCGATTACCTCGCCGAGATTGTGGGGAGGTATATTTGTAGCCATACCAACAGCGATACCTACAGAGCCGTTTACCAGAAGATTTGGGAAACGTGAGGGAAGTACGGCAGGCTCTTTGAGACGGTCATCGTAGTTAGGTACGAAATCAACAGTTTCCTTGTTGATGTCGGTGAGCATCTCTAAAGTGAGCTTAGCCATTTTAGCCTCGGTATAACGGTAAGCCGCAGGACCATCGCCGTCTATGGAACCGAAGTTTCCGTGACCGTCAACGAGCTTATATCTCATAGAGAAGTCCTGTGCAAGTCTTACCAGTGCGTCATATACCGACGCGTCACCGTGTGGGTGATATCGTCCCAGAACCGCACCGACGGTATCGGCACATTTACGGTAGGGCTTCTCGGGAGTAAGTCCGTTTTCATGGAGCGTGTACAGTATTCTTCTGTGTACAGGCTTCAGACCGTCTCTTACATCGGGGAGCGCTCTGGAAACAATTACCGACATGGCATAATTGAGCATGGAATTTTCCATTTCGTCAACTATCTCGGTATTTATTACCTTTGAGTTGTCTGTGTAAAGCATTTTTTCCTCCTGAGAGAATTGAATTTATTTTGAAATGGGGTTATCTGCTATTTTATATCTCTGACTATTTTCAGCTCTGATTCCGAAAAACCGTCCTTTGGGAGTATATAGAACATTTCCTTTCCTGCAAGCATGAGAAAGAATCTGTCATACTCCATGAGCTGAAATCCGTCGTCTATATTTATCCTTGTCTTTTCGGGAAGAGGATCTGTCTCCGTGATATCATCGGCTTTTTCTTCTTCACTTTCGCCGTCCTCTTTTGTTTCGGCAGCTTCGGCGATATCGCTTAGGTCGTCGGAAACTGTGGATATATCCACGAACTTTTCTCCCACGCCTATCTTGTAGACAGGCTCGCCAAGAGCTCTTACGGAGTCCGTAAGATTGCGGCGCATTTTACGGGGATTGTACCACTCGCGGAATGCGAACACGCATGCTGCTACAAATGCAAGGTACATGATGTACTTCTGCTTTTTTGAAGCGTCATGCATTGCAAGTATGCCGAATACTATGAGCGCAACGGCAATGACTGAAAATACCGCCATGTAAATATAGCTTTTGGGATAAACGTATTTTTTCTGGAATTCAAGGTATGCGTCGCGGAATGTATCCGCAGGCACCTTGTATTCCTTTTCAAGCTTGTAATTTTCTTCCATTGGCACTCCCGTCAGATATCAAGATCCTGTGCGAATTTAGCGTTTTTCTCGATGAAATTGCGTCGGGGCTCTACCTTGTCGCCCATGAGTATGCTGAATGTCTCGTCAGCCTTGAGAGCGTCCTCCATGCCTATCCTTACGATAGTACGGTGCTCGGGATCCATAGTTGTCTCCCAGAGCTGTTCGGGGTCCATTTCACCAAGACCTTTGTAACGCTGTACAGCAACGTCATTATACTTTCCGTCCTCAGAGAGCTCATCGATGAATTTTTCTTTCTCCTCATCGGAAAATGCGTAGCGTACATTTTTCTTGCGCTCCACCTTGAAAAGCGGAGGCTGTGCGATATAAACGTTTCCGTTGGTGATGAGTGGTCTCATGTAACGGAAGAAGAAAGTGAGCAGAAGTGTTCTGATGTGCATACCGTCAACATCGGCATCTGCCATGATGATGACCTTGCCGTAGCGGAGCTTCTCGATGTCGAAGTCCTCGCCTATGCCCGTACCCAGAGCGGTAACAACGGGCTCCAGCTTATCATTGCCGTAAATACGGTCGATACGAGCCTTTTCAACGTTGAGCATCTTGCCCCAGAGAGGAAGTATAGCCTGATAACGTCTGTCACGTCCCTGCTTTGCACTGCCGCCCGCAGAATCTCCCTCGACGATGTACACTTCTGTATATCTTGCATCGCGCTCTGAGCAGTCAGCAAGCTTTTCGGGCATTGAGCTGTTGCCGAAAGCGTTCTTTTTACGCTCATTTTCACGGGCACGCTTTGCAGCTTCACGGGCTTTGAGAGCCGATAAGCTCTTTTCAAAGATAAGGTTTGCGGTCTCGGGATTTTCTTCCAGGAAGTTCATCAGCTTTTCCTGGACCATTTTCTCGATGAACGGACGAACCTCGGGATTTCCCAGACGTCCCTTTGTCTGTCCCTCAAACTCGCACTCTGTGAGCTTTACGGAGATGATAGCGGTAAGTCCCTCGCGGACGTCCTCGCCTTTCAGCTTATCCTTGGGGTCCTTTATCTTGCCCATTTTCATGCCGTAGTCGTTTATGACCTTGGTGAGGGCATTCTTGAAGCCTGTCTCGTGAGAACCGCCGTCTTTTGTGTGGATATTATTTGCAAACGAGAGGATTACCTCGTTGTAGCTGTCGTTGTACTGGAGAGCTATCTCAGCGAATGAGTCGCCCTGAGTTCCCGAAAAATAAATAACATTATTGCTGAGGGATTCAAGTCCTCTTGTAGCGTGGATATGCTCTACGAACTGGCGGATACCGCCCTCATAGTGGAGAGTTTCCGACTGGATATTCTCGCTGTCGCGCTTATCCGAGAAGATTATCTTTATGCCTGCGTTGAGGAAAGCCTGCTCGCGGAGACGCTTCAGAAGCACCTCATAATCGTAGACTGTGCTCTCGAATATCTCGCCGTCAGCCTTGAACATTACGGAGGTACCTGTTTCCTTGGTATCTCCGATTATTTTCAGCTCCTCGTCGTAATGACCGCGCTTGAACTTCTGGAAGTAAACGTGCTCGCCGTCCTTTACAGTGAGCTCCAGCCATTCCGAAAGAGCGTTAACAACGGAAGCACCAACGCCGTGGAGACCGCCTGATACCTTGTATCCGCCGCCGCCGAACTTACCGCCTGCGTGGAGTATGGTATAAACGACTGTAGCTGCGGAGATACCCTCCTTGGGGTGGATACCTACGGGGATACCTCGGCCGTTATCGGAAACGCGGATAATATCGCCTTCGAGTATCTCAACAGTTATCTCGGTACAATATCCTGCAAGAGCTTCGTCAATAGAGTTGTCCACGATCTCGTAAACGAGATGGTGAAGTCCTCCGGGACCTGTAGAGCCGATGTACATACCGGGTCTTTTGCGGACCGCTTCAAGTCCCTCTAAGACTTGTATGTCGTTTTCATCGTAGTTATTGTTCTGCTGACTCATGATTTACCTCCAATAATTTTGGTTGTATATGTCATTTACCCAATTTGTAGGGTTATTGTCGATATAGGAACAAATTTCAAGGAATTCCGTTTCATTGCGGATAATGTGGTCGTGAAAGGATTTTTGCCATAAAGATATTCCAGTTTCTTTTGAAACAAATCTTTTTAACGAACCGATAATCGTTGAAACTGTAGGGGCGGATATCATCCGCCCGCCGTCTGCGGACAAAATATCATTCATTACAGAAATTATCAAATGAACATGATCTGGCATAATGCAATATTTAACAACAGAAATGTTTTCATAATGATTTTTAATATCATTGATTGAATAATCCAATATTTTCCCTATTTTCGTAAGGTTTATTATCGGGCGGATAATATCCGCCCCTACAAACGCAGGATCCTCTGTTATCTCAGAAAAATAATGTATTCTGTCCTTGGCACATACGGTTATAAAATATAATCCGTTTGATGAATAATCATAATTCGCCAATCTTATATATTTTCTCGTCTGTCTTTCCATATCAGAATCCGCCGCCGCTTTGGAGACGTTTCCTCAATGTGGCTGCCGACAGCTGTGAGATATACACTCGCTCTTTGCCGTTTTTCACGGTGACTATGAAGCTCTTTGGCATATCATAGGTGGTATACACGCAGTGATGCTCCTTTTCGGCACGTTCAAGAAGCTTCTTGGTACACTTTTCAACAGTTGTGTTCTCAATGTCGAAAATTCCCACAATATCTCTTACATCTACGGAGTAGTTATTCCCTATGTGAAGATACATTTTCTTCCTCCTCCGCTGCGCTGCCGCCGCTTATCCGCAGCACCTTGCCCTTTATTTCGGGCAGGAGCGCACTTTCATTGGGAGTCGTTATAAATACCTGCATGTCCTTGATTATATCAAAGACGAACCGCTGACGGCTCTCGTCAAGCTCTCCCATAACATCGTCAAGGAATATAACGGGAGCGTCCTTGGACTTCTGCATGAATATCTCAGCCTGTGCCAGCTTCATGACAAGAGCTGCGCTCTTTATCTGTCCCTGAGAGCCGTAATCCTTGGCACTGACGCCGTTTATCTTTATGAGTATCTCGTCACGGTTGACGCCTGCATGGGTGCTTCCCGTTCTGATGTCGTAATCTGCTGTTTCAGAGAGCTTTCTGTAATACTGCTCGTAAGCCTCGTCGCCGCAGGGCTTTTCAAAGTCCTCGGGACGGTAAACATTGGACTTGTATTCCAGTTCAAGCTCCTCGGCTCCGCCCGAAATGGTGCGGTAAAGTCTGCCGCAGATAGCGTTGAACTTCTGTATATACTCATGGCGCATATAGGAGATAACAGCTCCCTCACGGGAAGCCTGCCTGTCCCATATCTCAAGTATGCCGCGGTCGGTGCTTCCCTGCATTATGCCTTTGAGCAGGGCATTTCGCTGATTCATCACGGCGTTGTTTTTATTGATATGCATCACAAAGACGGGATTCAGCTGTGAAGCAGCCATATCCACGAAATTACGCCTTTTTTCGGGAGAACCCTTTATTATGTCAACGTCGTCGGGTATAAAAGCAATGCACTTGAAAACATCAAAAAGCGCTCTCGTGCCCTTCTGTTTTACGCCGTTTAGGGTTATCTCCTTGGGATTTGCCGCACTTCTGGTCATTTCAAAGGTTATCTTCTGCTCGCGGACGCTGTCAAGGATCTTTATCTTTGAACTCATACGATTGCCGCTGAGACATATATAGTCCTTTTCCTTTGAGCCGCGGAAGCTCTTGCAGCCCGAAAGTATCCACATTGCTTCAAGGAGATTGGTCTTTCCCTGAGCATTTGGACCAACGATGATATTGTATTTTGGATCGGGAGCAAAAGAAATGCCGCTGAGATTCTTGAAGCCGTCAATGTCTGCGTAGGTGATTATCACTCTACGATTACCTCTTGACCGTCAAGCTCCACCTTGTCGCCGGGACGTATCTTTTTGCCCCTCATGGTGCAGACCTCGCCGTTCACAAGGACAGCTCCGTCCTGTATGAGCTGCTTTGCCTCTCCGCCTGTACCGACGAGAGAAGCGAATTTCAGCAGTGCGTCAAGCTTGATGAATTCTGTAGATATCTTTATCTTTTCAGCCATGACTACCAGCCTTTCGATATCAATTAGTTTTTGAGCTGAATGGGCATTACAAGGAATATAAAGCTCTCGCCGTCAAGAGGAAGTATCTCGATGACCTTCATAGCGCCGTTGAAGCGTATTCTCACCTTGTCTCCCTCGGCAGCACGGATCGCCTCGAGAATGAGCTTGTTATTGAAGCCGATAGTAACGGTCTCTCCCGAAATATCGGCGGAAATTGCGTCGTTTATCTTACCGATGCCCGTTTTGCAGCTCACCTTTACTACACCGTTGCCTATCTCGCAGCGGATAGGAGACTTGTTCTTGTCGTCGATAAGGAGGGAGCAGCGCTCCAGACAGGTGGAGAAGTCTCTCTTGCTGATAATGACCTCTGTCTTGCAGCCGCTGGGTATGCTCATCTTGTAGTTATGGAAAACGCCCTCGAGAAGTCTTGATATTACGAAAACATTGCCTATCTCGAAAATGATGTGGCGGTCATTGGTGCATACAGTACAAAGCTTCTCGTCGTCATCGTCCTTGATAAGGGTGGAAACTTCGAGAAGAGCTTTCTTCGGCACTACAAAGTGGTACTTCTCGGTGCAGTCAGTCATTTCCTGTCTGATAGCAAGTCTGAAGCCGTCTATAGCAACCATATTGAAGCTGCCGTCCTCGATATCGAAAAGCTCACCTGTGAGTACGGGCTTGCTCTCGTTGAGGGAAGCAGCGTAGCTTGTCATATTTATCATGGATTTAAGGGTGCTCTGCTTTACGGAAAAGCTCCTTGCAGAGTCTACCTTCGGGAGCTCCGGATACTCGCTTGCCGACATTGCAGGGAAGCTGCACTCGGTAGCGCTGCATGAAATGCTTATAACCAGGTTGTCGTCGATGTCAAAGGTTATCTCGTCTCCTGACATACGTCTTGTGAACTCGCTGAAAAGTCTTGCACTTACAACGAATTCGCCCTCTCCCTCAGTATTTGCATTGATAGAAGTGCGTATGCCCATTTCAAGATTATAAGCAGTGAGCTCAACGCTTCCTGCTGAGATACGCACCTTAATTCCCTCAAGAGCAGGGATAGTGGACTTCTGTGATACAGCTCGTGAGACATTGCCTATAGCCTCGCTGATCTCGTTTTTATCGCAGATGAATTTCATTATGATATGCCTCCGTGAAAATTCTCAGCTAAGAAATGATAAGCTAAGATAAGATAAGAATAAATATATATTGTTGTTGTTATTGTGTCGGTTGAAAAGTTGGGATCCTTATTTTTTGAAGATATACGCCGAAAAGCTCGTCCACACAGCGGTGTTGTGAAATTTTTGAAATTGGGGAAAGTATTTCTGACAGGGCGGATCATGTGTTAAAACAGTTGAGCTTTGTGGAGTTGAAATGGAAAAATAGTTGAGAAAAAGGTGGAAAGACGAAATATATAATTTTTTCTTAGGTCTTTTTGCACACTGATGTTGAGTGTTGAATGTTCTCTGTGTTGAAATAATATCCGACCGGATTTATATACATGATCCGAAACACTTTTCGGCAAGGGAAATATATGAGGTTATACTTTTAAAACCATTTTCAACACGATGTTGAAAAGTCTGTTGAAATAACATTTTCAACATTTTTAAACGTTGACTCAGACCTTGCTCTTGTCCTTGATGTTCTTGATGATGTCGTTTACAAGGTTCTTTAAATTTGAATCCTTTTCCATGGACTCTGTAACGCTTGTTACCGAATATACGATAGTTGAATGGTCTCTGCCGCCGAACTCAGTACCAATGGAAGCAAGGGGCATCTGAGTGATCTCGCGGACTACATATATAGCTACCTTGCGGGCTGTTGATATCTGCGACGAACGCTTGCTTGAACGGAGATCGTCGGGAGATACGCCGTATACTGTGGATACCTCTGAGATGATCTTCTCAACGGTTATCGGGATAGGCTGCTCGTCAGCGAGAACGTCACGCATAACGCTCTGAGCCATTGATATAGTGATTGGGCTGCCTGCGAAGTGATTGAGAGCTTTCAGGCGTACAACAGCGCCCTCAAGCTGTCTGATGTTTGATTTAAGGCGGTTAGCCATGAATTCAGCTACCTCGCTTGGCATTTTGAGCTCTAAGAGCTCGGACTTTCTGTTGATGATAGCAAGTCTGGTCTCGTAGTCAGGCGCGGATATATCAGCGATAAGACCGCCCTCGAAACGTGTGCGCAGACGCTCTTCAAGAGTGAGGAGCTCCTTCGGGGGCTTATCAGAGGTGATAACTATCTGCTTGCCCTCCTGGTGGAGCTTGTAGAAGGTGTGGAAGAACTCCTCCTGCATACGCTCTCTTCCCGAGAAGAACTGGATATCGTCTATGAGAAGGATATCCGCATTTCTGTACTTATCGTGAAAATCGGATATAGAGCTCTTGTTGAGAGCGCTTACAAGGTCGCTGCCGAAGGTCTCGCTGGTAACGTAAACGATGTTGAAGTCGGGGTGGTTCTTTCTTACCTCGTTGGCGATAGCTGTGATAAGGTGGGTCTTGCCCATTCCCGAAGGACCGTAGATAAACAGCGGATTGTAGTCGGGAACTGCCTTTGAGCCGCAGTTCTTTGCCACGGATTTACTGCATGCAAGTGCGAACTCGTTGGAGCGTCCCTCGATGAATGTATCAAAGGTATAGTCATAATTTGCAAATTTGTATGACTGTTCAAGCTCTGCGTGCTTCTGCTCAAGCTCTGCGTCTGTGGGCACCTTTATCTTTTCGGGCTCGTCTGATTCAACATTGATAACGATATTTACAGGGAGTCCGATAACGTTGAGAAATGCTTCCTTCAGTGTAGCCTCGTATGTAGTCATAACTATATTCTTCTGGAATTCGGTCTGGACGCTGAAAACAGCCTCAGTGCCGTTGAAATTGAGGGGAACAAGTGGGTTGATCCATGTTTTTATTGCTATTTCAGGTATTTTTCCGTTTTCGAGACAGTAGCTCTTGACTTTCTCAAAAACCTCGTCAAATGAATTCATAGAAACCTCCGTATTTTTGTTGGAGAAAAAATAACAATACTCTCCTATATTAATATATAAGATCATTATATCATAAACATTGTTGAAATGCAAGTAAAATTCATGTTAAACAGGTAGAAAATGACCGGTCTTTCCACACACAAATTGACAGATTGTTGAAAACTGTGTTGAATGATATTCAAATCAGCCCTCAAACCCTCTGTTTTGCGGGTGTGAAATTGTTGAAAGTGGAAAGTGAATAATTTTTTGACCCTTAATTTTTAAAAATGCTGATTTATTTTGTGAGATTTAGCCTGTAAAGCTGAAATCGGACAATGTGTTGAAATTTCTCCCATGGTCGTTTAAGATATATTGGTAAAAAAAACTGAAAATGTATGAGTATATAAAAAAATTTCGGGATTTGCTTGACACGGGAGACTTTTTAATATATAATGATTTAGTGTAATGCAGGGCGAAGTGTCTCTGCACGCAAATCACGTTTGTCAGAGCGGTTTATACGGCTCTTGTATAACAATTCGAGAGAGGAGGACACTGAATATGAAAAGAACATATCAGCCTAAGAAGCTCCACAGAAAGAAGGAGCACGGCTTCATGAAGAGAATGGCTACTAAGAACGGCAGAAAGGTTTTAGCTCGTAGAAGATCTAAGGGCAGAGCAAGATTAACTCACTGACGAGGCTGACCACAAAATCTTTATTTTGTGGTCTTTTTTGTTAGGACGGCTATATGCAGGTGCAATTATGCTTTATACGGAAATATTGAACGATAATAAGGACTTCCTCGCCCTCTATAAAAAGGGCAGGTATGCCGCTTCAAAATACTCGGTCATATATGTAAGACCAAACGGAAAGCCCTTTAACCGCCTCGGTATAACCGCAGGAAAAAAAGTGGGCAATGCCGTCTGCCGCAACAGAGCAAAAAGACTTATCCGCCTTGCCTACAGGAACGCAGAGGTAGATCTTCCCGTGGGAATGGATATAGTCATAGTGGCAAGAACTGCTATATGCAGCATCAAATCAGATGAATACTGCGGCTATATGGACAAGTACGGAGTAAATGAGATCAATAAGATGTTCAGGAGCTTCGATAACAAGAATAAGCGTGTATGAAATATATTGTTCTGGGGCTGATAAAATTTTATCGGAAATTCATATCTCCCCTTTTTCCCCCTAAGTGTAAGTACTATCCTACTTGCAGCACTTATGCATTGAAAGCTGTTGAGCGCTTTGGTGCAGTAAGGGGCTCGGCTCTCGCCGTGTGGAGGATACTCCGCTGTAACCCATGGTCAATGGGCGGCATAGATCACGTCCCCGAAAAATTCACCTTCAGAGTAAAGAAGTACGATTACGTTGACCCTGATTATTCTGAAGATGATAACAATTAGAGATTTAAGAGGGATGAATATTGAACGCACTTTATGACATTATCGGTGTGCCTTTCGGCTATCTGATGAGACTTATTTACTCATTTTGCAATAACTATGCCGTAGCTATAATTGTTTTTACGGTAGTTACAAAGATATTGCTGCTGCCTGTCAACTATAAGACCCAGAAGGGCGCGGCAAGAATGCAGCTTCTCAACCCGAAGCTGGAAAAACTCAAGAAAAGTTTCGCCAATAACCCACAGAGATTACAGGAAGAACAGCAGAAGCTGTACCAGCAGGAGGGCGTGAACCCCATGGGCTCATGTCTGCCCGCATTTATCCAGATGTTCCTTCTCTTCGGCGTTATCGACGTTATTTATAAGCCTATAACCCATATCCTTGACATATCAAAAAGTGTCATCGAAGAAGCCTGCGGAATAGCAGGTGTTGATATCAAGAACCTCAGATGCGAGCTCATGACTATGGAGCACCTGAGAGACAACGGCGACAAGTATGCTTCTCTCGGCGAGAGCTTCTTCTCAAAGGTGAGCCAGTTCAATGAGAGATTCACACTCTTCGGCGCCAATCTTGGAAAAACACCTACTATCCATCCTGAATCATGGACTAAGGAGGCTGTGATCCTTGCAGCTATCCCTTTCCTTGCAGGTCTTTCACAGATGCTGGTATCGGTATACAGCCAGATACACCAGAAAAAGACTAATCCCACTATGCAGCAGGCAGGCGGCGGCTGTATGAATGTTATGATGTACGGTCTCCCCCTCCTTTCGATCTGGTTCGCATTTCAGGTGCCCGCAGGTGTCGGCTTCTACTGGATATGGTCATCAATTTTCTCATTCATAATAACCTATGCGCTTAACTGCTACTTTACTCCCGAGCGCATCAAGGAGATAAATGAGAAGGAAAAAGAAAAAGCAAGAATATACGCAGAAAAACATCCGAATAAGAAATCCTTCATGCAGAAAATGATGGAGCAGCAGGCTGCTCTCGATCAGCAGAACGGCGGTTCATCATCAGGTAAGGCTAACGGCGTTTCACGCTCAGAGCAGAACAAGCAGAACCGCGACAAGCTCAAGGAAGCAAGAAAGCGTATGGCTGAAAAATACGGAGATTCTTATGAGGAAAACGATGATGAGGACTAATTCCTCAGGGAGGTTATAAGCATGACTGAAATTTTCACAGCAAGATCTATTGACGAGGCTAAGGAACTCGCAGCAAAAAAATTCGGAAAAAGTATCAGTGAGATCAAATTCGAGATCCTCGACGAGGGCAAAAAGGGTCTTTTCGGACTGGGCTCTAAGGAAGCCAAGGTAAAGGCTACAGTTATTGAGAGCGCTCCTCAGGCAGCTCCTGTGGAAGCTCCGAAAGCTCCTGTAACAACTGCTCCCGCACCAAAGGCTGAAGAGCCTGCAACAAAGACTGTTGCCGAGCCAAAGCCTGTTGTAACTACTGAGACAAAGGCAGCTGAAACAAAGACTGAGACTGCTGCTGCAGAAGCAGCTGAGAACCCTGCTGAGAATATGGACGACGAAGAGGCTTACTCACTTGATAACTTCACACTTATCGAGGACGAGGCTCTCATCAATCCAAAGGTAAAGCTTGCTAAGGACTACATCACAAGCATTCTCAGAGCTATGGACGTTGACGTTGAGTTTCAGGTTTACCAGAACGAAACAGGCGCTGTGATCAATATCGAGAGCAACAACAACGGTACTATCATCGGCAGACGCGGCGAGACTCTCGACGCTATCCAGTACCTCTGCTCTATCATCGCTAACAAGGGCGATAAGGACTACTACAGGATCACTATCGACTGCCTCGGCTACAGAAGCAAGAGAAAGGAAACTCTTGAGCAGCTGGCAGCAAAGGTTGCAAAATCTGTTATCAGAACAGGCCGTTCACAGCCCCTTGAGCCAATGAATCCCTATGAGAGAAGAGTTATCCACTCTGCTATCTCAAATATAGAGGGAGTTTCCTCACGTTCAGTCGGCGAGGAGCCTTACAGAAAGATAATCATTTCTTCCACTAACCCAAGAAGAAGCGGCGGAAGACGTGACAATCGCCGTGACGGCGGCAGAAGAAACGACAGACGCGGCGGAGAAAGAAGAAACCGCGACAGAGAGGTAAACATGGAGCGCAGAAGCGTTGACCTCTCAACAAGCTTTGAAAAGGACTATAAGAGACCAAAGCCCGAGGACGAGATACAGGGCGGTCTCTACGGTAAGATAGAGCTTTAATAGAATATCAAAACAATGGTATTATGTCGTTGTTAGAGACTGTCAAAAAACCTAAGTTTTATTAAGGGACGCCTTATCTTACAAGGCGTCCCCTCTTAAAAAACAGTCCACTGGACTGTTTTTTAATTCACCCCTTGCGAGGCGCTTTGTAACTGCGGGGCTTTGCCCCACACCCACAAGGGCTGTCCCCCTAATCGGGTCCGTCCCCTCTGTCGCGTTGCGACATCTCCCCACCCTGTGGGGAGTCACCCTTGACCTGACCAAAGGAACACAGTCCCTTTGAAATCCCATTATTAGTTAAACCAGATTTTTGACAAATTGAGACAACGGCGTTATGCCGTTGTTTTTTTAGGAAGTGATAAAATGTCAACTATAGCTGCTGTTTCAACTCCCAACGCTGTGGGCGGAATAGCTGTTATACGCATTTCGGGCGAGGACGCCATAAAGGTGGCGGAGAAGATATTCTCCCCTTACGGCGATAAAAAGGTATCGGACATGGCAGGCTACACCTGCGCTTATGGTATAGCTCACGACGGTGATGAGAGACTTGACGACTGTATCCTCACCGTGTTCCGCGCTCCTCACAGCTACACAGGTGAGGATATTGCGGAGCTCTCCTGCCACGGCGGTCTCTACGTAACGAAAAGAGTTCTTCGCGCGGCACTGGCTAACGGAGCTGTCAATGCGGAGGCGGGAGAGTTCACCAAGAGGGCTTACCTCAACGGAAAGCTTGACCTGATGAAAGCCGAAGCGGTCATGGATATTATTTCCGCCAAGGGCGAGCGCGAGATGAAAATGGCGGAGAATCTCCGCGAGGGAGCTGCCTATAAAAAGGCAAAGAAATGCTCTGACAAGCTTATGAAGATACTGGGGGACCTTGCGGCATGGGCTGATTATCCCGAGGAGGATATTCCCGAAGTCCGCCCCGAGGTTCTGTCTGAGGAGTTGAAAGCTGTACGTGATGAGCTCTGCTCACTGGTAAAGAATTACGACAGCGGCAGGATACTCCGCGAGGGAGTTGCAACTGCAATAATCGGACGTCCAAATGTAGGTAAGTCCACACTGTTCAACTGCCTAAGCGGCTGCGAGAGAAGCATAGTTACGGAAATTGCAGGCACGACCCGCGACATAATCGAGGAGTCTGTCCGCATCGGTGACATTACCCTGAGGCTTTCCGACACGGCAGGTATCCATGAAACGGACGATGTCATCGAAGGTATCGGAGTTGATATGGCTGAAAAAATGATTGCTTCCTCTGAACTGGTCATTGCGGTTTTTGACGGAAGTTGTCCGCTCACCGAGGACGATTTATATTTAATTAATAAAATTAATATTAATAACACCATTGCTGTGATCAATAAAAATGACGTTGAACAAGTCCTTGACACTTCCCTGCTAAAAGGTAAAATTCGACATATTGTATATTTATCAGCCAAGGAAAGTACAGGTGTGGATGAACTTCATGACTGTATTGAAAAGATATTTAAGCTGAATGAAGCTGATTTTGGTACGGCAACTGCCGCAAACGAACGCCAGAAAAAATGTATCGACAGTGCTCTTGAAGGTATTGAAAGTGCTATTTTATCACTTGAAATCGGTGAAATGCTGGACGCTGTGAATATTCTTCTTGATGAAGCTGAGCAGTCGCTCTTGCAGCTCACAGGTGAAAAAGTTACAGATGCTGTCGTTGATGAAGTGTTTTCACGCTTCTGTGTTGGAAAGTGAAATGTTTCATGTGAAACAATAAGGAGGGAGAAAATTGACATATAAAATGGGTGAATTTGACGTGGCGGTTGTTGGTGCAGGTCACGCCGGAGTTGAAGCCGCCCTTGCCTCTGCAAGGCTTGGCTGCAAGACTGTCATGTTTACAATTTCGCTTGACCAGATCGCAAACATGCCCTGCAACCCGTCGATAGGCGGAACTGCAAAGGGGCATTTGGTGCGTGAAATAGACGCTTTAGGCGGAGAAATGGGCAAAGCTGCGGATAAGTGTTTCATTCAGAGCCGTATGCTCAACCGTGGAAAGGGTCCCGCAGTTCACAGCCTGAGAGCTCAGGAAGACCGCATTAAGTATCACGAATACATGAAAAATGTCTGCGAAAACCAGAAAAATCTTTATGTAAAGCAGGCAGAAATTGCAGAAATTATAACCGAGAATAATAAGATAATAGGCGTAAGAACTTCTCTTGGAGCTGAGTATGCCGTGAAAGCTGTCATAATTGCAACGGGAACTTATTTAAAAGGCAAGATACATATTGGTGAAGTTTCCTATGAAAGTGGTCCGGATTCGGCTCTGCCGAGTAAATTCCTATCAAAAAGCCTTGCTGAAAATGGAGTTGAACTCCGTAGATTCAAGACAGGCACCCCCTGCCGTGTAAACAAAAGAAGTATTAATTTTGATATAATGGAAAGACAGGACGGTGACGAAAAAATCGTTCCGTTCTCATTTGAAACGGAAATTGACGGACTCGAAAACAAAGTAAGCTGTTACATTACATATACCAACAGTAAAACTCATGAAGTGATACTTTCAAACCTTGACAGATCACCTTTATACTCGGGCAGAATAGAGGGAGTGGGTCCAAGATACTGTCCGTCTATTGAGGACAAGATTGTCAGATTTTCAGATAAACCACGACATCAGCTTTTTGTAGAGCCCATGGGAATGAGCACAGAAGAGTACTATTTGCAGGGAATGTCTTCGTCATTGCCGGAGGATGTACAGCTTGCGTTCCTGAGAACAATAGATGGACTGGAGGACGTAGAGATCATGCGTCCTGCATATGCAATAGAATACGACTGCTGTAACCCGAATCAGCTCCTCCCTACCCTTGAATTCAAGAATTTACAGGGTTTGTACGGTGCGGGTCAGTTCAACGGCAGCTCGGGATACGAAGAAGCAGCTGCACAGGGCATTGTTGCGGGCATCAATGCAGCGCTTAAAATAAAGGAAAAGGATCCCATGATCCTTGACAGGGCAAGTTCATATATTGGAACCTTGGTCGATGACCTTGTGACAAAGGGCTGTGCAGATCCGTACAGAATGATGACCTCAAGAAGTGAGTACAGACTTATACTTCGTCAGGATAATGCCGACCAGCGATTGACTCCCATTGGCTATAAATTGGGACTTATTTCACATGAGCGCTATGAAAGGCTGCTTGAAAAGGAGCGTCTTACTGCTTCAGAGATCGAGCGTTTATCAAAACTAAATGTATCTCCAACCGATGCACTGAATGATTTTCTTATTGAAAAAGGTACTTCTCCCCTGAGTACCGGCTGTAAAATGACTGACCTTATTCGCCGTCCACAGATTAATTATAACGATCTTGCGGAATTTGACAGTGAACGTCCCAACCTTGACTGGGAAGTTTGTGAGCAGGTGGAGCTTCAAATAAAATATGAAGGCTATATCCAAAAGCAGCTTGCACAGATCGAACAGATGCGAAAAATGGAGTCAAAGAAGCTTCCTCAGGACCTGGATTACAGCCTTATTTACGGACTTCGCCTTGAAGCTGTAGAAAAGCTCAATAAAATAAAGCCACTTTCAATAGGACAGGCATCAAGAATTTCCGGAGTCTCCCCTGCTGATATTTCTATGCTTGCCGTATGGCTGATGCATGAGAAAGGAGAAAAAGATGCTCCCTGATTTTGAACAATCTTGCAGTTATTTTTCACAGTGTGGTATTGAACTTTCATATGAAGCGTATGAGAAATTCGATATTTATGCTCAGTTTCTTGTTGAGTACAATGAAAAGGTGAATCTGACTGCAATAACCGAGCCGACACAGATTCTCTGCAAGCATTTTATTGACTCGGCTTGTTTGTTAAAATATGCCGATATAAAGCCTGATTCTTCGCTTATTGATGTCGGGACAGGTGCCGGTTTTCCTTCTGTTCCGCTGAAAATTCTTCGTCCTGACCTGAAAATAACTCTTCTGGACAGCCTGAATAAACGTATCGACTTTTTGAAACAGCTGTGTGATAAGCTTGAAATTGACGCTGAATTCATACACGGCAGGGCTGAGGACTTCTCAAAAATGCCTGAATATAGGGAGATGTACGACATTTCTTGTGCGCGTGCAGTTGCAAGCCTCAGTACTCTCAGTGAGCTTTGTATTCCTTTTGTCAAGGTCGGTGGACAGTTTATTTCAATGAAAGGCCCCACGGAAGATGTTTCACGTGGAACAAATGCTATAGAAATTCTTGGCGGAAAGATCGAAGAAATTACTGATTACAGTCTTTTTGACGAGCAAAGAAAAATCGTGACAATAAGAAAAATATCGCAAACTCCGATAAAATATCCGAGAAATAGCGCTCAGATAAAGAAGAAAGAATTGTAATTAAAGATAATAATGTCATTTAAACCGCAGTCAACTCGAAAAACTGCGGTTTTTTTGTATAGAAACTATTTCCCGATAGTGCTATGATAAGTTCAGAAATATTTTCGGAGGTTTTATCATGGCAGGATTTTTAAATTTTACAAAGGAAAAGCTCATAAACAAGGTAGTCGAGATCAATATTGACGATATCTTACCCAATCCTTACCAGCCGCGGACAGATTTTACAGAGGACATCACTTCCCTTGCGGAGTCCATAGCGCAGAACGGAATTTTACAGCCTTTATCTGTACGAAAAAAGGGCAGCCAATATGAGCTCATTGCAGGTGAAAGACGGCTTAGAGCTGCAAAAATGTGTCAGTTTACGGTGGTTCCGTGTATTGTTCATGAGGTAAGTGACCGTCATTCGGCTGTTCTTGCCCTTGTAGAGAATATCCAGCGGCAGGACTTGTCATTCTTTGATGAGGCAGCTGCAATCGAAAAGCTTATTTCTCACTATGGAATGACTCAGGAGGACGCCGCAGCTAAGCTTGGACGAGCTCAGAGCACAATTGCAAACAAGCTTCGGCTGCTCAGGCTTACTGAAAAAGAGCGGGAGCTAATTATAAAGTATGGCCTTACGGAGCGTCATGCACGCGCTCTGCTTCGGCTTGGAAGCGCTGAGGACAGGCTGTTTATACTTAGCAAGGTCATAAAGAGTAATCTTAATGTGGAGCGTTCCGAGAAGCTTATAGATGAATTCATCGGAAGCCAGCGGGACAAGACAAGCTATAAAAAGCGTTCACTGGTATTTCAGAATGTCAAGATGTTCGTGAACACCATAAACAAGGCTGTGGAGACCATGCAGGCTGCCGGTATATCTGCTGACTCCCGTAAAATTCAGAATGAGGACTACATCGAGTACAGAGTCCGCATACCGATCCAGAAGAAATAAGTAATTTATTGTTTCACGTGAAACATATTTTGAAGCATATAAGCTTTAAATTGTTTCATGTGAAACATTTTTTTATAAAAATCTCTGTTTCATATTTACATTATAAGAAAAAAGTGATATAATATTAGAAGTAAATCTGAAAGGAAGATAGTATGGGCAAAATAATTGCTGTTGCTAACCAGAAGGGCGGCGTCGGAAAAACTACCACAGTTATAAACATAGCTGCTTATCTTGGTTCAAGAGACTTCAAAGTTCTCTGCGTGGACTCTGATCCGCAGGGTAATACTACTACAGGCTTCGGTATAAAGAAAAAGTCTGTCAGCGCCTCCACTTATGACGTTATCACAGGAAAAACGCGCATACAGGAAGCTATTATCCCGACGGAGTTCCAGAATGTATCCATACTGCCTGCTACAGAAGCTCTCGCAGGCTGTGAGATAGAGCTGGTCGAGTATGAGAACAGAATAAACAGGCTTAAAATGCAGATCCTTACCTGCAAGGACGATTATGACTATATCCTTATAGATTGTCCTCCTGCACTTGGTACACTGACTATCAACGGACTTGTTGCCTGCGACAGTATTATAGTACCTATGCTTGCAGAATTTTATGCCCTTGAAGGACTTTCTCAGCTTGTGAATACTATAAAAATAGTTAAAAATAATTATAATCCTGCTCTGGAAATCGAGGGAATCCTCTTTACAATGTTCGACGGAAGACTTAATGTTGCTAACGACGTTGTGGCTGAGGTTGAGAAATACTTTCCGAACAAGGTATTCAAGACAAAGGTTCCGCGTAATGTCCGTATTTCCGAGGCTCCCAGTCACGGCAAGCCTGTAATGTACTATGATAAAGCGTCAAAGGGCTCCGAGTCCTACGAGCTTGTCTGCCACGAAATATTAGGCGAACCGCTGGAACTTCCGAAAAAGAAGAAGATCTTCTCTTTCAAGAAAAACAGGAAAGGAAAACGTTCTAAGTAATGAACGAGGATAAAATATGGCAAAAGGCGGTTTAGGCGCAGGCTTCGATTCGCTGTTCAGTGATAACAGCAACGAGGTACAGGTGAAGAAGACCCTGCGCATATCTGAAATAGAGCCGAATCGTGATCAGCCCCGTAAGGCGTTCACCGATGAGACCATAACAGCTCTTGCGGATTCCATACGCGAGCACGGCATGCTCCAGCCTATCCTTGTACGTCCTATAAGCACGGGCGGCTATCAGATAGTAGCAGGTGAGAGAAGATGGCGTGCGGCAAGAATGGCAGGACTCGATGAGGTTCCCGTAAATATCCGCGAGCTCTCTGATCTGGAGACGATGCAGATAGCTGTTATCGAAAATCTTCAGCGTGAGAACCTCAACCCCGTTGAAGAAGCGGCAGGCTATGCGGAGCTCATCGACAAGTACGGCATGACTCAGGAAAAGGTGGCAAAAATGGTGGGACGCTCCCGTTCCGCTGTTGCAAATGCTGTGAGACTTCTCTCACTTCCCGAGAGAGTGCTTAAAATGCTTGAAAACGGCGATATCTCAGCAGGTCATGCAAGGGCTCTGCTGGGCTTTGAGGATGAGGAAATGCTTATTGCAACGGCTCTGAAAGCGGCTGACGGCGGTCTCACAGTCCGTCAGGTGGAAAAGGCTGCACAGAAGTCCGCAGAGCATAAGGAAGAAGCTGCTGCGGCTGCTTCAAACAAGAAGATAGACAACTATTTCAAGGAAATGGAGCTCTCCCTTAACGAGCGCCTGGGCAGAAAGGTCAAGGTGGACTACGGCAAGAACAAGGGAGCACTTATACTTGAATTTTATGATAAAAATGACCTCGCAGCTTTGGCTGAAAAGCTTGCAAAAGAGGACTAAGGAGAATAAATATGATAGACATTAAGCTTATAAGAACCAACCCCGAGCTGGTTAAAGAGAACATCAAGAAGAAGTTTCAGGACGACAAGCTTGAATTGGTTGACAAGGTAATTGAACTGGACAAGCAGTACAGAGAGACCAAGCTTGCCTGCGATAACCTGAGAAATACACGTAACGTAAAGAGCAAAGAGATCGGCGGTCTGATGAAGAACGGTCAGAAGGACGAGGCTGAAAAGGTAAAGGCTGAGGTCTCCGCTCTCGGCAAGGAGCTTGAGGAAAAGGAGCAGCTTGAAGTAAAGCTTGAAGCTGATATCCGCGAGATTATGCTGGTTATCCCTAATATAATCGACGAGACTGTACCGATAGGAAAGGACGATACTGAGAACGTTGAGGTTGAGCGCTTCGGCGAGCCTGCTGTTCCTGCATTTGAGGTTCCTTACCACGTTGACATTATGGAAAAGGTCAACGGTATCGACATCGACAGCGCACGTAAGACCAGCGGTAACGGCTTTTACTATCTCTGCGGAGACATTGCACAGCTCCAGAGCTGCATACTCTCTTACGCAAGAGACTTCATGATAGACAAGGGCTTCACATATTATATACCGCCGTTCATGATAAGAAGCAACGTTGTTACAGGCGTTATGAGCTTCGCTGAAATGGAAGGCATGATGTACAAGATAGAAGGGGAGGACCTCTACCTTATCGGTACCTCCGAGCACTCTATGATAGGCAAGTTCATTGACACTATAGTTCCAGAGGAGGAGCTTCCAAAGACTCTCACAAGCTATTCACCATGCTTCCGTAAGGAGGTAGGCGCTCACGGTATCGAGGAGCGCGGTGTATACCGTATCCACCAGTTCGAGAAGCAGGAAATGGTAGTCGTATGTAAGCCCGAGGAGTCTATGGACTGGTTCCACAAGCTCTACAGCTATACAGTTGAGTTCTTCCGCACACTTGATATACCTGTTCGTACTCTTGAATGCTGCTCGGGAGACCTTGCAGACCTTAAAGTCAAGTCTATCGACGTTGAGGCTTGGTCACCACGTCAGAAGAAGTACTTCGAGGTAGGAAGCTGCTCTAACCTTGGCGATGCACAGGCAAGACGTCTCGGCATCAGAGTAAAGGCTGCTGACGGAAGCAAGTATTTCGCACACACACTGAACAATACAGTTGTTGCACCTCCGAGAATGCTCATCGCATTCCTTGAAAACAACCTCAACGAGGACGGTTCTATCCGCATACCAAAGGCACTCCAGCCTTATATGCGCAAGGAGCTTATCAAAGTCCCTGAGAAAAAGTAATTATCGAATAGAGATCAAGGGCGGCATTTGCCGCCCTTTTTGCTTGTGTAGGGGCGCTCTTTGGGCGCCCGCAATTTTCTTATGCAATTAAAGTTATTTCGTAAGACACGGGCTGCCAAAGGCAGCCCCTACAAGCTAACGGCTCGCGGAACGCCGAGGGCGGCGTTCCCTACAAACTAATGGCTATCCAAATGCTCGTCGCCCCACTTTGCCGCTGTACAGAGGCACATCGTTACAACGCCAGCTGCCCCACCAAACATACTACCTAATAGAAAATTAAGCATAATATTCTCCTTTACTTGAATAGCGTATGACGGGAGCGGAGGCACTCCGCCCGCCAAATAATGAACCTAAAATAAAGCTTATCATTTTATCACTCTTTTCATTTTGGTCTCGATATTATTATGCGCAGTTTGATTCATTATAATCAGTTCCGGGCAGGAATATTATCGGCATTGTGCGGCATAATGAATGCAAAGCATTCATTATAATTGATTTTTAAGCCCTTGCAGATACGCAAATCAGAGATTTGCTCCCTGCATATCGGGCAATTATATCATAACGCTTCGCTTATATGATATAATATAAGAAAAATCTTTAAATTTGTTGCAAATGCCACTTTTCAATAGCCTGAATTTATGGTATAATTATCACATGATGCGGAATATTCGCATAATAATTGAAAAGAGGTAATTTCCAATGAATAACATAACTAACGACATTTACTATATCGGCGTAAACGACCATGATATCGACCTCTTTGAGGGACAGTACGACGTGCCCAACGGCATGGCTTATAATTCATATATCATCGTTGATGAAAAGACCGCAATATTCGATACAGTTGACGGAAACTTCACTGACCAGTGGCTTGACAATATAACAGAAGTTCTTGCAGACCGCAAGCCTGACTATCTTATAGTTCAGCACATGGAGCCCGACCACTCCGCAAATATCAAGAAGTTCCTTGAAAAGTACCCCGAGACAACTATCGTAGGCAACTCTAAGACATTCACTATGATTGATAACTTCTTCGAGGGACTCACAATTGCTAACAAGCTGGAAGTCAAGGAAGGGGAGAAGCTCTCACTCGGCAGGCACGAGCTCTCATTCGTGTTCGCTCCTATGGTACACTGGCCTGAGGTAATGTTCACATACGACAGCACAGACAAGGTGCTCTTCTCAGCAGACGCATTCGGCAAGTTCGGAGCTCTTGACGCTGAGGAGGACTGGGCTTGCGAGGCTCGCCGTTATTACTTCGGTATCGTAGGCAAGTACGGCGCACAGGTTCAGGGCGTTCTCAAAAAAGCAGGAGCACTTGATATACAGACTATTTGTCCGCTCCACGGACCCATACTCAAAGAGAACCTGGGCTACTATCTTGGACTTTACAACACATGGTCAAGCTACGGCGTAGAGTCCGAGGGCATATTCATTGCTTACACATCTGTTTACGGCAATACCAAGAAGGCTGCGGAGCTTCTGAAAGAAAAGCTTGAAGCAAAGGGCTGCCCAAAGGTAGCTATTGCAGACCTTGCAAGAGAGGATATGGCTGAGTCCGTTGAGGATGCATTCCGCTACGGAAAGCTTGTTATCGCTACAACTACCTATAACGCTGATATTTTCCCGTTCATGAAGCACTTCATTCTCGACCTTACCGAGAGAAACTACCAGAATCGCACTATCGGCATCATTGAGAACGGAAGCTGGGCTCCTCTTGCTGCAAAGACCGTTAAGGCAATGTTTGAGAAGTCCAAGAACATCACATTCACAGATACTACGGTATCTATCAAGTCAGCTGTAAAGGCTGCAAATATAGCTGAGATAGAGGCTCTTGCAGACGAGCTGATGAAATAAAAAAGTCAGGGAGGGACTGAATATGAAAGTAACGCTCAATCCCGACAAAGAAGTTGTTGACAGAATCAAAGAGGGACTTAAATTAAAGGACGGCTACTGTCCGTGCAGACTGGCAAAGACTCCCGAAAACAAGTGTATGTGCAAGGAGTTCCGTGACCAGATAGCAGACCCGAATTTCGAGGGCTTCTGCCACTGTATGCTTTATTATAAGTCGCTTGAAGACTAATATGCGGTTTATCCCCGCCGCAGGCGGAGATACAGACCGCCTTTACGAAAAAGAGCTATAATAGGAGGTTAAATATGAAAGAAGTAGTTATCACAAAGGAAAACTTCCAGAAAGAAGTTCTGCTGTACAAGGATACACCTGTTCTTCTTGATTTCTGGGCAATGTGGTGCGGACCCTGCATGGCAATGGGACCCATTGTCGAGCTTGTTGCAGATAAGTACGCAGGCAAGGTAAAGGTAGGCAAGGTCAACGTTGACGAGCAGCCCGAGCTTGCATCGGCATTCAGAGTTGAGAGCATACCCATGCTTGTGGTATTAAAGGACGGAAAGATAGTAAAGCAGGCTGTGGGACTTCGTGATGAAGCAGCTTTGGTAGAACTGTTTACACTTTGATGAAAAAAGCTCACTGATGTGAAAATCAGTGGGCTTTATTATTGTAGGGGCGGATATTATCCGCCCGAAATGTAGGGGACGGCGCAGCTAACAGCTGCACGTACCCTCTGTCCTATGGACATCTCCCTGCACAGCAGGGAGTCACTCGACGTCACTTTATAATTTATGGGTTATTTGCGGAACGCCGAGGGCGGCGTTCCCTACAATTTTTTTTGGAAACTGCACGGAAATCATTTCCTTGATTGTATATATTAGTGAAGCGACGCTTCCACGGAAAGGAGGAATTACCATGAATGACAATTCAGCGCTGTACGCATTCAATAAATTCGGCGATACGGTCCTGCGGACTGCCTTTGCTATGACGGGAAGCTACCCCGAAGCAGAGGACATCACTCAGGAGGTCTTTCTGACTCTCCATGCTAAGCCGCAGGAATTTGAGTCCGATGAACACATGAAAGCATGGCTGCTTCGGTCAGCCATTAACCGCTGCAAAAACCTGAGAAAAAGTGCCCGTATTATAAGAAATTCTCCCCTTGACGACGAGCTTGCAAACACTCTCAGCTGCGAGTTCACACCGAGAGACAACGAGATAAGAGAGATGATAGCGAAGCTCCCCGAAAAATATTCATCGGTGATATTCCTCTACTACTATGAGGAGTACACCGTAAAGGAGATAGCTTCACTTCTCGGAAAGAACGAGAATACGGTCAGCTCGCTTTTGCAGCGCGGAAGAAAGAAACTGAAAACAGAGCTTGAAAAGGAGGGCTATGTTTATGAGACCTAATGAGTATGACGAGCTTCTGAAAAAGATAAAGTGCAGCGATGATTTCCGCAAGCGTATGCAGGAAAAGCTCAGCTCTCCAAGCATAGAGGTGACAGAGTATGAGGACAGCGTAAGCGGTACAGAGGTCATCACAGCAAAACACAGCTGGGGCAGATTTGCGGCTATGGCAGCAGCATTCGTACTTGTATGCGGAGCTGTGGGCGGCGGAGCATATCACCTTGCAAATACCAATAGAATAACAAAAGAAAGTTCTGATATATCAGAAATAAAAACAGAAGAAACAACAGAAGAAACAACTTCCATATTCAGCAAGCTTAAAGCAGAAAAAGAACTGTACCATGGTGACATGGTTTTTAAGCAGGATTCAGACGTAAAGTTTCGCAGTACAGGCTTGGATATTGAACCGTTCATAAGCTACATGGATCAGTTCAATATGGATAACGAGATAGACCAAGAGGATTTTGATGAAACAGGAAGAAGTATAACCATATATTTCTACGAAAAAAAGTGCGATGAAGAACTTAAAGCTAAGATCGAGCAGGCAGGTGACAGCGGAAAGGTAAGACTTTACGATGAAGAAAGCTATTCTTTCACGCTTTATAATAACGGCTGTTATACAATGACAGATACCGCAGAAAAAAGGACTACCTATCACTGCTTCAGCAACGGCGAAAAGGTGCTCAATGATATTCTTGAGATGTATGTTGACGATGAAATGCTTGAGCGTATCAACACAGTTTCAAAGACAGAAATGATGACAGCTCTCCAAAAAGGCTTTGACAACTATAACGACGGCAAAGCTTATTACTATCCTGCAAACTCAAACGAGCCCATAGATTGTATTGTCGGCGACCGCAGCGGCTTCAGGGACGAGCTCTGGGAGTTTGAATGGGAAAGAGCAGGTATACCGTCAGGTGATGTTGATTTCTATTATCTGGGCTTTACAATTAATGTTGACGGCTATATGCAGATCTACGTTGACGATATGGAGAATAATTACAAACTGAAAAACGACAGCGATCTTGAAGCATTCAGAGCTGTTCTAAAAAAGCATCTCTCCGCAATTACTGAATTTGATAATGTTACCCTTTCAAAGCAATATGTGCTTGATATGTTTGATGATAATTATACCGATGGTTCTGTTCTGTATAGCTTCTTCAACGGACAGATCACAGAAAACAGGAAATGTATCGTAAATGACGTTGACGGTCTTAAAAATGAGCTCTCTGATCTTGAATGGGTGGTATCCATAGGCTCAAGAGATGAAAATGAGGAGTTCAATGACTACTACAACTATGTTGCAGGAGTTAAAATAAGCCGAAACGGTTATATATATCCTGATAGCGGCAGTAAATATAATGCTGTTATCAAGCTTAAAAACGAAAGTGATCTTGAATTTTTCAGAAGCATCCTTGACACGCATATAGTACTCGATGATTATGGCAAAGTCGCTTCAAGGAGAGAGATACTTGATGCGTTTAATGAAGAATACAAGGGCGATATGGCAACATTCCATACCACTGACGGACAAGATGATAAGAGTAAAGTGTGTGTTGTTACCGATTATGATCTACTGAGAAATGAGCTTTCAAATCTTAAATGGTATAGCTGCAATACCGATGAAAAGGATATATACAGAGATTTCTATGTTGCAGGAGCTGTTATTAGCCGAAACGGCTACATCTACCCGCAGAGCGGAGATACACCTATGTGCGCATACAAGCTCATAAACGAAAACGACAAAGAGAGGCTCTGCGAGATACTGGACAAATATATACAAAATACAGAATGAATAAAAGAACATCTGAAAGTTGCTATTTTATAGATTATATGTTATAATATAAGAAAGTCTCCGCAGTCGGTATGGCTGCGGAGAAATTTTTTCGGAGGTATAACAATGAAGCTCATATCATGGAACGTCAACGGCTTCCGCGCCTGCCTGCAAAAGGGCTTTGAGGACTTCTTCAAGGCTGCGGACGCTGATATATTCTGCTTGCAGGAAACAAAAATGCAGCCCGATCAGGCGGACTTCACGCCCGAGGGCTACCACATATACTTTCACAGCGCCGTAAAGAAAGGCTACTCGGGAACGGCTGTATTCAGCAAGACCGAGCCCCTGTCCGTTACATACGGCATAAACGGCACTCACCTTGACGAGGGGCGCGTCATCACCTGCGAGTACGAGGACTTCTACTTCGTGTGCTGCTATGTTCCCAACGCACAGGACGGTCTGAAGCGTATCGACTACCGCATGGAGTTCGAGGACGACATGAGGGCTTATCTCTCGGAGCTCGACAAAAAGAAGCCCGTTATCTACTGCGGCGACCTCAATGTAGCTCATGAGGAGATAGACCTGAAAAATCCCAAGACCAACCGCGGCAACGCAGGCTTCTCAGACGAGGAGCGCGGCAAGTTCACGGAGCTTTTAGGAGCAGGCTTTGCGGATACCTTCCGCAGGCTCTATCCCGATACGGTTACGTATTCGTGGTGGTCGTACCGCTTCAAGGCACGCGAAAAGAACGCAGGCTGGCGTATAGACTATTTCGTGGTGTCGGAGCGCCTTATGGAGCGCGTGAAGAACTCGGAGATACTCACGGATATCATGGGCAGCGACCATTGCCCTGTTATGCTGACCGTTGAATAAGTAGGGGCGGTGACTCCCTGCACAGCAGGGAGTCACTCGACGTCCCGCAGGTCACGATAAAAACATAATGAACCGAATGTAGGGGCTGCCAAAGGCAGCCCGTCTAAATTTCATAGAAAACTGCGGGCGCCCAAAGGGCGCCCCTACAAAGGGCTGTCGAGGACGCCAGCTCCTACAAATTACTGATCACTTAGGGGCGCTTGAACAGCGCCCCTACATTTTATGTTCCAAAAGTCTTTTTAAAGCTCAGGTAATTCCGTCCGTCCTCCTTGCCGTATATGGCAAAGCACACATTGTCAAAGCGGCTTGCGGCAGCAAAGGAGTCCTCGGTGGTAACTGTGATGCTGCACATATCTCCCTCGGGTACAGCGGTTGTTTTCACAAGCTCCGACCCTCTTTCGGGGGACCATATCTCAACGGCTGTGAAGTCATTTTTCGGCAGATCTATACGTTTTCCGCCCACCTCGTAAAAGCCCTCGGCGGTTATTTTTATAGTCTCGTTTGCGACAGAAATATTATTCATACGGATACTCCCTTTTTTATTGATTATACAGTACCTCAGAGCTGTTGTCAAGCTATGGTCAATAATGCAACATCTTTATTGCATATAATCTCTTTTGTGCACAAGACAGTTGAAATGATGCGATATACCGTGATATAATATATGTAACAATTATGCAGCTAAGGAAGGAGACCGAGAGATGAGAAAGAACGGCCATGGGGATTATAAGGTCTCAGCTGCGGATATTGCAGAGAAAATGGGAGCAGGGTGGAATTACGGAAATACCCTCGAAGCCAATTTCGACGGAGAGCCGAACGAAACTGTATGGGGCAACCCAAGGGCTTCTCAGGAAATGGTTGATGCCGTTGCAGATGCAGGCTTCGGAACAGTCCGCATACCCATTTCGTATCTTAACAAAATAGACGACAGCAACGGCTTCAAGATAGATACACAATGGCTGGAGCGCATTGCTGAGGTAGTGGATTACTGCTACAACAGGGGACTTTTTGTTATTATCAATATCCACGGCGACGGCTACCATACTATCAACGGCAGCTGGCTTCTCTGTGACGGAGACGATCAGATCTTTATCAAGGAAAAATACGCGGCGGTATGGCGCCAGATAGCAGAGCGCTTCGCCGATTACGATGAGCACCTCATATTCGAGAACATGAACGAGGTCTTTGACGGTGTATACCACGAGCCCGTACCCGAATACTATGAGAATATCAACGACTACGCCCAGATATTCGTGAATACTGTCCGCAGTACAGGGGGGAACAACACTCACCGCTGGCTGCTTATAGCAGGCTGGAACACGGACATAAACTATACCTGCGGCGGCTACGGCTTTCATCTGCCCGATGACAGCATGAGTACTGCCGACGAGAACAGGCTGATACTGTCTGTTCACTGCTACGACCCGTGGGACTACTGCGGCGACGACCACAAGAAGATATTTCTCTGGGGCGAAAAGGGACAGGAGATAATCGAGCTCAGCCACGCCGATCCCTGCAATATGGCAGAATGGGGCGACGAGGAGCACATAAAGGCTCAGTTCTCAAAGCTGAAGAGGAAGTACATAGACAAGGGCATACCTGTTGTAATGGGCGAGTTCGGCTGCATAGACAGAACACACGAGGAGCTCCCCGACAGGATAGCCGAGAACCGCGCCTACTACGACGGCTTTGTGGCAGGTACAGCGGCGCAGAACGGCATAACTCCCGTTTACTGGGATAACGGCTACAACGGCAAGCACGGTTTCGGACTTTTCGACCGCCGAACTCTTACACAGACTCAGCCCGAGCTTATCGAGGCAATAGTCTGCGGCGTGAAGAACAAGGACCCCATGTCGGGACGAAGCGCATTGATACACAGATATACAGTATGAGTGAACAGCCATAAGGAGCTATCCTTTATGGCTGTTTTTTTTGTCCAATACTCAATTTCATTAAGGAACGCCCTCTCTTGCAGGGCGTTCCCTCTTGAAAAACAGTCCACCGGACTGTTTTTCAATTCACCCTTTGCGGAGCGCCTGACGTAATCGGGGTGACTCCCCATAAAATGGGGAGATGTCAACTTCGTTGACAGAGGGGACGGGTTGGTTAAGCTTTGCCCCGAACCCCACCAGAGGCGCTGCCTCTGGACTCTGCCAAAGGAACACAGTCCCTTTGGAATCCCTTTCATGGTATGAACTTACTTTTTGCGCAAAAAACACCTGCTTTGAGAAACAGAAAAAATTATTGAAAAACGATAATTTTCTATTGACAAATGATATTTTATGTGTTATACTATAGTCACAGTAAGAAATATGATACCGCGGAGGTGGTAACATGAAGCGTTTATTGCTTGTAGCTGTCATTGGTTTGACTGTATTTATGGCATGGGGCTGCGGAAACGGTATAAACTACGAACTGCCCGATGAACCTATAAAATTCAGCACTCAGACCTTTGTTTCTCCTGTAGATAAGAACGATACATACAGCGCCATAAAGTATAACGACAGGCTTTATATCCCTTACGGAACATTGGACAAGACACTTAAAGGCGACGATGTGGGTGAGTGTCTCGGTTATATAGTTCAGGACGGCGTCGCTGACAAAAATACGAGGGTATATGTCCTTACTGCTGATAAGGACGTTAATTATCTTGCAGAGATAAACACCGAGGGCTTTATGGATCAGCCCATATTTTTAAGGGCAGAGGATACCATAGGAAAGAATATTGATACTCCGTCATATATTGATAGCCTTAATTACGACATATGGCGATGAATAAATATAAAGGAGCATTTATTATGTGGAACAAGGACAAATCACTTTTTTTATCGCGGATACTGACTGTTGTGGCAGCCTTTGCAGCTGTGTTCGTAGCATTCTTTATCCCCACCATTGCAGACTGGTACAGGTACGAAATGGCTTTTGAAGCCGAGAGCGTTTTCTCAAGAGATACAATGTTTCTTCCCATGTGCGTGACGCTTTATATCTGTGATGTACTTGCACTTCTTGCATTGTGGAACCTGCATATCCTGCTGAAAAATATCAGTAAGGACCAGGTGTTCATTCCAAAGAACACCGCTTGTCTCAGGTGGATATCATGGATTTGCATGGGCGTGGGAGCAGTTCTCATGCTGTTCGGTCTGTGGAGCTCCATATTCGCATTCTTCGGAATGTGCGCAGTAATGTTCGGACTCATTATGAGAGTCCTCAAAAACGTATTTGAAAAGGCAGTAGAGATAAAGTCGGAAAACGACTTTACTATATAACGGGAGGTGTTTTTCATGCCGATTATTGTAAATCTTGATGTAATGATGGCAAAGAGAAAAATATCCTCTCAGGATCTTGCGGAAAAGGTGGGTATCACTACCGCCAATCTCTCTATACTGAAAACAGGCAAGGCAAAGGCAGTCCGCTTCTCAACTCTGGAAAGGATATGCGACGAGCTTGACTGCCAGCCGGGAGATATACTTGAATACAAAAGAGAGTAAGGGCTGAACTATGATAATGAAAATATTGAAAAGAGCAGTCGCGGTATTATTCATTTTCGGAGTTGTATGTGCAGTTTTCTTTGTGATACAGATGATAAGATACAGCTGAGACAAACGGATATACCGCATAAGTTCGGTACTGCGGCAAATGCTAAGCATACTATGCAGATATTTATAATATGTAAAAGGAGGCGCTGTTATGAAAAAGAATATTGCTGTAAAGCGTGAGCTCAGATGCACATACGGTATTGATATTGCACTTTGCGTGCTGAATTTTCTCATCTGCACCACACTTTGCTGGGGTGGAGCTCCATGGCTGAATATTGCAGGAGTAGTTGCCTTTGTAACAGCTCTTCTGCCGCTGACCGTTAAGCGTATGTACTACAGGGACGAGGTAAATCCCAAGTCCGTGGAAGTTATAATGATCGTGTACAGAATTTCTCAGGTCATGCTTATGATGTACGGTATAGACTATTTTCTGATAGCGGGTGTATGATATGAAAGTAAGCTGGAAAAGAACACTTATATGGCTGGCAGCAGCTCTTGTTACGCTGTTTATTCCCATGACTTCTATTTTGGGTATTTATGTGGCAATGATAGCAATATGCTATCTGGCTGCATCAATAATCACCACCGTAAAGCCTCACATACCCTATTCCATAGCGGCTGTGATACAGGCAGTGATAGTTACGGCAATATGCAGTGCTGATATTGAGGCTTCTGACAGCAATACGATCTATGCCGCCAGCGCATTTATGACGTTCATGTTTTTCGTACCGTTTCTGCTTATAATGGCGGCAGCAGTCTACTTCAAGGGCAGAAAAAAGGAAAAAGAGGAGCAGCACTATGAATGACCTTGATAATAAAAAGCCAAATGTGCCTGAGGCTGATATACAAGGCAATGAAAAAACAAGGAAACGGAAAATATAATGTGATCTTGTATAAAAGCAAGAGCTATTAAGGAGGATACACCATGAATAACAATATTTACGGACCGCAGACACCATATATACCGCGGCCTGTCACAGCCAAGGTCAAGGAAAAGCCCGTATACTCTAAGGCTGAGGTAGTTCTTTCCGTATTCGTATTCATAGCAGCGTTCTGCTTTATGAGATACGTTGTGTTCCACGCAATGGGCTTCATCACAACAGGGCTTTACATCGCTATTATTACCGCGGCAATAGTCTACCTGAGAAAAAAGGAGTGCAGCTTCTCAAAGTTCAACAAGGTGCTGACGGGAGTGCTTTATATATTCAGTATCGTTTTCTCCATAACCGCAAATAACTTCATCAAGACTCTGGACGCACTGTTCCTTTTCGGAGCAGGTGCGTATCTGGTCTACTCCATAGGCGCAGACAACAAGAACGTTGAACGCTTCATGCCCTATGCCTTATGCAAGGCTCTGTTCGAGTACCCCTTCTCCAATTTCGGTAAGCAGGCAGCCATAACCTCTGACTCTCTGTCAAACTCCAAGGCAGGCTCAAATGCAAAGTACATCATAACAGGACTTGTTCTCACAGTGCCCCTGACGGCTGTTGTAGCAGCTCTCCTCATGTCCGCAGACGACGGTCTGCAGCGCATGCTCTCAGGCATAGCAGAGCGCATATTCAGCGAAGAGATATGGAATATCATATTGCAGCTGTGTCTGGCTATACCCTGTTCGCTGTATCTCTTCGGAATGTTCTACACAAATACTCACCTCAACGGTCTTGCCGTCCTTGACGAGAACCGCTGCAAGCAGAGGCTGTTCAATATCCGCTTTGTCAGCAATCTTATCGTCTACACGGCAGTAACTCCCATATGCATACTCTACGTGATGTTTTTCATCTCACAGGCGAGCTACTTCCTCTCCGCATTCACAAATAGTCTTCCCGAAGGCTATACCTATGCCGACTACGCAAGGCAGGGCTTCTTCGAGCTCTTTGCAGTAGCTCTTATCAATCTCGGAGTTCTCTGCTTTATGAGCCTTTTCTCCAAAAAGACAGGCAGGGAAAAGACAAAGGCGCTGAAATTCTACAGCGTAACAATAAGCATTTTCACCATTATCCTTATAGCTACAGCTATCAGCAAAATGGTAATGTACATAGACAACTACGGTCTTACGGAGCTGAGAGTCTACACAAGCTGGTTCATGGTGCTTCTTGCATTTACCTTTGTGATGATAATAGTTAAGCAGTTCCGCTATGATATGCAGTTTGCCAAGCATTTCTCAATAATGTTCACAGTGATGTTTGCCATACTCTGCTTTTCACGTCCCGAGGCTCTTATCGCAAGGTATAATATCGAGATGTATGAGTCGGGATATCTTGACGAGCTTGACACAAATACCATACTTAACATGTCCGATGACGGACTGCTTGTGGCTCTCAACGAGGGGGAGGTAACTGTCGAGGAGGTAAACGAGCACAAGGAGCATCTCTATCAGCGTGACAGCTTTGGCAAATTAAATATCCCTGCAATACTTGTAGACAGTAAGACGCAGCGTGACGAACTTTAATTATGCCGAGCCTTATTAGGGACGCCCTTACTTGCAGGGCGTCCCTCTTAAAAAAACAGTCCACTGGACTGTTTTTTTAATTCACCCTTGCGGTTACTCCCTGTAGTACAGGGAGATGTCAGCGGAGCTGACAGAGGGTCGTCGCTCCAGTTAGGAGCGCTTTGTAACTGTGGGGCTCTGCCCCACACCCTGCAAGGGCTGTCCCCCTAATCGGGTCCGTCCCCTCTGTCGCATTGCGACATCTCCCCACCCTGTGGGGAGTAACCCTTGACCTGACCAAAGGGAGTATACTCCCTTTGGAATCCCGTTATTAGTAGGGGCTGATGCCTACATCAGCCCGTCCTTTTTTGTTGTGATATATGTGTAATTTATATAAACAGAGCAAAATATAGAGTCAGGATATATGCAATACAAAGAAAAATAATACGAATTGCGATTTTTTCTTGAAATATAACCTATAGTTGATGTATAATACTATCAGAAGTGCGGAACTGTTTTTTTAGGCACAGATACCGCGATAGATGGAAATGGGAATCTCAAAAGGAGAATTCAGAGAAAACATGAAATGCAGTATTATTATCCCGTATTCAAGTCGGTCAGACAGAACTGTAAGATTATTTGAATCATTGGAAAACCAGGATTTTGACGAGAGCGAGTATGAACTCATTTTCGTGAATCGCGGCGGCAATAATGGGCTCGAGAGATATATAAACGAGCACGGCGCAAAGGTCAGCACAGTTTGTCTGAGTTCACCTGACGGCGGTGTAGGTCAGGCTAAGAATCTGGGACTTCAAAGAGCATCGGGTGAGCTTATCATCTTCCTGAACGGCGATGAGATGGTTCCTCAGTACTTCGTTTCGGGACATTATAACGGCTATAAGAAATCAGACAAGCCCGTTATGCAGTTCGGTCTCACAAAGCAGGTCTTTGAGGGCAGTGACAGAAGCTATTACGACAACAGGGAGCTTTTCAGAAACGGCATACGCTATTGGCTCACAGAGCCCGAGAGATACGGTCTTGACAAGCAGAAGAACTATTACTACATAAAGGATATCCGCCTTGAAATGCTTGAGCCCTACAGCTATGACTTCGACAAGGTAAAGTACAAGATGATATTCACCAAAACATCGAACCTCTCTGTACCTATGGAGTGCATAAAGCGCTTCGGCGGCTTTGAAGAGAACTACAAAGGCGAGGAGATAGATGACTGGGAGTTCGGCTACCGCATGATGAAGAACAATGTGGATATCGTATACAATCCCCGGGTAGAGGTGTTCCGCCTCTATGAAAAGGAGAGGTACGACAGCAAGCGCTTCAGCGAGTGGAAGAACAACCTTGACTCAATGCTTAAAAAGTACAATGACAGCTTCCTGAATAAGCTGTCCGCGTTCACAAGTGTTTTTGATCCCGAGAGCAGAGAAAGATGCGGCAAGTCCGAGCCGGGCAGGAACATCTGGCTCGATGCCTACAAGGATCTTGAACTGAACGCAAGATAAAAATGCAATCTTCATGGGCAGTATTCCGTCCCTTCCCTGTACAAACGGAGTACGGCTCAAAAAATAAAAAGTCCGATTCTCCTCTTTTCGGACTTATTTCTCCCCAAAAACTCCGCTTAGGCGGAGCTTTTTGTTTCAAAAAAAGCTCGATATGAAATATATTCGCAAAAAAATACTTGACTTATGGCTTCAACAGTAGTACAATATAGTATCGGCCATAGTCTGAACAAATGAAATGAAAAATCAGAAGAGGAATTGGGTATGGATAAAAATAAATCTCTTATCTGTATTTATTCCCTGTGGGTTCATGGGGCATTTCAGGTTCAGGCTGTGGTAGATAATAACCGAGCTTAATTAAAGACATAAAAAATCCCCTTGATATCCAAGGGGATTTCTTATTACATTATTGATAAAGAAGGAACGCGCATTGTAACGTTTTTTTAGTGATGAAGCATTTTGCGTCTGGCGGGGAAGTTATTCAAAAACTACGCCCCAGCCTGCGCTGACCTTACGGTACAATCGCATTTTTTCTTTTTTCTTCTGCATTTTCAGAAGTGAGAATGCTCCGACAATAACCACCAGTGTAAGGACTGCGCCCATAACGATTCCGACAACGCCCTTAACTACGAACAGAGCAACTATCCATATGATTATTGCAGCAACAAGTATGATCGGGAGACAGAAAGAAGCAAAGTTTCTGTTCTTGATCTTTATATAGTGCTGAATATCTCTGATACTGAAGCACTCGTAATTACGAGCGATAAAGTTATCGGGCTGAGCCCATTTGCAGAATGCGGCAAGATTTTCAAACTTAGCCGTATAATCCTGATAATCGTGGAATTTTTCATTATACCTTGTGACGCGGTAGTAGACTATTACAGCCTGTCCCTGCTGTTCAGCGTCCATTACATGGATAATGGTGCCGATGTCAGCTTGACCTTTCATTGCCTTGGTCACAAGGAACTTTCGGTCTATCGCTTCATCAATATTAAGCAAATAATTCATAGCAATTCCTTTCCTTAACGCGGATTAGTATATCGACACTGCGCAGCTGCGCAGAAGATGCCGTGAAAGTTGATTTTCCGATAAAAGTTTATCTTTAGCGGATAAAAATATTATAACATATGTAAACAAAAAATGCAATACCTAAACCTTTATAAAAATAATATGGCGATATTGGTCAATCTCACATTTTTTTCTTAAAGTTTAAGTTAGCCTTTGCGACTTTTTTTCTGTCCTTAGCCTGTTTGAGCATGTCCTCCTTGGACATTCCGTCGCCGCCTGCTGCACCTGTTGTATCTGCATCATCATCGTCAAGGAAATTGCTGAGTCTCTTCTTGAAAGCGCTCTCGCCGCTTGGCTTCTGTGTGAGAGTAACGCTAACGCTCTGAGGCTGCTGATAAACGCTTCTCATACCGCCGCCGTGAACGGAAGGACCTGAGTAACCCTGTCTGTAAGGAGCAGCATTCATGCCCTGCTGCTGATACATTGAGTTAGGCATACCGCCGTTATAGGCATTTGGCTGAGGATAGCCGCCCTGCTGGGGATAACCGCCGTGTGTGGGATAGCCGCCCTGCTGTGGGTAACCGCCCTGCTGGGGATAGCCCGGCTGCTGCGGGAAGCCGCCCTGCTGGGGATAACCCGGCTGCTGAGGATAGCCGCCCTGCTGGGGGTAGCCCGGCTGCTGCTGCGGGAAACCGCCCTGCTGGGGATAACCCGGCTGCTGCGGGAAGCCGCCCTGCTGCTGAGGATAGCCCTGCTGTGCGTAAACATTCGGGAAGCCGCTTGCACCCTGCTGCTGAGCAGCCTCGGTGTTCTCATAGAGAGAGTTTGCAGCGTCCTGATTGCTTGATTCTCTGTTGAATGGGTTAGTATCGTCAACATCGATACCGCTTGCGAAGTCAGCAGGAGCGCCAAGCTCTGCCTCGTCGTAGCCGCTGAGGAAATCAGGGGCAGAGTCGGCAGGAACTATAGTAGTAGCAACTACTTCCTCATCGGGAGAGAGCACTACCTTACAGCTGCTGTTGTCAACGCTTGAATTGACCAGAAGAGCGAGAGCCTCTTCATCGGGCTTGAAATAGCTGTAATCGTCAAGAGAGATAACGATCATCTGCTTAGCTATAACATGCTTTGCAGTAATAATGGACATAACTGCGATCTTTTCTGCGGGGACATCTTCAACTGTGCCCTCGTTTATGGATACAGAGGAGACTCCTGAATAGATCTCGTCCGAATCGGCGATTATAAGACAAAGGTTAGCGTCATAATTGACAAGCTCAGGTCTTTTTTCTTTTAGAGTTTCCGCAAAATTCTTAGCTGTGTTGTAGAAAGAACCTATTTCCATAAAAAACACCACTTTTCTTAATTTATTAAACGCTGCCTATGCGTTTAGGAAGATTAAGGCTTATGTCAGACTTTTTTATTGAGCAGAGCCGCCTTACGGTCGGCAGCTGCCTGTTTGTTTTCTTCGACCTTTTTCTTGATAAGGTCGAGCTTTTCATTCAGAAGTTCCTCGTTGTAGATACACGAGAGGGATATATCGTCCTCTGTACCGAAACGTGAACGCTTAGTCAGATTATTCTTGATAACTTCCTTGAAAGTGTCAAGATTAGCAAGCTGACTTGTGATTATAGTGTGGTAGTCGAGAAAATCGTACTCGCTGCCGAAGGACGTATAGAGTCCGTCGGTAGAACCGTAGAGAGCTATAAGCTTCTTCTTTGGTGCATAGAAGCTGCTGAACATGCCCGCAGCATTTGAGTTGCACACAGAAGCGGTAACATTGGCAGGAGCGGATTCGTTATATTCCATTGGCATAACAGCCTTGCCGTCCTCAAAGATAGCTACGAGGCTTCCGTCGCCGATCTGTACGCCGAATGTATAATCATCTCCTGCAACGGCGGCAACGAGTGTAGAGCCGTAGTAAGACTCGGGCAGAATTTCCTCAAATTCCTCGGGAGTAAATTTACTTTTCTCCTCATCGGTAACGGGGTTGTCGGCAAGATGCTTTTCGACTTTCATATTCCAGTTTGAGATGATCTGCTTTTCGATATTCTTTATGATGAGCTTATGGTTGACGGGAAGATTCTTTTCCAGAGCCTCGCGATCCTCATAGAATCTGTCGATAGCCTCTATTGCAGCCTCAACAGCGAATTTAGAGCCCATATGGCTTCTGAAATGCTTTTTGCTGCCGTGTCCGTCTGCGACTACAGCTATAGCGTAGTGATCGCCCACCTTAAAAGCAGAGCTGTCCTGACAAACTAAATTGGTCTTTTCGTGACTTGCGCCCATAACCGAATGGCTGAAGCCGTTGAACATAATTTTTCAGTCCTCCTCAGAAGTTTTGAAATATTACCAGCCTGTATCGAAGGGCACGTCGTCTCCGTCTGTCTGGGTAGTAACGAGTTCCTGTATCTGCTGACCGAGGAGCTTCTGCTTTGCAGCGAAAACGTCCTCTTCGCCGATCTCATGGCCTGTATCGTCAGAGAGAGTCATACTCTTACTGCCGATCTGAGAAGAAGTAACGGCGATGATCTTGATCATCTGAGCCAGCTGTCCGCCTGAATATGCGTGAACAACCGTATCCTTTGAGCCTGTGAACTCGGCGAGGATATTGTCGTTAGCTTCCTGACCTATACCGAGAGCGGCTTTAAGTCCGAATTTATACCAGCTGTTGGTCTGGAGCTCTCTGAGACCTTCCTTGTAGTCGTCTGAGGGATAACCGTCAGTCATAAGGAAGATAACGGGAGCGAAAGAAAGCGAGGGTGAATTTAGGAAGCTGTTTCTTGACATTCTGTGGTTGAGCTCCTTGAAGGCTGCGCCCATACTTGTAACGCCGCTTGCACGGAGTCTTGCCCACTCAAAGTCCTCTATCGGGATAGGATTGGAGTACATCCATCTTACCTCTGTAGAGAATGTAAGAACAGCGATCTTAACTTCTGTATCAGCTTCGCCGACTCTGCGTATCTCGGGGATAAGCTCTTCCATAACGGTATTGAGCTCGCCCATCTTCTTTCCCTTCATACTTCCTGACGTATCGATGAGGAAGAATATTACAAGGCTCTTTTTGGAAACGCTTGTAGCACTGAGGGGATCGTCGTCAAAATCGAGAATGCTGTTGTCGGACTCGGGAGCTGTAGATACAGTTTCTTTTGTATCGAAATTATCCGAAGATCCAAGGTTCTTGTTTACTTCGGGTTCTGTAACACGTTCATTGCTCATAATTTAATACATCCTTTCAGTATTACTGCTTTGGCCAAGCAGGTTAGATCTGTGCTTTTACTTCGCCAAAATCGATCTCAAGCCCCTGCCAAACAGGGAATCCCTTTCCGGGAGCTATGTCATAGAACTTTCCGTCGGGCATCTTGGCTTTCCACTGTCTGTCGGAGCAATTCTTTATTCCGAGGACGCCCTGCTTGAGCTTGTTCTCAACAAGCTCACCCGCAACGGCTGTGAAGTCGTCGGATTCGGGGAGTATCTCGCAGGTATAGAATTTACAGCCAAGATAAAGGGGGGTGCGGTAATCGCGGTTGCTGAATCCGATGGTAACGAATTCCATTCCGCATTTCGGACACTTGAAGGTCTTTTCATTCTGATGAATGAACATAGAGCTGAAGTTGGTCCTTCCGCATCCGCACTGAATGATCTCTGATCTGAGGCGTATGAACAGCTTCTGCCATTCGTTCTCGATGATACGCTTGGTAGGATCGCTGACGCCTGTGGTGAATGAACGGATAAAGGCGTCTTTTATATAATCCGGATATATTCTCCAGAATTTGATTATGTTATCGTGGATACCTCTTACGGGACGGTTAGAGTCGTCGTCGGGGTCGTACACGAAAACTGCGTTCTGACCGTAGTGCTTGAGCTCTGAGGACTCTGTAAGGCATACATCGCGTACTACCTTTTCGCCCTCCATGGGGTCGCCTCTGAAGAGAAGCTTGAAGAGCACTACTGCGAGAGAGTACTTATCGGTCTGGACATTAGGCTGAGCTATGCCTCTTACGACCTCGGGCGCCATGTAGCCGGGCTTACCGCCGATACCGAAGTTGCTTCCGTCAGGAGCGATGTTATCACAGTCGCAGACGAGAACGGCTCCCGTATTCACATTGATAAAGAAGCCTCCGTCGTTAAGGTCCTGATAGCTCTTACCTGCACGGTGGAGCTGTCTGAAAGCGTTTACGATATTGATGACGCAGGTCACCATAGCGCTGAGAGTATTGAATTTAACAGGGCGCTTTACACCGCGTCCTGTAAGCGGGTCGATCTCCAGCTTATAGGTATTGAGTATATCAACGAATGAGTCAAAGCCCTCGGGCTTGAGCTCCATGATATATCCGAATGTACCGTCCTCCATTTCCTTTGTGAGGTATTTCGGCCAGAGGAACTTATTGCTGGGGGGGCCGTCGTTTATATTGTTCTGGAGGTTCTTTCGGAAAGCGGCAGGTTTGCTCATCTTATTGATGTCATACCATTTGAGAGCCCATTTCTGACCGTTGAAGCGGACGAGGTAAACGATACCCTGACCACCGCTGCCGATCACGCTGAGCACCTTAGCTTTGCCGCCGAATTCCATTTCGACCTCTTGACCTATTTCAAGCTCTATCATAATATGATCTCATCCTTTCTTTTATTAGTCAAGCTCATATTCTTCAGCCGAGGTCACGAGAGTGAACCTTATTCCGGTGGCTAAACAGTATTTATGAACATAAGAATTTTCTATGCAGAAAATAACAAGATTGGGGCAGTATGAGAACGCATTTGCGTCGATGAATTTGATACTCTCGGGTAAGAAGAGCTTTCTGAGCTTATCGCAGCCCGAGAATGCTTCCGCGCCGATACTGCTGACGCTTGGCGGTATCTCAATGACCTCAAGGCTCGTACAGAAAGAGAAGGTACTGTCCTCGATCTCGAGAACGCCGTCGGGTATCTTAACAACGACCAGGTTCGCACACTGGCTGAAAGCGCCCTGCTTTATTATTCTCAGACCCTCGGGGAGGTCGAGACCTCTCAGGCGCTTACATGAGGAGAAAGCATATTCTCCGATAGCGAGGAGAGTAGAGGGGAGCTTGATAGTTCTGAGCGAACCGAACTTATCGAAGCAGAAGGCTTCAAGCTTTGTATAGCCGTCGGGAATGGTGATATTTCCGCTGAGCCTGTATCTGAAGGCGTTACGGGGAGTGAATACCATCTCATTGATATCGACGGGACGCTTCCTGACTTCTTCGGTCTTTTTATCGCTGTCCTCCTCACTTTCAGGAAGGACCTTGAGATGCGATTCGTAAGGCCAGCCGAGAAGGTATGTATAACAGGCGACAACGAATTCGGAAGCATTCTCCGAAAGGAAAAGGTCGCCCAGCATAAAGCTTTTGGCTTTCATGACAGCGATCTCGTGGTTCTTGTCCTCGAGAAGGATCTTGAGCACACCCATATTATACATATTAATAAGTAAGCGGCGTTCCTTGTCGTAATCGGGGATATGATCGCTGAGAAGACCTATGAACCTGTCTTTATTGGCAACAGCTTTTGTGCCGTCGTTAACAACGATCGACCTAAGCTCATGCTGAAACTCCATAGTGTTTTCAAAGCCCTCGATGTTCTGCGGTACAGGGGCACCGCACTGTGGGCAGGCAGAAAGCTTAGGGTCAAGTGGTGCGTTGCATTTCTCGCATTGCATGATCTTTCCTCCTGACATAAAAATATAGCAGCGCAAAGTTAAATATGCGTATTTATATTGTTATCACGTTTAGTATAACACTTTTCTATTTTAATGTCAAGGGAAATGGGGAGCTAAAAACAAAATTGAATTATCTTTTACAAAAATCGGGTATCGTATTTGTGCAAATTTTTTAAGTTCATAACAGAGCGTAATATCGGGGAAAAATATTAGTCGCAATATTGGTTGAGCCAATAAATGTATACTTGTTTGTTGAATAAACCTTACGTATAAAATTGATTAAAATGCATATATTTTTTTTGATAATTTTGTTTATCGCGCGAATGATGTTTTTACAAAATGTTGTTGAAATTCAAATCAAAATGTGTTAGAATGTATTATGGATATCAATCTATAGCCTGACAGGGGTAATGCCGCACGCTCATAGTTCCATGATATGAGGATGTAAATGGAATATCAAGCAGATATCCTGCGGAGGTTTCAGGTATAATTGATCAATAAGGAGGTTCAGCGTATGAACAAGGAAAAAAGAAGAAGAACGTTCAGGGCTGTCGCAGCCGGTTTTCTTTCTGCTGCGATGCTTGTAACAGGCGGATGTGGCAGTCAGCATGTGGGCCCGCCCGGTACACAGGGCGGCGGAACGATCGCTGTAATTACTAAGCAGGAGCTCAGCTTCTGGGACGACGTAAAGCTGGGTGCACAGGATGCCTGCGACGAATTCGGCTATGACATGACTTACACCGTTGCCGACGGTGATAACGATTATGTTACACAGATCGCCGCTATCAATGACGCAATAAATAAAAAAGCAAAGGCGATCGTAATAGCACCTAACAGTGCCACAGATCTTAATGAAGCTCTTGAAAAGGCTATAGACAGCGGCATACAGGTAGTTATTATCAACTCGAGCGTCGAGGGTCAGATAAACAGTAAGATCGTTTCCAAGATCGCTTCATCAGATACCGACGGCGGTACGGTAGCTGCAAAGAACGCTCTCAATGCATACAAATCAAAGAAGGGCGATCTTGCAGGTATCGGCAAGATCGGTATCGTCGGACATACCGCAGGTACTGCTGAGGAGCGTATCTCAGGCTTTATCTCGAGAATGACAAAGGGAATCGCAAATGCTAAGGGCATTGAGGTACCTGAGGATAATGCTTATGCAGCTATGGCAGCCGCAGCAATGGGCGGAGCAGCTCAGGGCGGTCCAGCCGCAGCAGCAGCTCAGGGCGGTGCAGCCGCAGCAGCAGCTCAGGGCGGTGCTCCTGTGACAACAGCTCCCGTTGTAACAGAGCCTGTTGAGACAACAACTACTGTTCCTTACGAGATGCTTTCAGACCTTGAAAAGGCTCAGCTTATGGTTGCAGAGCATGAGGAACAGGTCAAGGCAGATCAGGAGCGTGAGCTTGCAAATATCAAGAAGAACTTCGTACAGACAGAGCGCTGTGCAAAGGTTGATGAAGCAAGAGAAGCTACAAAGAAGCTTCTTGGTACTGACGGAAACGGTTTCTCGGTACTCTACGCTACAAACACAAATACAACACTGGGTGTTTGCGAAGCTGTAGAAGAGCTTGGTCTCGGCGGTAAGATCGTTATCGTAGGCTTCAACTCTGACGAGGAAGAGCTCGGTTACATCAGAAGAGGTGTCCTCGACGGTGTTATCATTCAGAATCCTTATGTTATGGGATATGTTGGAGTAAGATACGCTAAGCAGGCAGTAACAGGCGCAAGCGTAGGCAAACAGCTTGATACAGGTGTTACATTCGTTAATGCAAACAACATGAACGATGATTACATTATGCTCATGCTGTATCCGGATAAATACTAATGGAGGTGGAGAAGTATGGCAAAATCAGCATCTAAAAAGGGACAGGGCGGATACGTCTTCGCCGCTATCCTGGTAGCCGTTATTTACCTTTTCAACACGTTCCTTGTTGAGAATATCTTTACAAGCTCTGCCGAAACATCCAGAAAGACTTCTATGGCTATGGCATCTATCAACAAGATGAACGGTCTCCTTTCGGACCTTAACAATAACTCACTCAGTATCGCCGCAGGTGTCGGCAACCCTACAGCTCTTATTATGGCTACAGAGCCGATCTATCAGAATATCCTCGATGCTGAAAAGCAGTTTGAATCCATTGAGGGTATTTCTCCCGAGGCTTTAAAGAGATACAATTACGCTAAGGCTATGATCGATACTTACAAGAAAAAGCTTGAATCCCTCGGTTCGGATACAGCTGTCAGTGACGATCAGGAGGCCAAGACCGACGTAATGAAGTATGACCTCTATTCACTTCAGACAACCGCGTCACAGATGCTTACATCTACTATTGATATCGTTAATATCGATACCGCGAGAATGTCAGCTAAGAATACCACCAAGTCCTATATCCTCATGACCATCATGATGATCATCGCTATCCTCGGTGAGCTTGCTGTATGGCTGTTCGCAAGAAGAGCAAAGAAGGCAAGACTGGAACTGGAAGAGCGAGAGATGCGACTTGCAGAGGTCGATGCAAAGCTCAAGAATACACGTCAGAAGGCAAGCGACCTTGCTGTTATGAACGTTCTTACAGGTATGAAGAACCGTTATGCTCTTGATAACGATATCAGCGACAGACTTGAATCAGGAAGATTCCAGATCGCCGTATTCGATATGGATAACTTCAGAAGTATCAACGATACTTACGGTTATGACTTCGGTGATGAGTACCTTGCAGCAGTTGCTGAGAGACTCAAGCAGGAGTTCTCGGACGTTGCCGAGATCTACAACATCACAGGTAACGAGTTCTGCTTCGTATTCAACAAGAATATCTCAGAGAGCCAGGCTACAGGTATTGCACAGAATATCCAGCGTGTAATGAGCAGCCCTTACGAGGTGCTCAACCTTACAGTTCAGCTCCCATGCTCAGGCGCAGTTTACCACTACCTCCCCGGCGACTGCCTCAACGTCAACTCCGTTCTCGTTAAGCTTGATACAGCTATGAGAAACGCTAAGATGAACGGCGGTAACATGATAACTACTGTAATGAATATCTGATCAATTATAGTGAAAAGGTCGGCTGTCAGCAATGACAGCCGCTTTTTTTGCACCTTTTGGGTAAAAAAGATTGACATATATCCTGAAAGGTGGTAAAATATACACACATGGAGAAATAAGGAAAGGCAGGTGTTGAGAGTGAAAAAGTTCGCAGTATACAGATCGGCTACGGGAAAATACTGCTATCAGTATGCTGATACTTTGGAATCTCTTGTGGGCACCGGCTTTGAGGATATCATCACCGAGGAGCAGCTTCCCGTGGTTTTCGACGGCAGAGGCGGCTATTTCCGTTTCCGTGAGAACGACCCCCATTTTTTGCAGGTCATCGAGACCGATAAGGAGTCTCCGCTGGAGCTGGAGGATATGTACGCCAAGAATTCTCCCGATTTCAAGCTGGGCTGGATATCTCCCGAGGGCGATACCTACTCCTGTGCATTTACAAATCACGCAAAATGTGCGAAAATGATAGCTCAGAAGTTCTATCCCGATATGAAATACCCCGAGACAGCTCTTGACAAAAAGGGCTGGCTGCAGGTCATAGACTCATGGAACGGCACCGAGAGACACCACGGACAGTTCGTGTTCACCGACCGCGGCATAATCACGAGAAAACAGGCGGATAAGCTGTTCGATCTGGGCCTTTATTATAATGAAGAGGTGCAGAAAATACTGGGAAATGATGATTAAGAACCAAATGTGAACAAATAGTTGACATATATTGGGCGGTTTACATAAAACCGCTCTGTTTTTTGTGCAGTTTTTTTATTGACTATATCGTCTTTTTGGTGTATAATATTACTATATCATACTCGATAAGTGCGCGGACTAAGGTTTCGGTCGGGTGTTTCAAGGAGGATATTGATATGGCAGAACAGAGATTTATTAAAACCGTTACTTTCGGCGGATATGAAAAAGAGGCTGTTGTAAGACGAATGGAGTACCTGAATGAGCAGGTGCACGACCTGAGAAATGAGCTCAGAGAGACAAAGCTCGTGCTGGAGGCTTATAAAAAAGGCACAGATGAGGAAAAGGCTCTTGAAACCGTACTTTCAGAGGAACGCGCAAAACTCACACAGGTACAGGTACAGAATAATACCCTTAACTTGAAGCTAAAGGCTACAGACGACGAGAACAATAACCTTAACCAGCAGATAAAGGATCTCAATGCCGAGATAGCAGAGCTGAAGGATAAGCTCAAAGCTACCGAGTCAAAGTGCGCGGCTCTCATGGCTCAGGACGAGGCAATGGCTCTGAGCAATGTATTCATCGAGGCTCAGAAGTCATCTTCCATGCTGGAGGGTACTGCAAAGTCAAAGGCTGCCGAGATAGAGTTCCAGTCAAAGAAGCTGGCTGAGAATATCGTCTCAGACGCCAATACCGAGGCTGAGAATATAATCTTCGAGGCAGAGAGAGAAGCTGCCGAGATAATTGCAGAAGCAAAGAACAAGGCTGAGCAGATGAGCGCAGCTTCAAATAATCTGAGGGCGTCGGTGCTTGAAGATGTAAATATGCTGAAGCTACATATGGGCAAGGTAAGAGATGCACTGGAGGGCTTCCGCAATGTGGGCGCGACCAAGCTGGTGGAGGCTGACGAGTGTCTCAACAAGACCGAGGAGGCTCTCAAGGAGGGCGGTATCCCCGTATTCAAGATACCCGGGAATATACAGCCCGAGATACCCGAAAAGCCCATGACCCTTTCAGAGAAAATGCGCGACGACGAGGAAAAGCGCAGGAAGCAGGAAGAACTTGACAAGCTCAAACAGATGGCTGATTCAATAGGAAACAAAAAAGACGACCACAAGGATAAAGAAGACAATGATTCTCCGAAGGAAGCCGCAGGGGATAATCAGCAGAGCGGCGAGAAAAAGGGCGGAAAGCTCGATCTTGCTGCGTTGGCGGCTAAGGCTAATTCTATCAAGAATAAGTAAAACATGTTTGATTTTTGATTTTCATAAGGAGTTTATATAATATGAGTGAATTGATTATTGTAAAACCCGAAAAGTGCGTCGGCTGCAATGCCTGCGTAAGAGAATGTCCCGCTCCCGAGGCTAATATAGTAAAGCAGCTGGAGGACGGACGTTTCATAACCATGGTAAACCATGATAAATGTATCGGCTGCGGAGAGTGCGTAAAGAAATGTACTCACGGAGCAAGAGACTATATCGACGATACTGACGATTGTATCGCTGATATCTTAAAGGAAAAGCTGATAATAATGGCGTCTCCTGCCATAAAGACAGTTCTTCCCACAAGGTGGAAGGGCGTTCTTGATTGGTTCAAGAAGCAGGGCTGTACCATTTTTGATGCTTCATTCGGTGCGGATATATGCACATGGGCTCATATCAGAACTATGGATCAGGACAAGATCGGCAATATCGTTACTCAGCAGTGTCCTGCTATCGTAAAGTACGTTGAGAAATACCAGCCCAAGCTTCTCCAGAACCTTTCGCCTATACACAGCCCTGTTGCGTGCAGTGCTATCTACATAAAGAAGTACCTGAGAAGAAACAACCCTATCGCCCTTATCTCCCCATGTATCGCAGAGAAGTATGAGGCACAGGACACAGAGCTCTTTGACTATAACGTTACGATCAAGAAGCTCCTTGAGTACTTCGACAGAAACGACATCAATATCCCTATAGATACATCAGAGGACTATGAGTACAAGTTCGACGAGTCACAGGGACAGATGGGCGCTATCTACTCCCGTCCCGGCGGACTCAGAGACAATATCTGGCTCCATGACCCCGATATCAACATCACAAACTCTGAGGGCGTACACAAGGTATATTCCGAGATCGAAATGTACAGCAGAATGCCCGAGTCCAAGCACCCGAGAATATTCGATGTTCTCTCATGTGAGTTCGGATGTAATATCGGACCTGCTTCGGGTACGAGACAGACAGTTTTCGATGCTATGACCACTATGAGAGCTGTAGAGAACGAGGCTAAGACACGCCGTAAGTCAGGCGGTATCATGGGACGAGGCGACGACAGGCTCTTCAAGAAGTTCGATGACGAGCTCCGTGTGGCTGACTTCCTGAGAAACTACAAGCCCTCTATGCCTACACCTATCCCGAATATCAATCAGCTCCAGCCTATATTCGAGAAAATGGGCATGCATACCGAAGAAGAGCGTGCATACGATTGTCATGCCTGCGGCTACGACACCTGCCGCGATATGGCTATCGCTATATACAGAGGTCTCAATACTCCCGATAACTGTATCGTTCATGCTAAATCTGTTCTCCTTGCAAGACATTCTGTACTGAACAGACAGAACGAGAAGCTTGCCGAGATAACAGAGGAAGTCCTCGCACTTTCTGATAAGCTGAAAGAGAATGTTTCAAAGATAACTGATAATATGCAGAATATCGGCGAATCCACTTCAGCTACAAGCGAGAGAGCTGCTGTAGTTAAGGATCTTCTGGAGAACGTTGTTACCTTCTGTAACGATAACTCAACTATGGACGCAGACAGCGTATCACAGCTCACATCTATCCTTGAGACCACTATCGACGCATTCAGCGCTCTCGATGATAATGTTACCACAACAAATGAGAGCTCAGAGACTATCAACTCATCTATCAATGATATCATCTCACTTGTTGGAGACATCAACGAGGTCCTTGTAAAGGCAGGCAATGACAAGACCAAAAAGCTTGAAGATCTTGACAAGCTTGCCGAAGAGGAAGCTAATAAGCCTGAAGAGAAAAAGTAATACAAACGCCGATATTTCCACGGGAATATCGGCGTTTTTGAGTACACATTATTATACGAAAGGACAGACCTGTCATGTACGAAACAAGCAACACACTTTCCGAGGAAATAACAGCCGCAGAGATAAGCGATTCCTGCTGTGAGACGGGAGATATAGTCCCCGACCGCACAGAGGATCATGAGATAGTAGTGGTTGGAGCAGGCGCTTCGGGAGTTCCCGCAGCAGGCTGGGCAGCCGAGCTGGGAGCAGATACGGTGCTGCTCCAGAAGGAAGCAGCTGTGGTATCACAGGGCAACTGCGGCTCTGCTATCATAAAGTCGCGCTCCACAGAAGCAGGCATAGCCAAGTGGATACACCACACCAACAGCCTCTGCGACTGGAGAGCCGATACAAAGCAGCTCCGCGCATACGCCGAGCATTCCGAGGAGGCTATGATGTGGTTCCTCAACCGCGCAGGTCTCACCAAGGAGACCGAGTACGGCGACGGCAGCAAGGTTGACAATAACGCCGAGAGCGCAAAGCTCCTCAACGACGGGGATAAGCTCTGCGCATTCAGAAGCACCAGCGGCGACTTTACGGGAGTGTGGAAGGACCGCATGAACAGCTACGACTACGGCGACGACCACTGCTACTTCTGGGCTCCGTGGATAGGTCCCAAGCCCCTGAACGTGGGTAATGCCCTCCACAATGCCCTCAATAATATCATGGCGGAGCATAAGAATCTCCGCGCGTATTTCTCTACTCCTGCGGTAAAGCTGGTCATGGACGGGAAGAGAGCTGCAGGCGTTATCGCCAAGGACAAGGACGGAAAGTACATACAGTTCAACGCTTCAAAGGCAGTCATTCTCGCAACGGGTGACTACACCAACAACGCCGCTATGGTAAAGCGCTGGTGTCCCGATATTGCAGAGTTCGACAAGAAGCAGTTCGGCAAGACAGGCGACGGACATATCCTTGCCATAAGCGCAGGAGCTAAAATGGAGAATCTCGGTCACACCAAGATGATGCACGACTTTGACTCCGCCCTCATGTTCGAGGAGCCTTTCCTCTATCTCAACATGGACGGCGAGCGCTTCACCAATGAGTACACGGGATTTGTGTATATGGGCAACCTGCTGAAATATCAGCCCAAGTTCAAGGGCTCAATGCTTGACGCCGACCACAAGGACGGCTCAAGGGGCTGGTACTGCGCTATATACGACAGCAGCTATACCGAATGGGACAAGGACGAATTCGTGGACGGCTGCGTTCCGCCTTTCGTAATGGAGAAGTTTATCCCCGGAGCTGTTGAAGAGCCACAGGGCGTGTTCAAGAACCTCATAGACCTGCACAGGTGCGATACTCTTGAAGAGCTTGCAGCGGAGCTGGGTATACCCTATGACAAGATGAAGGCTTCCGTAGATCGCTACAACGAGCTCTGCGAAAAGGGCTGCGATACGGACTTCGGAAAGCCTGCAAAGTATATGCACAAGATAGAAAAGGCTCCGTTCTGGGGAGCACGAAAGCATATCCGCGTTTCTGCGGAGGTATCGGGCGTCATCACCAACGAGAACGCTCAGGCTCTTGATGCCGACGGAAAGCCCATAGAGGGACTTTACTGCGCAGGTAATCTCGGGGGACCCTTCTACGGCGGTGCGGACTATCCCTTCCACCAGACGGGACTCTCTCTCGGACGCTGCTATACCTTCGGCATGATAGCCGCTAAACACGCTTTGGGTCAGCTTAAATAATGCAAAGCCCCTATGGGATTATCCCATAGGAGCTTTATTTATCCTTGATACAATGACTTCATATTCTTTTCGGTATTTTTTCAATAGAGCATAGTCGTGAGCGCCGCCTTTTTTCTCATAGTAGGAGAAAGGGTGGCGTTCCTTTTTCATTCGTGTGACAAATCGTCTTGCAGGTATATTCAGTATATCATGAGTTCCCGAAAACAGGGTTATATGCGGGAATCCGCTGAGACTGACATTGATGGCATTGGCTCTTTTATCGTCAGTATCCAGACCCTTTAGCCATAATTCGCTTATCTTGCCGATAGGAAACTGACCCAAGATATAGTCCTGTTTTTTTATGTATTCCGCACGCCTGCACTCCTTGTCGGTCATTTTGCCGATCTTGAACCCCGGGGAGATAAGCACTATCTCATTGGCAAGTGGCAGTCCGTTATCCCTTGCAAGCATAGACAGGGACAGCGCAAGAGTTCCCCCTGCGGAGTCGCCTATTACGGTGAGATCTTCGGGGCGGCAGCTCTTTATGACCTCCCTGTAGACCTCCATGAGCATAATGTGTGAGTCTATTGCATTGCTTTCGGGTACCATGGGATACTGGGGGAGTATTATCTCGCAGCCCGTATCTCTTGCAAGACGGCGGCAGAATCTCCACTGAATGGGGAGGGCTTCCAGAAAAAAGCCGCCTCCGTGAAGAAAGAGCACCTTTTTATTGCTTCTGTTATGCTTATCCCTTGCGGTGAAGTATATGCCGTCCTGTACTCTGCACTTTTTAATGTTCATAGTCCTCCTTACGCTTTTTGGAGGAGCGGAGGTCTGAGGCAGCTTTTTCTTCAGCTTTGCAAGTCCTTCTGCGAATTCGGGATCATCGAGACTGCACAGTGCAGTGAAGTCCCTCATGTAAAATTTTATCAGATTTCTTATTATGAATTTCATTGAAAGTTCCTTGTTTGGTAAAAAGGTGATACTATTGTTCATCAATAGTATCCATATTCGTTGGATTCTTCTTCAACACAGCGTTCACGGATACACTCAGTGTAATCTGCATCATCAAGCAGCTCTTTAACTGATCTACACATCAATTACATCATAATAATTATAGCATATAATTGTTAAATAAGCAACACTCGCGGGAGTAAAATACCGCATTTCATTACTTTGCCGCGAACATGGCGGCGCGGGCTCCGCGCAAAAAATGCGATGCCCTGATACGATGTAAACGGCAAACACAAAGAACAATCCATGACGTGGCGACCCGACGAGGGTATGCTCGACATTTCCTCCGTGCACAGAGCTTGCTTTCCCGAGAGTAAAACTAATACTAAACCCTTTCAATCATAATCCCCCCTGTTTCTTTTTTCAATGAAGACAGAAATTTTTTGAAGAATTCCTGCACGAAAACACCTTTTAGTACATAAAGATGTTGCCACCCAATACTGCCTTTCGCGGAAGCGGACTGATAGCTCGTTTCGTTTATTGTTTCCCCGTCAGCAATATTGGTTCACGGCGGTATGATACGCAGCCTGTTCCTGAATTGGTAGCTGAGAAATATCAACAGCTGATATTTGATCTGCTTACCAACAAGTTTTGCAGTTATGACGGAGAAGAGATGTATCTGCGCTTTGATGACAGAGCGTACAAAGAATTCGTTGACTACTATAACGGGCATATTGAACCGAGATTGCTAACGGATATGGCTTTCTGTAAGAACTGGGGCGGCAAGTATCACGGCTTGATACTAAGGCTGTGCGGTATCATTCACTGTGTTAAACGCCTTTAAAACGGCGATTTCCCTGATATTGTAGATGTGGGGATAGATACACTTACCGATTCTATTTCTATTGCGGAGTATTACCGTGAACAGGCGATATACGCATACAGCCTGGGCGATGTGGATATTGCGACTGTCAAGGCGGAGAGAGTTCTTAATAAGATACGCTCCAAGCATATTGACAGCATCAGGCAGAACGATCTGTACAAGCTGTGCAGATGTACACTTTTCAAAAATGCAGTAGATTTTGCCGAAACAGTGGATATCAGCAATGCAGAAATGCTCAGAACTTGAATCTCAGAATGCAGAATTAGAATCTGAAAAAACTGAACTTGAAAAGAAAATAGAAGAAAAAGACCTCCGTATCGAACACCTTACAGAGCTTGTGCTGAAACGCAATAAGATGCTCTTTGGTCAGAAAAGTGAAAAGGCTAAATTCATAAACGACGGACAGCTTGCGTTTGAAGGGATATTCAATGAAGCTGAGGCGGAGTCGGATAAGTCTGCTGCTGAACCGACCATAGTGATATATGAGCCGAGGAGTTGCCTCGGCTCATTTTCGAATTGATTGTGGCTGGATTTGGTTGGCGGTTACACTAAAAAACTGCAAATGGCTTAAATCAGCCATTTGCAGTAAACCAATAATGGTGACCCGTACGGGAATTGAAAAAATCCCGAGCCTTTCAGCAGCTTTTAGTAAAATGCGAAAATGGCTGTATTTCGGCGATTTTTGAAGCTTCACTTTTAGCATCTTCAAGTGATTTTAAGCGATTTTCAGTGCCAATAAGTGGTAAATAAGTGGTTGATAAGGCGCGTCTCTACCGAAAAAAATGACCAAAGCAGCTCTGAATAAGCGGTCAGATCCCGAACGGAGCTGCTGTGTTTTTTATCAAATTGAGTTGATGTAAAAATCACGATTATCGCCTCGAAATTGTATTCTTCACAATTTCAAAGCAAAAATCAAGGCTTTTTGAAAAAGCGGTTCTGAATAAGTGATCAAAGCCTGACCAGAACTATTCTTCCTCTATAGCATTTAGAATTTCAAGTTTTAATTCTTCATCGAATTCATATGTTCCATCCATTATCGCTGTCATTATTTTATAATGATGCTTATTTTATCCGTATCTATCATTATTTCGCTTTTTATGTTTTTATATCTCAAAATATACGGCTAAGTCCATAGGCTTGAACTGTCCCTTATTTACTACGCACTGCCAGCCAAGAACATAAGCCAGTTCTATCCTGTCAGCTCCTTCGATAGGTTCTATCTTCCATATTCTTTGTATGCTTGCTAATTTTCTTCTCATTGTTATCGTTTCCTTTCATAGTTTTTGGTGGTTCCCGTTGGAAGGCTCGAACTTCCATTATCGGAGTCAAAGACCGATGTCCTGCCCATTAGACGAAACGGAATGTGTGAAAACTATCTGTAAAACATGACAGTGCCATAAGCGAAAGCAGACTGACAGGCTCATAAAAAGTGAGCGAGTAAAACGAGCGCCATCGTGGAAGGGAGCACAGGCACTGTGCTGGAGACTGTGACAGGATTTGAACCTGCGCTCATGGAGTTGCAGTCCATTGCCTTTCCACTTGGCTACACAGTCATCGTTGGGTAGCCATATGGTTATGGCGAAGCGTTTTTGATGCTATTCCCATGAGATTAAAGATATTCCCGTCTTGACCGATTAATGGACAATCAGGTTTTTTATGATCCTGCGACTGCTCTTTTTCTATAAAACCACCGAATTTATTAGGAACGTAGTCGGAAAGCCATGTACCGTTGAACTGGTCATACGTCTGTAATCGCCATATTGCGAGCTTTCCGATATTCAGATCTATATCTTCAAACGGGAACATTATACATGTATGTCCATCTGTCTCAAAAACATACAGTTTACTGAACATACTGCTGTTTAGCAGTATTTCCGAGTCTGTCAGTGTAGTATTTATGCCATCTGCCCAGTCCTGAATATCTCCGCCGCAGCCTTGTAATATCAGTCCTTCTTTGTCACTCATATTTCTTAGATCTTCCGGGATTATATTTACTATTTCGGCTTCAGGGAGCTCATAGCACCTTTCAAGACTCATATCATTTTTATCACAGTTATGATACTGGACGTTTCGCAGTGAACTATGGGTGAATATAGTGCTTTTGAGATTACAGTTTTCAAAGGCTATATTTCTGAGAGCTGCCTCTTCGGCAATAAGCAAATGACAATCACAGCAGGTGAAACTTATGTTCTTAAGTTCTGCAAAACACATACCTGCGTCTGTGATATCACATAACTTGAAATCACAGTTTCTGAATATAGCGCCATTAAACTGTTTCCCTGCGAAATTTAGCCTGTCAAAGATACAGTTTTCGAATACTGCACGTTCACCTTCATTTTCTTCATTCCATTTATTATGGAACAAACAGGCGTTATCAAGCTCCTCCTGCGTTATTATCCTTTTTTCTCCCATATTATACCTCCGTCATTCCCATACTCATTTCTTCTGACTGCTCGGAATCATATTCCCTAAACATATATATCGACATATTTTCTCCGAGAAAGTTGGGGCTGTTGTCTTGATTCAGAGAGATATAGCCATGTTCTCCTAGCTCTATAGGTTCCTTAGTTATGATAGAGCCTGCGTGGTTTACAGTAACATTCTTTTCAATAGCGCAGAAGTTGCCATTGTCGTCGTGCCTCAGATGATAACAGTACATTCCTTTAGGGATATCAGCATCTGTGATGCGCTCATTTGTGAATAAAGCAGGCAGATCCTCAATCTCAACACGCTCATATTCATCGTCATACTCGATATTGACATATCCTGTTTCACTGGCGTTCAGATATAAGGCGTAATCCTCTTCAAGACTTACATCCATTACTTTTGCGGCGAATTCAAGGCATTCTTTTTGACTTTCGGGGAAGTATTCTTCTACGCGCTCACCATCGTAATAAACGTAACGCCCACAATTCCTACCGATATCTTCATCAGCCCATTCATGCTCCATTTTAACATCAGGAAACATTTCTGACAGCTTTTGCAGTATTGGATGCGGAGCAGACCATGCCGTAAGGAATTTGATCTTACCATCTTGAAAGGTTGTATTTTCAGTATATCCATAGGAATTCCACTTGGTTCCCCAATTCCCAATTCGCCAGTCATACCAGTTATTCTCGCCATAAAGCTCTCTTTCATGTATTCCCAGCGAGCCGTTGTAAACGGTATCCGGCATAGGTAGTATTTTTTCAAAATCAACTGAACCTATGCCGTGTTCATCATTTTGTATTTCCTTCAGCATTGCTGAAATTCGGCTTTTATCGCCAGAGAAGGAAATTACATTTGTTACATGATTAGGCATTTTTCATCTCCTTGTCTATTTCCTTTATATATTGAAATACTTTATCAGTAGGCAACAACTCCTTCCTTATATATATATAAAGCCGTATTGATCAAACAATACGGCGTATATGGATTATGTCATATTCATTTGTAATTCCGGCTCTTCTGTAATATTCTGGGTTTCGGATAGTTCCTCTTTTACAGTATGGAAAGTATCAACACCAGGTATAAGTCCAAGCTGTCTTCCGTTTTCAAAAACACAGTGTATTGTACCTATATCATCTACGGCTATAACTTTACCCTTGGTTCCGGAAGCTATAGGTCTTGGATCCTCTGGCATATTATCAACACAGATACCTGTTCCGGGAGGATACATATCCTTATAGCGTTGTATTGCCTGACTTGAAAGCTCTTTCACTTATATCACCCTTTCAGATCAAAAAAGCCTGTTTTATGTAAGTATTGATAATCTGCATAAGGTATGGTATAATTTTATAAATAAGAGTGAAGGGGAGGTTGCTCGTATGCCATTCAGGATAATCAGGAACGATATAACCAAGGTCAAAGCCGATGCTATTGTTAACGCTGCAAATTCATCTTTGCTGGGCGGAGGCGGAGTTGACGGCGCTATACATCATGCAGCAGGTCCGGAGCTGCTAGCGGAATGTAGAACCCTCGGCGGCTGTAAAACAGGAGAAGCAAAGATTACAAAGGGATATGCACTTGACTGTAAATATATCATACATGCAGTAGGTCCTGCATGGCATGGCGGTGATCGCTGTGAGGAAGAGCTCCTGCGTTCATGCTACAGGAATTCCCTTGAGCTTGCAAAGGAAAACGGCTGTGAGAGCGTGGCTTTTCCTTTGATATCATCGGGAATATACGGCTATCCGAAGGATAAGGCTCTTGATGTTGCAGTTTCCGAATTCAGAAGCTTCCTTGAAGAAAATGATATGGACATCACACTTGTCATATTCGATAAGGACTCCTTTGAGGTTAGCTCTGGCATTGTCGGTGAAATAAGGCAGTATATAAGCGACGCTTATGCAAAAAAATGCGCTGACCGTGATAAAAGGAACAGAGATAGCGATATAGTTCTCGGTATGTACCATACTGCCGAAGCAGCCAAACAAAGTGGATTATTCGGCAGGAAGAAGGAAAGCAAAAAAGAAAGTTCTGCCAATATCATGCTCGAAGAAGAGGCAGATATTTGCTGTGCGCCAAGTATTGCGCTCGAAGATATGCTTAAAACCCATGACGAATCCTTTTCGGAAGCTCTGCTCAGGCTCATAGATGAAAAAGGCATGACCGATGTGGAGACTTATAAAAAAGCCAATATTGACCGCAAGCTCTTTTCAAAAATACGCAGTGACAAGAACTACAAGCCTAAAAAGCAGACCGCAGTTGCTTTTGCAGTAGCCCTTGAACTTGACCTCGGTGAAACTGAGGAACTGCTGAAAAAAGCGGGCTTTGCTCTGTCAGACAGCCTGAAGTTTGACCTGATAATCCGCTATTTTATCGAACGCAGCAATTATAATATCTATGAAATAAACGAAGCACTGTTTGCTTTTGACCAGAGTCTCATAGGTTCATGATTTGTCGCCTTAGAAGCGACCAAAATACCTCCGTGATGATGTATACTGTAATTACAGTAAAGGAAACGTGAAAGCGGTTCTGAAAAAAACATCAAAACGGAGGTATTATCATGAAAAAGAACTTGACTGAACTGGTATTTATCCTTGACGAGAGCGGCTCAATGAGCGGACTTACAGCTGATACTATCGGCGGCTTCAATTCTCTTATAGCAAAGCAGAAGAAAGAAGAGGGGGAGGCTCTTGTTTCAACCGTATTTTTCAGCAACAGCTCCAAAGTAATACATGACAGAGTGAAGCTGGAAGACGTTCCCAAGCTTACCGACAGGGAATATGTTCCTTCAGGATGTACTGCACTTCTGGACGCAGTGGGTGACGCAGTTCACCATATCGCAAATATCCATAAGTATGCCCGTGAAGAAGATGTTCCAGAAAAAACGCTGTTCGTAATTACAACGGACGGTATGGAGAACGCCAGCAGAAAGTACAGCCACAAGGACGTGAAGAAGCTCATCGAAAAAGTGCAGGAGGAAAAGGGCTGGGAGTTCATATTCCTCGGAGCAAATATCGATGCAGCCGAGACAGCAGGCTCTATCGGTATCAGCGCAGAACATGCAGTTGACTATCATGCTGATTGCTGCGGTACGGGAGTTCTTTACGAAGCAGTGGGCTGCGCTGTAAGCAGCGTAAGAGCCAAAAAGGGGCTGAATAAGGCATGGAAATGCTCTGTAGAAGCTGACAATGAGCGCAGGAAAAAGTAATAATCTATAATACAAAAAGGCTGGACTCATAAAAGTCCAGCCTTCTATATTAAATATTAACTTGGCATATTGAATAAGAAATGTAACAAAACTTCGTTAAAAATAAACAATGGATTTTGAAGCTGTTTTTATGCCAAAACGACTTCAAACTCGTCTGAAATGATGATTTCAAGGGTTCACTTCCCGTAACATCGGAGTTTTTCAGAAAATATATCTATGAAAATTGAAAAAATTTTTCGACCCTGAGAATGCAAAAAATCCCCGAAAAATCGGGGATTTTTTGTGAAATATCTATTTTGTAAAATAGACAAAGTGACCCGTACGGGAATTGAACCCATGATTCCGCCGTGAAAGGGCGATGTCTTAACCTCTTGACCAACGGGCCATATGGTAGCGGCAGTAGGATTCGAACCAACGACCAATCGGGTATGAACCGAGTACTCTAGCCAACTGAGCTATGCCGCCATAGATATTGCAGGCGTCACCTGCGACTAAATTATTATAGTACAAAACGGGCAAAAAGTCAAGCACAGAAAGAAAATAATGCAGAAATTCGTTGACACGCACAATTTGTCACATACAAACAGGACTCTTGTTGGTGAAATTATAGCTTTGTCATATTGACAAGAGCGGCAAAAAGGAGTAAAATTAAGTATCGAAATCAAAACAGGAGCCTACAATATGAACAGAACCGAAATAATTGATTTTCTCATAAGAGCCAAACGTGCCACATACGCAGGCAAGGGAGCTGAAACAGCGTCCTCACGTCCACAGTCCCACGACCTTGAATACTGCGAGGGAGACCTGATGTACCTCGACACCTTTCTCGGCGGCGAGCGCTTTGCGGGGGAGGAAGCCCTCTGGATAAGCGGCGCTCCTTACTGGAGCATGAATTACGCAGGCAGGGTCACGGGTACGCCTTTCAGCGGCGATTTTCTCAAAGAAGCTCTGCTTCGTGTGCCTTTCGAGAAGCCCTTTCGCGGACCGCAGGAGTATACTGACGGCGACTACACATACAAGTGCGAGGTCAGCGGTGATTTTGAGTGGTTTCAGGGATATGAGACCATAGAGTACAAGGGCGCGGTAATATACGATTGCTATTTCCACGGCTCGGCAATAAAATAATAGGTAGTGATAGATTGTTTCTGAAAAACCTTATATTCAGCCTGAACGCCACAGTTCCCGTATTTCTTATGATGGTATTCGGCTGGTTCGTACACAGGATAAAGCTTCTTGATGACAACGCCACGGCGCAGATAAACAAATTCGTGTTCCGTGCGCTTCTGCCAGCACTGCTGTTCATGGACCTTTCCACAGCGGACTTCCGTGCAGTATGGGACGGCAGGTTCGTGCTGTTCTGTATGTGTGTAACGCTTCTGAGCGTAGGCGTAGCGGTGCTGTACTCTCTGTTATTCAAGGACAGGGCAGAGCGGGGCGAGATAATACAGGCGAGCTACCGAAGCAGCGCAGCTGTTCTCGGCATAGCCTTTGTGAATAACATATATGGACACTCCACTATGGCGGCGCTGATGATAGTGGGAACAGTTCCGCTGTACAACATAGCGGCAGTGACGGTGCTTGCGCTGACGTCTCCCGACAAGGACAGGAGCAGGGGCAGAAAGGCTCTTTTCCTCAGCACATTCAAAAGCATAGCCACAAACCCCATAATACTTGGAATAATCGTTGGTATAGGCTGGTCGCTGCTGAAGATACCTCAGCCCGTGATACTGTCGAAGTCAGTGACATATCTTGGAAATATGGCTACTCCTTTATCGCTGATAGCTCTTGGAGCTTCATTCAAATTCGGCGAAGCCAAGGACAAGCTGCCCGTGACGGTGGGTATAGCCTTTATAAAGCTGCTGCTGTTCTGCGGAATATTCCTGCCTGTGGCAGTAAAGCTGGGCTTCCGCGGCGAGAAGCTCATAGCCATACTGGTAATGCTTGGAAGTGCCACCACGGGAAGCTGCTTTGTTATGGCGAAGAACTTGGGACACAAGGGTGTTATCACAGCATTTGCGGTAATGCTGACCACGCTGCTCAGCGCATTCACCCTGACTGGCTGGCTGTTCCTGCTGAGAACACTGGAATACATATGAAGCCGTTAGCCATTAGCCGCTAAGAACTAAGAGCTAAGAACTTAGTAGGGGCGCCGTTCCCTACATTGTGTCATTTAGGGTTTTACGGTTATTTGCGGACGCCCAAAGGGCGCCCCTACACATGGATTCATTACATTTATTGCGTAATTTGTGGGCGGATAATATCCGCCCCTACTACTATCTACTCACTACTCACTAATCACTAATCACTTGCATTTCATGAAGAAATGTACTATAATTGATTCAAGCAAATTACTGCCAAAAAGGAGTGATATAAATGCCGTACTGCACAAACTGCGGACGAAAGCTGAATGACGGCGAGGTATGCGGCTGCAGGGACGCTGCTCAGCAGCAGGTACAGCCTCAGCAGCCATACGAACAGCAGCCATGGGGCTATCCTCAGAACGGACAGCCGTACCCGAATCCGCCGTACCCATATCCGTACCCGTATCCGTATCCGCAGATAAAGCCGGTTGCCTATGACGGGACGCCTCTGCCGCCGCCGCCAAAGCCAAGCAAGATGTGGCTGCTTGCCATAATCATACCATTCGGCTTGTTTTTTATTGCATTGCTGGTGCTCTTTTTTGCCGTGTATATGCCCTCTGCGCGGAGCTATTCCAATAAGGCGAAGCAGCGTAACATAAACTCTGTTGCAAGCGGCATCAGATCAGCAGCGAATGATACGCTCAACGAGCTCGATATTGAAGAGGAATGGGTAATGGGCGATTATATAATAAGCTCCAACAACGCATTAAACGTGTATGTTGGATTTGATGAGGAAAAATTCTATAAAAAAGAGGAGTTCCATTTCGCTGATCTGGATAAATACGAGTATTTTATCGTTGTCGAGAACGGCAAGCCCGTATATGCGGCGGTTTCGGAGAGCTGGCATGACAAAAAGGCTTATATCGGCACATATCCCTTAGAGTATGACAAAAATACGTATTATTATGCGCCTGTGAAGTATTCCGCAAAAGGCGAAAAGGTGTTTGTGAAAGATAAAGAGACGCTGAATGATCTGTATGAATATGCCCGCGAAGAATTCGAGAAGAAATTAGACATGAAAATGTATAAAGAGGAGAGATAGCTATGCCATATTGTACAAACTGCGGAAGATCATTGCAGGACGGTGAGACTTGCGGCTGTACAGCTTCTCCCGAGCCTGCTGCACAGCCCGATAACAGCGCTGCACCGCAGAACGTTCAGCCATATAACGGCGGAATGCAGCCGCCGCCCTATTCTTATAACGGACAGCCCTACCCCAATCAGCCCTATCCGCAGGGCTGGCCTGCACCGTCATTCGAGCAGCAGCTGGCGAATCCGCCAAAGAAGAGCAATGCGTGGGTGTTTGCCATAGTCATTCCCATAATCGGCGCAGTGCTGCTCTTGCTGACAGCCATATTGGTCCCTGCAATGCTGGGCTACACAAAGAGGTCAAAGCAGGCGTCCATGTTCTCAAAGGCGACTACGCTGTACAAGGCGTCCAATACCGTCATGGTAGAGCTGGACGAGGAGGGAAAAGATGTTAAGGGCTACTACATCATAAGCTCCGATAAGTCAAGAAACAGCTATATACCCTTTGATGTGGGGGAGTACTACGATAAACTGAAGAACTACATGGACGACGTCTGTGAATACGAATATTTCATCGTCTGCCGCGACGGAATAGTTGAATATGCGGCTATATCCGAGAACTGGAACACCGCTACGGATCATATCGGCACATACCCGGGAGGCGTGAGCATAGGCATGAAAAAGTACTCCAGAGACGGACGCGGAGAGACTGCCGATAAGAAGACGAGCCTCAGCGATCTCTTTCTTTATGCGGTAAATAAATTCTCCGAAGGATATTGATATAATAAGCACGGGCGTGGCAATTGTCACGCCTTTTTTGTATATTCCCGCAAAAATGCCGCATAATACTTCCGAAAGAGAGGTATGTATATGGCAGAACGAATCGCAAGGGGAGTTTTCCGCATTGAAGCTCCTGTCAGGATAGAGAGCTACGCCGCAGTTGTGGGCGAAAAAGAGGGCGAGGGTCCTCTCGGGGACTGCTTTGACGAGATCATAAATGACAGCCACTTCGGAAAAGACACATGGGAGCAGGCTGAGACCCGTTTCCAGCTTGAAGCTGTGGGACTTGCCCTGCGCAAGGCAGGTCTGCAAAAGGAGAACATCGACCTCATATGTGCAGGCGACCTTATCAATCAGTGCATAGGCTCGGCGTACAGCGTCAGGGAGCTCTCAGTGCCGTTTCTCGGGCTTTACGGAGCTTGCTCCACCATGGCTGAGGGATTGCTCATTGCTTCCGTAATGACAGACAGCGGTATCGCGGAGCATGCTGCGGCGGTGACCTCCTCACATTTCTCCACGGCAGAGCGGCAGTTCCGCTTTCCTCTGTCCTATGGCGGTCAGCGCACTCCCACATCTCAGTGGACGTGTACTGCTTCGGGAGCTGTCATAGTTTCCCGTAACAGCGGCAGCATCACTGTGGCAGGGGGATGTATAGGCAAGATAGCCGACCTTGAGATAACCGACATCAACAATATGGGCAGCGCTATGGCGCCTGCGGCTGCGGACACCATAATGCGCTATTTATCGGCAACGGGAACTGCTCCCGAGGACTACGACTATATCGTTACGGGAGACCTTGGCGTGGTCGGAAGTCAGCTGCTTGTGGACTTTCTCCTGAAGCAGGGAGTGGATATCACCGCGCAGCACCGCGACTGCGGAGCTATGATATTCGACATCGAAAAGCAGGATATGCACTGCGGCGGTTCGGGCTGCGGCTGCGGAGCAAGCGTGCTCTGCGGTAATTTCCTCCCCATGCTGGAGCGCGGAGAGGCTGAGAATATACTCTTTGCCGCCACGGGAGCTCTTATGTCGCCCATGTCATTGCAGCAGGGGGAGAGCATACCCTCAATATCACATCTGGTCCATCTGAGAAAGGAAAGAGCATGATAATAGATATTTTAAAGGCATTTCTTGTGGGCGGAGCTCTCTGTGCCGTGGGACAGCTCCTTATCGACTTTACAAAATTAACGCCTGCGAGGATACTCACAGGCTACGTGGTCACGGGAGTTATACTGTCGGCGGTGGGGCTTTACAAGCCCATAGCGGAGTTCGCAGGCGCAGGAGCAACAGTGCCCCTGACGGGCTTCGGACATCTTCTTGCGGAGGGTATAAGAAAGACCATAGGCAGAGACGGCTTCCTCGGCATATTCACGGGAGGACTTACCGCCGCCGCAGGGGGCGTGACAGCTGCATTGCTGTTCGGGCTCATAGCGTCGCTCATCTTCAAGCAGAAGGATAAACTGTGATTGTAGGGGCGGTGACTCCCTGTAGTACAGGGAGATGTCCGAAGGACAGAGGGTCACGGCTCCTGTTGGGAGATTATCCGCCCGAGCCGTTAGCCATTAGCTTTGCCGAGCCCACGAACGGGATTCCAAAGGGAGTATACTCCCTTTGGTCAGGTCAAGGGTTACTCCCCACAGGGTGGGGAGATGTCGCAATGCGACAGAGGGGACGGACCCGATTAGGGGGACAGCCCTTGTGGGGTGTGGGGCAAAGCCCCGCAGTTACGAATCACTTTTTGCTGAAAATGCTGCTTATCAAGGGCACAGCCGCACTGAATCCAAGTGCCGTCAGCAGCTGCGGTGTGGTGAGTGTTACGGTGCTGAACACCATTTGCAGCTGGGGCAGCATTACCGCTGCGGCAAGGACTGCGGCGGATATGACCACCGCGAATACCAGCTTCATATTGCCGAACGGATTCATGCGGAACAGGCTGCGGCGCTCCGAGCGGCATTCAAAAACATGTATGAGCTGAGACACCACAAGTGTTATGAGCGCAGCTGTGCGGCAGGCTTCAAGAGTGCCCCCAAGCCGCATGACAGCGGTGAAGCTTGCCAGAGTTGACAGCCCGATGAATATGCCGCGAATGACTATCTTCCACATAAGACCGCCTGAGAAGAAGCCTTCATTTGAGCGCCGCGGCGGACGGTTCATTATGTCCTTTTCGGGGAGCTCCATACCCAGAGCCACCGCAGGGAGTCCGTCTGTGACCAGATTCACGAGGAGTATCTGCACGGGCAGCAGAACCACGGGCATGCCCATGAGTATGCCGAGGAACATGGTCAGCACCTCGCCGATGTTGCAGGACAGCAGATACCGCACGAACTTCCGTATATTGGCATAAACGCAGCGCCCCTGCTCGACGGCGCTGACCAGTGTGGCAAGATTGTCGTCCATAAGTATCACGTCCGCAGCCTGTTTTGTTACATCGGTGCCTGTAATGCCCATAGCTACGCCCACATCGGCTTCCTTGACCGCAGGAGCATCATTCACGCCGTCCCCTGTCATGGTGACTATCTCGCCGCGGCGCTTGAAGCTCCGCACGATACGCAGCTTATGTACGGGCTCAACGCGGGAAAAGACCGTGTATTTGCCGATTATTTTGTCCAGTTCCTCGTCGGAGAGAGCGTTCAGCTCCTCACCCGTCATAGCCAGACCGCCTTTGAGCAGACCTGCCTTTTTTGCAACTGCCACGGCGGTATTTTTATGGTCGCCCGTTATCATGACAGTTTTCACGGAAGCCGCCCCGCACTTGCGGATAGCGGTCTTTGCTTCCTCACGGGGCGGGTCGGTCATGCCTGCAAAGCCCAGAAATACAAGGTTCCCACGGTCAGGTTCGAGAGTTTCGGAGCTGCACATGGCAAGGGCAAGAACTCTCAGCGCTCTGTCGGACATTTCCGCAGCCTTTTTCGCAAGCTCCCGTCTGACAGCAGCACTCATGGGTACGGGAGTGCCGTTTCCGCTGATATACTGAGAGCAGCGGGGGAGCAGCACTTCCTCGGCGCCCTTGAAGTACATACGCTTTTCACTGCCGCAGGAGCAGTGCACCGCCATGAAACGGGTCTCGCTGTCAAATGGGTACTCGCCCAAAGTGCGGCAGCTCCCCGAAAGTGACTCCTTTGTGATGCCTGCCTTAGCCGCAGCAATGAGCAGAGCCGCTTCGGTGGGGTCTCCTGTGACCTGCCATTCGCCTCTGCCTGCAAGGGCGCCCCTGTTGCGGCTTTTTGGAGTTTCCTGAGTGCTTATCTCCGCCGTAGAGCAGAGAACTCCGCACCGCAGAGCCTCAGTGAGAGCCTTTTCTGCCGCGGGATTTACGGCGATATCATCACCTTTGGTAACGGCTCCGCTGACACGGTAGCCCATGCCGCTGAAATGGTAGTCCGCCCCTGCTGTGGAAAGCTCCGTGACGGTCATTTTGTTCTCGGTGATAGTGCCCGTTTTGTCGGAGCATATCACGGAGGTACAGCCCAGTGTTTCAACGCTGTGGAGCTTGTTCACAAGGGCTTTCTGTTTCAGCATACGGCTGACCGCCAGTGCAAGGGCTATGGTAACAGTTGCAGGCAGTCCCTCTGGGATAGCGGCAATAGCTATGGTTATGCCCGTCATGAGCATATCGAACACATTCTCGCCGCGGAGAACGCCCGCACTGAAAACGGCTGCGCAGACAATAAGGCATATTATAGCGACCACCTTGCCAAGCTCCCCGAGGCGCTTTTGCAGGGGAGTCTGCTCCCTGTCGATGTCCGTGAGCATTTCCGATATCTTGCCCATTTGGGTGTTTTTGCCTGTGGCTATGACCCTTGCGCGGCACATGCCCTTAGTTGCGGAAGCTCCGCAGTAGACTATATTTGCCTTGTTCAGGGAGTTGTCGGTATCGTCGGGAGAGCCTGCGGTCTTGCCAACGGCTGCGGATTCGCCCGTGAGTACGGACTCGTCGGAGAAGAACCCCGCAGCCTTTATCACGGCGCAGTCCGCAGGTATGCGGTCGCCTGCTTCGAGCTCGATGATGTCGCCTGTGACAAGCTTGGAAGCCTCTATTTCGCGGAGCTTGTCATTTCGCCAGCACTTAGCCGTTGGCGAGGTCATGGAGCGGAGCGCCTCCAGAGTATGCTCGGTGCGGTACTCCTGTATAAAGCCCAGTATGGCGTTGAGGAGCACGATGAGTATGATGGTCACCGCGTCGGATATCTCCCCGAGAAGTATGGATATGACCGTAGCACCCAGGAGTATCATCACCATGACGTCCCTGAATTGTCCGAGGAATATCCTCATCGGACCTGTTTTCCTGCTTTCGGCGAGGACGTTTTCACCCTCGGTTTTGAGCTTTTCAGCGGCTTCGTTTTCTGTAAGTCCCATATTTTCACCCTTTCACAGATGTTGTCCTTAAAGGATATGTCCGTTATGGGACGGTTATGACAAGCCGTTAACAAGTGAGTAGTGAGTAGAAAGTAGTGAGTAGATTTGTAGGGAACGGCGCCCCCGCCGTTCCGCAAATACCGAAACAAACATAATGAACGTAATGTAGGGGCGGCGTTCCGCCGCCCGTCTTAATTGCATAGAAACTTGCGGGCGCCGAAACGGCGCCCCTACACTCTCAACTCTCAACTGGCAGGAACGCCGAAGGCGTGCCTGCTAAATTTCCAAGCCGAAGCTAATGGACAGAGCCGTGTCCACCTTATCCATTGAGTTAAGGTCGAGCTCCCCCATTTTGTCTTTAAGGCGGCGCTTGTCGATAGTGCGTATCTGCTCAAGAAGCACGATACTGTCCTTGGCAAGTCCGCATTTGTCCGCCTCCACCTCGATATGTGTGGGCAGGTGGTTCTTGTCGCGCTGACTGGTGATAGCCGCGGCGATGACCGTGGGACTGTGCTTGTTCCCCACGTCGTTCTGGACTATAAGTACAGGTCGGACTCCGCCCTGCTCAGAGCCCACAACGGGGCTGAGGTCTGCGTAGTATATTTCTCCTCGTTTGACTGACATGATATTTCTCCCTGTATATATGAATATTGGAACTGTCTTTATTATTGCCCCGAGGGCTGAGTTTATACAGCTTTTATTCATTATATGCCGTTGGAGAAACTTATGCTTATGAAGCTTTTTCGGGAGAGCTGTCCTTTTTTCTGAAAAATCCGAATAATGCCTTTTCGGTAGGGTCTGCCAGCAGATGCCTGTAGACTGCCGCTGCAATAAGAACTGCCGCAGCATAGCAGAGCCATACCGCCTTGGTGGAGTAGTTCAGTCCAAGCCCTGCATATTCGTCAATAGTCTTTATTGCGCACTGCACGGGGAAATGTACAAGGTATATCACTATGGAAAGGCTTCCCAGATATGCAAGGGGACGTATACCAAGTACAGTCCGCAGCCATGGTATGAACAGCACAGCCAGTATGAGGGCGGGAGCTATGCCGAGCATGAATGCCATGCGGAAGTCTCCCATGAATTCGGGTCTGAAACGGAGCACACAGTAGCTGAGGATAACTGCTGCGAGACATACATAGCCAAGCCTCTGTGACCTGAAACGCTCCCTGTTGCTGTAGACCGTGAAGAGTATGGCTCCTGTGAAGAAGCAGGCTATGCCTCGTCCCACAAGCTCGTTCCATACAGGGTAGTTCACACCCGAGAGAGTTATGGTAGTCCCTGCAAGAACTGCGGCGAAAAATGCATAGCATGCGTGGCGCTGATTTTTCACGCGGTAGAGTATGAAGTAGAACAGCAGGTAGCACAGCATGCATATGCTTATGCACCATGAGGGGGCGTCAAAGGACCAGTCCTTGCCGAAGAAGCCGTCCTGCATGAGCAGGAGATTGTATATCAGGTGCTGAATGTCGAAATTGCCGTATACAAAGGTGGTGCCGCACTTGTGATAGTAAGCCAGCTCCGTTATTATGGTGACAAGAGTAAAGAAAATAAAGGGCGGAATATATCTTCCTGAGCCGCTTTACTATGAAATCGCGGAAGCTAATGCGGTGTTCAAGCACTCTTTCGGAATACCCAAGCATCATTCCGAAGCCCGACAGCATGAAGAACAGCTCCACCATGAAGGAGCCGTATTTGTATGACATGGGGAAGGCTGAAAAGAAAGGAGAGCCGTCCTGTGGCTTGAAGTGCTGATAGTGCCAGAAAAATGCGATTATACAGGCGCCTATGCCTTTCATTCCGTCAATGGCGCCAAGATGGAGCTTTTTTGGAGCGTTGTTTTTTTCAGTCATTTGTTTTCCTCTTTTTTATTTGTTGGTACAGGAATATTTGCAGAAGCGTCACGGCAGTTCCCGCTGCGTAGCACCATAAGTCCTCGGGAGCATAGCTTGTGCCGATGATTATTCGGAGCAGCTCGTTCTTCACGCCGAGTACATCTGCGATATGAATTTTTTGCAGGAACTCCACAGCAAAGGAGAATACAAGTATGCCGACAGCAACGGCACAGGAATTGAATTTCCTCGGTACGAATGAGCGGAACAGGCAGTATATCACCCATACCACTATCACGTCGCCCATGTAGGCGCGTATGAATTTGCTGAAATAGAACATGCCTATGCATATCTCAACTCCCAGAAGCAGGAGAAAGCCTGCGATATAGGGCAGCCGCGCTTTCATTCTATTTTACCTGCAAGGTGGGGGAAGATGCCGAGACTGCGTCTGAGTATGCCGTTCATATGAGCGAGAGCTATGCCGTAGTTGGTAAATGGTACGTTCTGATCCTCGGCGGACTTGCGGCGGTAGACCATTTCGCGCTCGTTGAGCATACAGCCGCCGCAGTGTACCACAAGGCTGTATTTGGACAAGTCCTCGGGGAACTCACGTCCCGAGCTGAGCTCGATATCCAGCTCCTTGCCCGTAGTCTTTTTCAGCAGGGCAGGCAGCTTCACGCTGCCGATGTCGCCGCACTGGCGGTGGTGAGTGCAGCCCTCGGATATGAGGACGGTGTTCCCGTCTTTAAGGTTTTTTATGGCAGCTGCGCCCTTTACGGAGGTCTCAAGGAAGCCCTTGTACCGCGCCATGAGTATGGAGAACGAGGTAAGGGGCACGTCCTCGGGGACTATTTTGCTGACCATTGCGAATGCCTGACTGTCGGTGATGACCATTTTCGGGGGAGCAGCAAGCTTTTCAAGAGTTTCCGCAAGCTGGAACTCCTTGGTGAATACTGCCATTGCGTCAGCGTCGAGGATATCGCGGAGGGTCTGCACCTGGGGCAGTATCATTCGTCCCTTGGGTGCTGCCGCGTCTATGGGAGTTACAAGCACCACCATATCTCCCGGGCTGAGCATGTCGCCGATTATGCGCTTTTCCTCTGAGGGGAGCTTGGCAAGAGCCGCAATGCGCTCTTTCAGCTCATATATATTGGTACCGCTGAGTGCGCTCACTTCTATCTCATTGTCCTGACAGACACGCTTTTCGGCGATGTCGGACTTGTTGTAAACAGTGAGATATGGTATATCCTTTTCACCGAAAATGTCAATGAGCTGACGCTCGGTGTCGGTAAGTCCCACAGTGCCGTCAACTATGAGCACAGCAAGGTCCGTGCGGTTGAGTATCTGCTTTGTCTTGCGGACTCTCAGCTCTCCGAGAGTACCCTCGTCGTCAAAGCCCGGTGTGTCTATTATCACCACAGGACCCAAAGGGAGAAGCTCCATAGCCTTTGTGACGGGGTCTGTAGTAGTGCCCTTTACATCGGATACCACGGACAGCTCCTGACCCGTAACAGCGTTTACCACGCTGGATTTGCCTGCGTTTCTCCGTCCGAAGAAGCCTATGTGGACTCTCTCCGAGGAGGGTGTATCGTTTAAACTCATATTTATCATTCCTTTGTATGGGACGCCGAGGGTGGCGTTCCGAGTGGTTAGTGATTAGTGCTTAGTAGGGGACGGTGACTCCCTGTAGTACAGGGAGATGTCACGTAGTGACAGAGGGTCGCGGTTTCTGTTGGAAGTCCTCGACGTCCCGAGCCATTAGCCTGTAGGGGCGGATATTATCCGCCCGAGCCTTTAGCCGTTAACCATTAGCTGTTAGCTTGTAGGGGCGCCCTTTGGGCGCCCGTGTTGCAACTGATGGTTAAACTGCCGGACGCGCAATGCGCGTCCCTACATTCTCAACTAAAAAAGCCGCAGAGCAAAACGCTCCACGGCTTTAGTATATCATATTTTTCGTGCTTCTGCAAGCGTATAATAATTCCGAATTAAATCAGCCCCTGCATTTTTAACTCTCAACTCTCAATTCTCAACTCATCAGATGCGTGCTACGCCTGTGTCCTTTGCAGCCTGAGCAACAGCCTTTGCAACTGCCTGAGCTACTGACTTGTCCAGTGCGCTTGGGATAATGTAATCAGCGCTGAGCTTGTCGTCTGTAACGAATGAAGCTATAGCCTTTGCAGCAGCAATCTTCATAGCGTCGTTTATATCACTTGCGCGAACATCGAGAGCTCCGCGGAAGATACCGGGGAATGCAAGAACGTTGTTGATCTGGTTGGGGAAATCGCTTCTGCCTGTACCAACAACAGCTGCGCCTGCTTCCTTTGCGAGGTCAGGCATGATCTCGGGAGTAGGATTAGCCATTGGGAAGAGTATAGGCTTGTCTGCCATTGACTTTATCATTTCGGGAGTTACGCAGTTCGGAGCTGATACGCCGATGAATACGTCTGCGCCCTTGATGACTTCTTCGAGGCTGCCCTTTCTCATCTGCTGGTTTGTTATCTCAGCCATTTCGTCCTTCACAGGGTTCATGCCCTCGGGACGGCCCTTGTAGATAGCGCCGTTTCTGTCGCAGAGCACAACGTCTTTAAGTCCCATGGAGATGAGGAGCTTTATGATAGCGATACCTGCTGCGCCTGCACCGCTGGTAACTACTCTTATCTCGTCAAGCTTCTTGCCGACTACCTTGAGAGCGTTGAGCATAGCTGCGAGAGTAACAACAGCTGTACCGTGCTGGTCGTCGTGGAAGATCGGGATATCGCAGCACTCCTTCAGCTTCTTTTCAATCTCGAAGCAGCGGGGAGCGGAAATGTCCTCCAAGTTTACGCCGCCGAATGAGCCTGCAAGGAGACGAACTGTATTAACGATATCGTCAACATCCTTTGAGCGTACACACAGGGGGACTGCGTCAACGTCGCCGAATGCCTTGAAGAGTGCGCACTTGCCCTCCATAACAGGCATGCCTGCCTCGGGACCGATGTCGCCCAGACCGAGAACAGCTGTACCGTCTGTAACTACTGCGACCAGGTTTGAACGGCGTGTGAGCTCATAGCTCTTGTCAACGTCCTTCTGTATTTCAAGACAAGGCTGTGCAACGCCCGGAGTATAAGCCAGTGAGAGGTCGTCTCTTGTCTCAAGGGGAGCACGGCAGATAACTTCGATCTTGCCCTGCCACTCGTAGTGCTTTTTCAGTGATTCTTCTGCATAATTCATGGTATATATTTCCTTTCAGTTATTATTTCAAAAAAGCGGAGAACAGTGAGTTCTCCGCGAAAATGCATGGGTGCGGCTTCTCAGAACTGGATCTGATCTATAACGTTTCTCAGTGCCTTTGCACTTGCCTGAAGCTTTTCTATCTCCTTGTCGGTGAGCTTCGGCGAAACTTCTCTTTCGATACCGTTGCTTCCGATAACGCATGGGAGACTGAGGCAAACGTCGTTGATGCCGTATCTGTCGTTTATCATTGTTGATACTGTGAGAATGTTCTTGGCGTCACGGAGAACAGTGTCACAGATCTTGTTTACGCTCATTGCGATAGCGTAGAATGTAGCGCCCTTTCTCTTGATGACCTCAGCGCCTGCTCTGCGGACTTCGTCGATTATCTCGTCCTCGTCAAGGTCTGCGTGATCCTGATCTGCGCAGTACTCGTCAACAGGAACGCCTGCGATGTTCATAATAGACCACGGGATAAATGAGGAATCGCCGTGCTCGCCGAATACATAAGCGTGAATGCTGTTAGGGCTGAGACCTACGTGGTCGGCAATGATCGAACGGAGTCTTGAAGTATCAAGAGCTGTGCCCGAACCGATGACCTGATTGGGCTTGAGGTCTGTACACTTGAGGATAGTGTATGTAAGGATATCAACAGGGTTGCTGACAACTACATATATAGCGTCGGGAGCGTACTTAGCCACCTGAGGCATAACTTCCTTGATGATATTTACGTTTGTCTGTGCAAGGTCAAGACGTGTCTGACCGGGCTTTCTTGCAATACCGAGGGTAACTACTACTATATCGGAGTCCTTTGCGTCCTCATAGCCGCCGTCGAATATCTCAACGTTCTCGCCGAAGGAAACGCCCTGACGGATATCCATAGCCTCGCCCTTTGCCTTAGCCTTGTTTATATCAACAAGAACTATATCTGAGCATGTACCTGCAACAGCAAGGTTGAATGCAACAGAAGCGCCGACATTGCCTGCGCCGAGTATAGTTATCTTTGTTCCGTTTTTTTCAGCCATAATGTAAACCTCCCAGTTTATTAAGCCAATGTTCGTATCATCTCTCTTTAGCACTTTGCAGAGCTATATATATTACATTATAAACGTCGGATAAAAAAATATCAAGCAAATTTACAGGTTTTGCATAAAAATCGGAAATTCATACAAAACGCCGCTGCATTTAACAAGGCTTTTTAACTTTGGGACTAATTGGCAGGGCTGATTGCGGAATAAAGGCATTTGCACTGTGAAATGCATAATATTCGTATAAATGTGAATATTTTCAAAAATAATGAATATTTATGCAAATACCCTTGACAATATTTTGTTAAGTAGTATAATATACTTATATCGCAATCCGCGCGGCTTTTAAGCAGCGTTTATATTCAGGAGGTAATTACAATGGCTAACAAAAAGGATATCAAAAAGGTCGTTCTTGCATACTCTGGCGGACTTGATACTTCTATCATCATTCCGTGGCTCAAGGAAAACTACAATAACTGCGAGGTTATCGCTGTATCAGGCGACGTAGGACAGGGCACAGAGCTTGACGGACTTGAGGAAAAGGCTATCAAGACAGGCGCTTCAAAGCTCATCATCGCCGATCTCAAGGAGGAGTTCATTCAGGACTACGTTTATCCTACAGTTCAGGCAGGAGCTATCTATGAGAACAGATACATGCTCGGTACTTCCTTTGCTCGTCCTATCATCGCAAAGCGTATCGCTGAGATCGCTGTTGCCGAGGGCGCTGACGCTATCTGCCATGGCTGCACAGGAAAGGGCAACGATCAGGTAAGATTCGAGCTTGCTATAAAGGCTTTCGCTCCTGAAATGGCTATCATTGCTCCATGGAGAGAATGGGACATCAAGAGCCGTGACGAGGAGATCGACTACGCAGAGGCTCACAACATTCCTCTGAAGATCAACAGAGAGACAAACTACTCAAAGGATAAGAACATCTGGCACCTTTCACACGAGGGTCTCGATCTTGAGGATCCTGCAAACGAGCCGCAGTACGAGAAGAAGGGCTTCCTTGAAATGGGCGTATCACCTATCGACGCTCCTGACAAGCCTACATATATCACACTTCACTTCGAGAAGGGCGTTCCTACACAGCTGGACGGCAAGACCCTCAACGGCGTTGAGATGGTATCTGCTCTCAACAAGCTTGGCGGCGAGAACGGTATCGGTCTTGCAGACCTCGTTGAGAACCGTCTCGTTGGTATGAAGTCAAGAGGCGTTTATGAGACTCCCGGCGGTGCTATCCTTTACCACGCTCACGAAGTTCTCGAGACTATCACTCTTGACAAGGAGACTGCACGTATCAAGCAGTACCTCGGCATCAAGTTCGCTGATATCGTATACAACGGTCAGTGGTACACACCTCTCCGCGAGGCTCTCAGCGCATTCGTAAGCAAGACTCAGGAGAGAGTTACAGGCGATGTAAAGCTCAAGCTCTACAAGGGCAACATCATCAACGCAGGCGTAACTTCACCATACACACTCTATGATGAGGAAGTTGCTACATTCGATGAGGACGAGGTTTACAATCAGGCTGACGCAGCAGGCTTCATCAACCTCTTCGGTCTCCCGATAAAGGTCAGAGCACAGCTTGACAAGAAGCGCGGCAACAAGTAATATTGCTGACATCGGAATAAGTAAACGTTTCAGGCAGGGGAGCCTTCTCCTGCCTGTTACGATTTTCTTAAAAGTTGGCAGTTGAGAGTTTAGAGTTGAAAGTTAAGGAGCTGTCTTCGGCAGAATATCTGAATATGTGAGCGCAGCGAACACATTAACTCTCAACTCTCAATTCTCAACTCTCAACTGAAAAAATTTTGGAAAGGAGAATTACTATGGTAAAGATAAGGCTCATGACCATCAACGATTGGAAAGGCGTTGAGCAGGTCTGGAAAGACCACGAAGGCACAAACCCAGTTGACGACTGCGAGGAAGGCTTCACAAGATACCTGAAGCGCAATCCCGCCACAAGCTTTGTGGCTGTGGACGGCGACAGGATAATCGGTACGATACTGGCAGGTCATGACGGCAGGCGCGGTTTCTTTCATCATGTTGTAGTTGCTCCCGAGTACAGAAAAAAGGGCATAGGCGAGGATATGGTGAAACACGCCATGGAGGCTCTCGAAAAAGAGGGCATACAGAAAACGGCTCTGGTCGTCTTTGAGGACAACGATCTGGGGAACGGCTTCTGGGAGCACATAGGCTTCACTACAAGACCCGACCTTGTTTACCGCAACAAGTACGTAAAATAATATGGATAAATTCATGAAGATAGCCATTGACGAGGCTCGGACAGGCATCAACGCAGGTCACGGCGGTCCGTTCGGCTGCGTTATCGTCAGGGACGGCGAGATAGTCGGACAGGGGCACAACGAGGTCGTAAAACGCCACGACCCCACCTGCCACGGCGAGATAATGGCAATACGGGACGCCTGCGAAAAGCTGGGCACCTATGACCTCAAAGGCTGCGAGCTGTATACCACTGCAGAGCCCTGCCCCATGTGTGCAGGAGCTATAATGTGGGCTAATATCAAAAAGGTCTATTACGGCTGCAATATAAACGATACCGACAGTATAGGCTTCCGCGACAAGGCGTTTTACGAAGCTCCCGAGGATATCTCCGAGGAGCTCCACCGCGAGGAATGTCTTGAAGTGTTTGCCGAGTATCAGGCTTTGAGGCATAAGAAGCATTATTGATCTGTAGGGGCGCCCTTTGGGCGCCCGTCAGTGAACGTATAAATTGCGGGCGAACGCTGTTCGCCACCACAATCGTTTCAACAAACGTTAAGGAGAATGAATATGGCAGATATGATGTGGGCAGGAAGATTTTCAAAGCAGGTTGACGCAGGCGTCAACGCTTTCAATTCTTCAATTGCCTTTGACGGACGTATGTACCGCCACGATATACAGGGCAGTATCGCCCACGCTACTATGCTGGGAGACTGCGGCATTATCACCAAGGAGGACAGCCTCGAGATAATAGAGGGACTGAAAGGCATACTCGCTGATATCGACAGCGGCAAGCTGGAGCTGGACCCCAACGCCGAGGATATTCACATGTTCGTTGAGGCTGAGCTTACAAAGCGTCTCGGCGACGTGGGAAAGAGACTCCACACCTCACGTTCAAGAAACGATCAGGTGGCAGTTGACCTGAGACTTTATCTCCGCGACGAGATAGCCGAGATATATGCCATGGTAAAGGAGCTTGCTGTTACTCTGGTGAAAATGGCTAAGGAGCATACCGAGACTATAATGCCGGGATATACTCATCTCCAGAGAGCACAGCCCATAACCCTTGCACATCACCTTATGGCGTATGTGTGGATGCTTCTCCGCGATATGGAAAGATTACAGGATACCGCAAAGAGAATGAACTACTGCCCTCTCGGCAGCGGCGCTCTTGCAGGTACTACATATAAAACAAACAGAAAGCAGACCTCGGAGCTTCTGGGCTTTACGGCTCCCATGCCAAACAGCCTTGACGGCGTTTCCGACAGAGACTACTGCGTGGAGCTCAACTGCGCACTGTCACTGCTTATGACTCACCTTTCAAGATTTTCCGAGGAAATAATCCTCTGGTGCTCGTGGGAGTTCAAGTTCGTGGAGCTTGACGACGCATTTGCTACAGGCTCGTCTATCATGCCTCAGAAGAAGAACCCCGACGTTACGGAGCTTATCCGCGGCAAGACAGGCAGAGTAAACGGCGACCTCATGACTCTCCTCACAATGATGAAGGGACTGCCCCTTGCATATAACAAGGATATGCAGGAGGACAAGGAGGCTATCTTCGACGCAGTTGACAACGTAAAGCTTTGCGTAAAGACATTCACTCCCATGCTTGCAACTATGCGCGTTCTCAAGGACAACATGAGAAACGCCGCAGCAAGAGGATTCATAAACGCTACGGACTGCGCAGACTACCTCGTTAAAAAGGGCATGCCTTTCCGTGACGCATACAAGATAACAGGTACTCTGGTTGCTCAGTGCATAGAGAAAGGACTTACACTGGAGACTCTGCCGATTGCCGATTATAAGGCAATGACAGACCTCTTTACCGAGGACGTTTACGAGGCTATAAGCCTTGACACCTGCGTCCGCGAGAGAAAGTCCGAGGGCGGTCCGTCCCCTGACGCTGTCAGGGAGCAGATAGCTCTTGCTGAAAAGGCACTGGGACTCTGATATGAAGAAAAAAGACGTAGTATTCACCATAGGACTTACCATTCTTATGGGAGTTATATGGGCGATAGGCGAGCTCATAATGGGATTATGGCTTGCTGTTATCCCAAGTGCGCATATATTCTGGTTTGCGATCATAGTTGTCATCACGCTCGGCATAAGCGTATGGCACTCATTGATAGAGGACGGTTCCGATCTTGAAGACCCCAAGCGAGCCAAATACGAGCGCAAGGTCAACAAGCGCAGAAAATAGCCATTAGCCGTTAGCTATTAGCCATTAGCTTGTTGAGTTGGCTGAACATATGAATGGGATTCCAAAGGGGTCACTACCCCTTTGGTCAGGTCAAGGGTTACTCCCCACAGGGTGGGGAGATGTCGCAATGCGACAGAGGGGACGGACCCGATTAGGGGGACAGCCCTTGCGGGGTTCGGGGCAGAGCCCCGAATACGACAGGCGCTTCGCAAGGGGTGAATCCCGAAAACAATCCAGTGAATTGTTTTCGGGAGAGGGGACGCCTTGCAAGTGAAGGCGTCCCCTATGAAAGACACGAAAAACGGAGGAATTTACAATGTCAGTAAAAATATACATAGACGGTCAGGAAGGCACAACAGGCCTTAAAATACAGGAGCGCTTCAAGGACAGAAAAGACCTTGAGATAATGAAGATCAGCGAGGAGCTGAGAAAAGACCCTGCTGAACGTGCTCGTCTTATAAACAGTGCAGACTATGTGTTCCTCTGTCTGCCCGACGCCGCTTCCATCGAAGCTGTCTCCTTTATCGACAAGGACAACGACCACGTCCGTATCATCGACGCTTCCACAGCTCACCGCACAAATCCCGACTGGGCTTACGGTTTTCCCGAGCTCTCGTCCGAGCACAGGAAAAAGATAGAGACCTCAAACAGAGTAGCCGTTCCCGGCTGCTATGCAAGCGGCTTTGCTTCAATAGTTTATCCCCTTGTGAACAACGGCATTATCCCTGCGGACTATCCCGTATTTGCCTATGCTACATCGGGCTACAGCGGAGCAGGCAAAAAGGCTATTGCAGTATACGAGGGCGAGGACAAGCCCTTTGAGTTCAACAGTCCCCGTCAGTACGCACTCTCTCAGCAGCACAAGCACCTGCCTGAGATGAAAGCGGTATCGGGACTTACCTACACTCCCATGTTCAACCCAATGGTCTGCGATTACTTCAGCGGCATGGTGGTAAGTGTGCCCATACAGACAAGAACTCTTGACAAGAAAGTTACCGCACAGCAGGTGCATGAGATGTACTCAAAGCACTATGCAGGCGCAAATATGATAGAGGTAATGCCTCTCATGTCCGCAGACGAGCAGAAAGCGTTCTTCCTTGCTTCAAACACTCTCAGCGGTCAGAACAAAATGCAGGTTTTCGTATTCGGAAACGATGAACAGATACTCCTCTGCTCACGCCTTGACAACCTTGGCAAGGGCGCAAGCGGAGCAGCAGTACAGTGCCTTAATATAATGATGGGCATAGACGAGACAACAGGACTTGTCTGAGCCTTATGACTTTATTTCAATTATATCGGGGGGAAGTAAAATGAGCAAAACTTTAAAAGAGATCTATGAGTACGACCTTATCGAGGACGACGGCATAGATTACACCGTTGATGAGTGGTTCAACACTATCATGGCAAAGACCAAGGATCAGCTTACAGTTTCTGATGTGAGCCGTATGCTTCGTCAGAAGATATGCTCACGTGTGGCTATCAAGAGAGCCATTGAAATGCTCAACGACGATCCGTTCATCGGAGAGATGTTCGAGGGGCAGCTGATGTTCAACCTCTATGCAGGAAAGGAAAAATATCTTAAACTCTTCTATCACCAGATGGGACCCATGCTGGAGAACGCAGGTCTTATGGCAAAGTCCCACCACTGGGGCTCGGAGGAGGAAAAGAATGAATATATGGACATAATTTCAAAATTCGCCCGTAAGATCAAGGAGGAAACAAATGAAACTTGTTGAAGTCAAAGGAATATCTTTTGTAGAGGGCGGCGTATGTGCTGCCAAGGGCTTTAAGGCAAACGGCGTTCAGTGCGGACTTGCCCACAAGCCGCTGGGAGATATGGCAGAGGCTAATGCTGCCGCAAACAATGCTATTCCCGCAGCTAAGAAGAAAAACGACCTTGCACTTATCGTTGCCGATAAGATGTGCGAGGCTGCCGCAGTATATACCACAAATAAGGTAAAGGGTGCTCCCATACTCGTTACCAAGGAGCATATCCGCAACGGCAAGGCAAGAGCTGTTATCGTTAACTCGGTAAACGCCAATACCTGCAACCCCGACGGCGTTGAGAAGGCTGTGAAGATGTGTCAGCTGGCTGCAAAGTCACTGGGTATCGACGAGAACGACGTTATCGTAGCCTCCACAGGCGTTATCGGACAGGTGCTCCCTATAGAGCCTATCGCAAACGCTATGGACGACCTTACAAAGGGCCTTACCTACGACGGCAACAAGAGAGCTCTTGAAGCTATAATGACTACTGATACAGCCGAAAAGGAAATAGCCGTACAGTTTGAGCTGGGCGGAAAGACCTGCACCATGGGCGGCATGCTCAAGGGCAGCGGCATGATACACCCCAATATGGCTACAACACTTACATTCCTTACTACAGACGCCGCTATCTCCTCAGAGATGATACAGCGTGCCCTCAGCGACATCGTAAAGGTAACTCTCAACAGAGCAAGCGTTGACGGAGACACCTCCACAAACGATATGGTTTGCATAATGGCTTCGGGCGACGCAGGCAATAAGCCTGTCACCAACGATGACGGCGATTTTGAGAAGTTCAGACATGCTCTCTATGCTATCATGATGAACCTTGCACGTATGATGGCTCGTGACGGCGAGGGCGCTACAAAGCTCATCGAGTGCGCAGTAAGAGGCGCTGAGTCAGACGCCATAGCAGAAAAGGTGGCAAAGTCCATTATCGGTTCAAGCCTTATCAAGGCTATGATATTCGGCGAGGACGCCAACGCAGGCAGAATATTCTGTGCTCTCGGTTACTCAGACGCTGACTTCGATGTTTCAAAGGTGGATATAGAAATGGCTTCCGACAGCGGAGTTATCCCGCTGGGCAAGAAGGGCTGCGTTATAGAGTTCTCAGAGGAGCTTGCAGCACGTATCCTTAAAGAAGAGGAGATAAAGATACTGGTATCTCTCGGCGACGGCAAGGGCAGAGCCATTGCATGGGGCTGCGACCTTACCTACGATTACGTAAAGATAAACGGAGACTATCGTTCATAATATCTGAAACAGGCTACTTAGTTTTTCAAGGCAGGTGAGGAAATGTTCGGAAGAAGAAAAGAAGAGGACTACGATGAATATAATGAAAAGTACGCCGCCAAGTATGACGACGACTATATAGCTCCCTCAAAGGAATACCGTCAGGAGTGCGGCCACAGTCATGAGCAGTCCTACAGCAACATAAATACGGTCGAGGAATGTCATCACAGCCACGAACAGACCTACAATGATGCGGACATCGAACAGCATTCCTACGACAGCTATGCCAGCCTTGAAAGCCGCTTTCAGCCCTTTCTTGTTTCCAATGAGCACCTGCTCTGGGTGGGGGGCTACGATAAGAAGTCGCCCAAGCCCGTACAGCAGAGAAAAAAGGACAGAAAGGCACGCACTATACTCATACTCATATCGATCGCGCTGATAGTTCTGGGCTGTATCACAAATGCCCTTTGCGCACTGTCCTTCATTGGCTTTATCATGCTGATAATAACTCTTGTTTCCGCAGCAGGCGGCTTCAATCAGGGCATATACGCCATAACCGATATGAGAGTCATCAACGTCAGGAACAACAGACCTGTGTTCGCTCCTCTTGTTGAGATATCCAATATAAATGCTGTTACAGGCTCTAATAATACGGGCTATGTGACATATAACACCAGGCGTCCCGTCCGTGTGGGACAGCAGGCGCAGAACGGCGGGTACAGGTCGGTCATATCAAACATCAATGATCCTCAGAGAGTGAAGCGCATATTGCAGGACGCCGTTCACGGAGCAATGGTCAACAAACAGAGATTCAGTTAAAGCTACAGATCAAGGCAGGTGAGGCAGATGTTCGGGAAGAAAAAAGAAGAATGGGAATATATCGGAACCGAAAACTACTTTCAGAATGAAGACTGTTATGAGGAATACAACGGAAAAATACGTCCGACTACCGAATATCTGACAGGTATTTTCAAGCCTTATCTTTATAAAGACGAGCAGATACTCTGTGTGTTTGGAAACGGAGAAGCTGACGGATACTTAGACGAGGATAAATTGAAAAGAAATGCGCTTAAAGCGCTTATGATAACAGCGCCCTCCTGTATAGCTGTTTTTGCTTTTGTGTATCTCATAGACGGCTGGCCGAGAAATCTGTTAGCGTTTTTTATAATGTTTCTTATTACCGGTATACCTACAATTGCTTTCCTTACTATATTTCTTTATGTGGCTATGAGCAGTTCTTCCATCAAAGCCAATTATGCTGTAACAAACAAAAGGATACTTGCTATGGTGCAGAATGAATGGCAGGAGATCAGCTTGACGAATGTTGTGGAAACAAGAGTCCGTAAAAAACAGGGATCAATTATCGTGACTTCAAAAGCCGACGGACGCATGGATCGTATGGGTATATTCCATGTCAGCGACCCTGTTGTGGCAAAAAATCTGATCGATGATATCATAGAAAAGTGCAAGGCTGCTGAAGCTCAGGGCAGGTGATCAAAATGTTCGGGAAGAAAAAAGAAGAAGAATGGGAATTTATCGGATCGGATGACTACTTTCAGAAGGAAAAATACGGTCAGATAGCCGATGAAGAATATCGTAACAAACAAAGAACAAGTCCCGAATATCTTTCACAAAAGTTCAAGTCGTACCTTGAGGACGGCGAAGAGATACTCTTTACTATAGGCGGCGTTAACAACAAGAAAAAAACGACTGCTCTCAGAATAACGGTAGCGGTATTTCTTATAGGTTTCATTCTGTCTTTTTTATTAGACTTCGTTGCTGAATCGCCTCCGTGGATACTTGAGGCTTTGTCCATGTTTTTTTCTGCGGTGTCGCTCCCGATACTTATAATGTCGGGATTAGTATTGTACATCAGGCATGTAACGAACTACTCCCCCAATACAAACTACGTTATAACCAGCGAAAGGATCTTGTCAGACAGATACAATATGTTCAATAGCATATATTTTCGTAACATTATGAGTGTAGAGGCTAAAGTGACTGGCGAAACTATGGGAAATATCAGCGTGAAATATATGGATAGACCTCAAAGCTCCAGAACTTGTACGATATATGATGTTCAGGATCCGTTTGGTGTTAAGGAAATAATTGATAATGCCATAGAAAAGTTTAAAGCTGATGAAGCTCGGGGCAGGTGAGGCAGATGTTCGGAAAGAAAAACGAGAAAGAAGAAGACTGGGAATATATCAGTGCCGAGGATTATTTTGACGAAAATGAATACGGCAGGATAATGACGGAAAAGGATAAAAAGGAGAAAGTAATAAAAAACAACTCCAATACAGAATTCCTTGAAGAACTGTTCAGACCTCACCTTATGCGTGATGAACAGCTGCTGTGTGTTATCGGAAGCGGCAAAGGAGATAACGAAAGTCCTTTTGAGAATGAGAAATCTCAGAAAGTCGGCAAAAAGATCGCGATCGTCCGCAATGTTCTTGTTTCTATGTTTATTATCGGAGTATTGTTGGCTGTTTTCGGAAAACAGGGACTCATTGGTACCTTTATGATCCTGCCTTTGATAATTATATCCTATCTTCTTCCTGTTGTCCTTGCAGTAGGAGTAGCATTGCTTATTATATGGGGGATAAAAGGCGCTCCGAAGAGCATGAACTATGCCGTAACAAACAAAAGGATAATTTCCTACGGATATCAATATTTTCAGTCGATACGTCTGAGAGAGATAACTGATGTGAGCGTCCGGATGAAAGATAACAATACGGGAAAGATCACCGTAAGAGCAAAGGGAACAGGTATAGATTCCTCCCTTTACAGTATTGTATATATTCCCTCTGTAAACGACCCGTTCAGGGTAAAGATGATAATAGAAAAAGCTAAGGAAGAAATACTCAGAAATCCAAGCGATGATCCCTTTAGCTGTCAGCCGGAATATGTTCCGCAAAGACCGAGCGCTCCGCATAAACCGGACGTCCCGCTGACAATGTATGATAAGAAAATAAGAACTCCGTATAATTCACGCAGTTCAGATAATATGAATGATTAAAAGGAAGTAAAGAAAGATGGAAAAGATCTCAAACAACGACAAGTCGCAGGTGCTCATAGACGCCCTGCCCTATATCCAGAAGTACAATAACAAGATACTTGTTATCAAGTACGGCGGAAACGCCATGACAAACAAGGAGCTCAAGGACGCTGTAATGACGGATATCGTTCTCCTTTCGCTGGTAGGCGTAAAGGTGGTTCTGGTACACGGCGGCGGTCCCGAGATAAGCGATATGCTGAAAAAGCTTAATATCGAGAGCCGCTTCGTGAACGGTCTGCGCTACACCGATGACGCAACTGTTGACGTGGTAAAAATGGTGCTTTCGGGCAAGGTCAACAAGGAGCTGGTACAGCTTCTGGCACAGCACAAGGGCAGCGCAGTAGGCCTCTGCGGTATCGACGGCGAAATGCTCATGGCTGAGAAGAAAAAGACAGACGACGGTCAGGAACTGGGCTGGGTAGGCGAGATAACAAAGGTGAACACAAAGCCTATCACAGACGCTTTAGCAAACGGCAATATCCCCGTTATAGCTACAGTTGCCACCGACGAGGAGGGCAATACTTACAATATCAACGCCGATACGGCTGCTGCAAGAATAGCTGCTGAGCTTGGCGCAGAGAACCTTATCCTTATGACTGATATCGCAGGACTTCTCCGCGATAAGGACGACCCGTCCACACTTATCCCCGAGGTAAACGTCAGCGAGGTGCCTTTCCTGAAAATGCAGGGCATCATCTCGGGCGGCATGATACCTAAGATAGACTGCTGTGTAGAGGCAGTCAGACGCGGCGTCCACAAGACCGTTATCATCGACGGAAGAGTGCCTCACTCCATTCTCATTGAGATTCTTTCCAATGAAGGAATCGGTACACAATTCGTATAATTATAGTGCCTCGCACATACGCAAACTAACGTTTGCTCCGTGCGGATCGGCAAATAGCAAACGCCAAAACATTTTGTCGTTTGCTATACGTTTAATAATTACAAATACCCGTAAAATAATTTACTTGTATACAAAAAATTTACTTATAATAAGTATAGTTTGATTGATTGTGACTACCTTTCGGCGCTATAATAATAGTGTGTCTGATAAAGTCCAAGGTAGTCTGCCCCAAGGAGGACTTTTATGAATACTATAGATAAATTTAATTCCCACGTTATGCAGTCCTACGGACGCTACCCACTCGTTATGGAGCAGGGCAGCGGCAGACGCTGTAAGGACGAAAACGGCATGGAATACATCGACTTCGGAAGCGGTATCGGCACCAATTCTCTCGGATACTGCGATGACAAGTGGGCTGACGCTGTGTGCGCTCAGGTAAGGACTCTCCAGCACAGCTCCAATTACTACTACACAAAGGTACAGGCGGATTTCGCCGACAGGCTCTGCAATATAGCAGGCTACAAGTCGGTGTTCTTCTGCAACAGCGGCGCAGAGGCTAATGAGTGCGCTATCAAGGTGGCAAGGAAGTACAGCTTCGATAAATACGGCAAGGGCAGGCATACGATCATTACCCTTGTGAATTCCTTCCACGGCAGGACCATCGCAACTCTTTCCGCTACAGGTCAGGATGTGTTCCACAACTACTTCTTTCCGTTCGTAGAAGGTTTCGTGAATGTTACCGCAAACGATATCGACGACCTCAAGGCAAAGCTTGAGGACAAGACAGTATGTGCGGTAATGCTCGAATACGTTCAGGGCGAGGGCGGCGTCATTAAGCTCGATAAGGAATTCGTAGACGCGGTGTATGAGCTTTGCGCTCCAAAGGATATACTTGTTATCGCCGACGAGATACAGACAGGCGTAGGACGTACAGGTAAATTCCTTGCAGGAGACCACTTCGGCAAAAAGGCTGATATCACTACTTTAGCAAAGGGCATCGCAGGCGGTATCCCTATGGGAGCTTGTCTCGTCAACGAAAAATGCAGCGGAGTCCTCACAGCAGGTACTCACGGCTCTACCTTCGGCGGCAATCCTATCGCCTGTGCAGGCGGTCTTGCAGTGCTCGACAGGATAGAGAGCGAGGGCTTCCTCGATGATGTGTGCAAAAAGAGCGAGCTTATCAGGACAGAGCTTGAAAAGTGCAGCGAGGTAGAAGCTGTAAGCGGGCTCGGTCTCATGGTAGGCATAAAGCTGAAGAGCAAGGACGCTCACGATGTAGCGCAGAAGGCTCTTGACAGCGGACTTCTTATCCTCACAGCAAAAGAAAAGGTAAGACTTCTTCCACCGCTGACCATATCATATGACGAGCTAAAGGACGGATTGAAAATTCTGATAGAGATACTGGAGGAATGATCATGGAGCTTAAAGTAATAGGAAAAGGTCCTAAGTATACTGTACTTGATAAGAACGACAAGCTGCTTTATTCCATAAAGAAAAAAGGCTTCAGCGCACGTTACAATCTTATGGACGCAAGCAATTATAACCTCTATACTCTCGTTCAGACAGGTGATGCAAAGAGACCTACATTTACTATAATCCTCAATGACAACGTATTTATGACAATGGAGTGCACTTCCATGTTCCTCGACCCGACGATCAAGGTCAGACATAAGACTATGAAGTTTGAGATATCCAGCAAGGACAGAAAGGAATTCAATATTATCCTCGACGGAAACACCGTAGGACATATCCAGAGCCTTGTGGGAGTCAACGGAGAGATGCAGTTCTATATCAACGTTGATAATACGGCATTTGACGATTATATCCCACTGTTTGCAGTGGCTATAGATAAAGCGTTCACAGAAATGAACAGATGATTTTTTGACATGAAAGGATAGAAAATATGAAACATTTACTTAAAATGCTCGACCTGAGCACAGAAGAGATAATCGAGATACTCAACCTTGCAGACCAGCTCAAGTATGAGCTCAAGCACGGTATCCCACACCCGCACCTCAAGGGCAAGACTCTCGGAATGATATTCCAGAAGGCTTCCACACGTACCCGTGTATCCTTTGAGACAGGCATGTATCAGCTTGGCGGCTATCCGCTGTTCCTCTCCTCAAACGATCTCCAGATCGGACGCGGAGAGCCTGTACAGGATACAGCAAGAGTTCTCTCACGCTACCTTGACGGCATTATGATACGTACCTTCGAGCAGAAGGAAGTCGAAGACCTTGCAGAGTACGGCTCTATCCCCATAATCAACGGACTTACAGACTTCTGCCACCCCTGTCAGGTGCTTGCCGACCTCATGACTATCCGTGAGTTCAAGGGCAGCTTCGACGGACTGAAGATGTGCTTCATCGGCGACGGAAACAACATGGCTAACTCACTTATCGTAGGCTGCTTAAAGGTAGGCATGAGCGTGTCTATCGCTTGCCCCGACGACTATCAGCCTCCAAAGGAGATACTTGACTTCGCAAAGGGCTACGGCGACAAGTTCGAGATGACAAACGTACCTATGCAGGCTGCAAAGGGCGCAGACGTGCTCATCACTGACGTATGGGCTTCCATGGGTCAGGAGGGCGAAGCCGAGAAGCGCCGTAAGGCATTCGCAGGCTACCAGATAAACGACGAGCTCATGGCTCAGGCAAACGGCGGTGCTATGGTGCTCCACTGTCTCCCTGCACACCGTGAGGAGGAGATCACAGAGAAGGTATTCGAGGCTCACGCAAACGAGATATTCGAGGAAGCCGAGAACCGTCTCCACGCTCAGAAGGCTGTAATGGTAAAGCTTATGGCATAATATACATAAAAAGCCGTGATAGAGATACCGCGGCTTTTTTTATAATAATACAGCGCTGCAGTATTCGGGGCGTCATACCGACACGGCGCAGGAATGGAGGAGAACTATGAAAAAACTCATTGCTCTGGCAGCTTCTGCTGCAATGACAGCTGCCCTTATCAACTGTATGCCTGCGGCTTCTGCGGGTACTGGACTGGGAGACGCCAATGCTGACGGCAAGGTAAACGCACTTGATGCTTCGGAGATACTCTGCTATTATGCCGAGATGTCCGTGAGCTCCGCTGAGGATTCGGCTCCTGAAGCGCCGCACAACAGCGACATGAACAAGGACGGAGTAATAAATGCCGCAGACGCTTCATATGTTCTTTCTTACTATTCCTACACAGCTACAGGCGGAACGGTCACTCCCGAGAATTATGTCAAGATATCGTCCACGACTAAGGATATTACGTTAAGTGCGGACTGTTCGGCTAAGATGAAGGCAGACAACTATGTGAATGTCAGCTGGCGGAGCTACGAAAACAATGGATCGGTGCTTAAAAAGATAGGCGACAAGTGCAGTATAGCGGGCTACAGAATAAAAATGTACAGCCAGAGCTATAACAGCGGCTCAGATAAGACCGTCAGAAAAGATCTTGCGTCCTATGAAGTCCGCAGCGCCAAGGACGTTGAGCAGAAGAATCTATACGGCGAGGGAACCACTGTATATAAGCAGGCTAAGGTAAAAATACCTGAGGATATCAGCTTTGACCCACAGCTGGATTACGGCTTTGAGATATCTGCCATTGCAGATATAAACGGTATCGAGGTCAATGTGGCGACTCATCAGACAGCCCTCATCAACAAGACAGAGCTTATCGTGAATACAGCGAAGCTCACACCTCACGATAACTATCCGCTGTACAATATAAAGGGAAGCACTCCGAAACAGACAGCTACCTACATCGTTACCGCCGAGGACAAGAAGATACTGGACAAGTTTGCGGAGGAGAATTTTACTCCCGATATGAGCAATTATGATAAGATAGAGTGCCTGTGGCGCTGGGTAAACAAGAACATTACCTACGCAAGCGGCGACCTTTATAAGGAGATAGCCTCCGATTCGTGGGTATCAGCCTGTCTGGTGAAGAAAAAGGGACAGTGCCTGCAATATAACGGAGCCGTAGCGGAGCTTCTGGCGTATATGGGCTATGATGTGTATATGCTTGAGATGTGGCTGGGTGCAAACAACACAAATCAGCATTTCCGCACAGAGGTCAACATCGACGGAAATGCATACAGCATCGAGGTTGGCAACGACGGCGCATATTCGGGCTGGATGTGGCTTTTTGAGCCTATAGAGTCAAGCATTAAGGGCGCACAATAATAAGAGGGCTGCTTCTTATTGACAAATATCACAAAAAAAGCCGAAAATATATATAAGGGCGGACAGTATAAACTGTCCGCTTTTTTATTGACAAACTGCCCAAAAAATGGTATTATTTCATTATAAAGGACAGTAACCGCTGTTCGCTTTTTATAAGTCAAAGCGGGGGATAATTATGAAAAAGCTGAAAGTGACATATATGCCGCCTTTAGCGGCTGTTATTGCTGTTATTTTATGGATCTGTACAGGTTATATCGGTGCGCAGTTCTTTGGCGTTGCGGGCTTCTGCGTGGGCGTGCTCGTAGGACTGGGTATTTACAATGTTGTCCGCAGTATCGGCACAACTGTGCAGTTTGGCAAGGGAAATGTTATCGACTGTAAGTATTTCTTTTATAAATGGAAAATAGATCTTGAAAAGATCGACACGTTCTCGTATTCGATAGAATCTCACCTCACAAGG
>NZ_JAGT01000001.1:2562500-2767500 GCF_000526795.1 Ruminococcus flavefaciens AE3010
TGTCAGGTAAGTTCTGACCCGCACGAATGGTGTAACGATTTGGGCACTGTCTCAACAACCCGCCCGGCGAAATTGTAGTACCGGTGAAGATGCCGGTTACCCGCGACTAGACGGAAAGACCCCATGGAGCTTCACTGTAGCTTAATATTGAATTTCGGTATTTCATGTACAGGATAGGTGGGAGACTGGGAAGTAAGGGCGTCAGCCTTTATGGAGTCAACCTTGGGATACCACTCTTGAGGTGCTGGAATTCTAACCTGTGGCTCTGAATCGAGTCAGGGGACATTGTTAGGTGGGCAGTTTGACTGGGGCGGTCGCCTCCTAAAAGGTAACGGAGGCGCTCAAAGGTTCGCTCAGCATGGATGGAAACCATGCTTTTGAGTGCAAACGCAAAAGCGAGCCTAACTGCGAGACTGACGGGTCGAGCAGTAACGAAAGTTGGAGTTAGTGATCCGGCGGTATGTGAGTGGAAATGCCGTCGCTCAACGGATAAAAGCTACCCTGGGGATAACAGGCTGATCTCCCCCAAGAGTCCACATCGACGGGGAGGTTTGGCACCTCGATGTCGGCTCATCGCATCCTGGGGCTGAATTCGGTCCCAAGGGTTTGGCTGTTCGCCAATTAAAGCGGTACGCGAGCTGGGTTCAGAACGTCGTGAGACAGTTCGGTCCCTATCTGTCGTGGGCGTAGGATATTTGAAAGGAGCTGTCCCTAGTACGAGAGGACCGGGATGGACGCACCGCTGGTGCACCAGTTGTCATGCCAATGGCACAGCTGGGCAGCTAAGTGCGGAACGGATAAACGCTGAAGGCATCTAAGCGTGAAGCCGACCTTAAGATAAGATATCCCTTCGTAAGAGTAAGACCTCTCAAAGACTATGAGTTTGATAGGCTCAAAGTGTAAGCGTGGTGACACGTTCAGCTTGCGAGTACTAATCGGTCGAGGGCTTTTCCTTTTTACTTCATTCAGAGTGATCGCCTCGCATTACGCTTTATTCGTTTCAAAACTTCATATTAGTCGGTGCTTATGGCAATGAGGTCACACCCGTTCCCATTCCGAACACGGAAGTTAAGCTCATTCACGTTGACGATACTTGGCTGGTGACGGCCCGGGAAACTAAATCAGTGCCGACACAAAACAGGGACTACCAAAGGTAGTCCCTGTTTTATTTATGGTATAAAGGTTAAGGCTGCCGAAATATCGGCAGCCTTTATGTTTATGCGTTTTCATTTGCGTCCATATCAGAATATGTGATGTGACCGAAGTTAGCCTGAGGATCCTTGTTTATCATATCCTTCAGAACCGTGATAACTGATGAATTTACCTGACCTGACTTTCTTGCAACAGATGCCTTAAAGCCGAAGTTTATCTTGCCCGCAGGGGTAGTCTGGGCGGATGTAAGTCTCTTGTATACATCAGCAGCGTCTTCAAGTATATCGGTATTCTTTCTGTCGGTTTCGTTGACCTGCATAGCGATAACGAATTCGTCAGAGCCTGAGCGGTAGATCTTGCAGTTCTTGAATACCTGCTTGATAACATCTACAGTTCTTACAAGGAGCCAGTCACCGATATCATTTCCGTACCGTGAGTTGATATCACTGAAGTTTGCAATGTTATACATTATAAAGTAGTACGGGCGAGACGGCGGAGAATTGACCTCTTCAAAGTCCATTGGGAATGCGATACGGTTGCTGACGTCTGTGAGAACGTCCTTGAACATAGCCGTATAAAGGGATTCCTTGGTCTTGTTGCTCTTGATGATAGTGGAAGCGAGCTTCTGATTTGCCTTTTCCTGCTTGTTGTTGAGGTATGCAAACAGGAGAGTCAGTGCCAGTATAGCAACAGCGAATATTGCCATGTATGAGCGCATTACTCTTGTAAGCGAGTATACCTCGTCCTTTGTATCATCGATCATGAGGATCCAGTTGTATTTAGGCATATATGAGTAGATCGAGATGTACTTTTTGCCGTCATTTTTATACTGGAAGCTTCCCTCGGAACTGCCGCTGCCGGAGCTGAGCTCCTTGCATATGTTGAGGATGTTTTTGTTTGTTGCGGCTGTACCGATCTTCTTGGCATCGTTGTTAAAGATATACTTGTTATCATTAACATTTATCATAGCATAGGACGATTCCTTTATGCCCTTGATATCAAGGTTGTCCAGATTCTGGACGAGCTCGTTTGTGAATATACCAAGGCCTACAAAGCCTATGGGCTCACCGCTTTCGTCATAGACAGCCTTATACATTGAAACGATCTGCTTTCCCGATGCAGGTGATATGATGATACCGGTGTTGTAAACTCCGTCGTCGCCTGCCTTGAGCAGTGCGTCCTGGAGCTCCTTCTGCTTATCGGGATCCTGACGGGTCTGTATACCTACAGTTCCCGCATTTGTATGTGCGATACAGTGGGTATCCCATGTACCTATCCACAAGCCCTCTACATTGCCTATATCGGCTGAATACTTCTCTGTATAAGCCTGTGCCTTTGATACATATGTTGAGTTGTCGGGGAAACGCAGGATATTGCTTACATCCTCAGCGCGGCTGAAGTAAATAAGAGTTTTTTCAGCGTTCTCAACATAGGTCTGGATAATATGAGCACGTTCATTTGTGATCGTCTGCATGTGGTCTATAGAGTCTTTTCGCGTATTAGAGCTTATTGTTTTAGTAATTCCAAGTGAAAGAATGATCAGAATGACAAGCTGGATTATGAGGATCAACCCGACAGTAGATATTTTTTTGTTTGAACCATTCATCTTTTAATACCTCCCTGAATTACTTTTTGAAAAAGCCAAAGCGCTTTTTCGGCGACGGCAAACTATCCAGAAACTCATCTGTTTCGGGTTCTTCTGCAACTTTAAGCAGGCTGTTTACCCTGTTCTTGAGCATGTCGCCCTTGGCGTTGACCGTATTTGTGTCCATTGATACAGATTCTCCTGAGGATCGTGGCACGGGAGCTGCTGCCAGAGGAGATGCTGCTGTGTTAGTTGCAGGTCTTGCTGCCACTGCAATGGGAGATGCCTTGGCGTGTGCGGTATACTGAGGCTGAGGAGCACCGGGAGCATGACCGCCGTATCTGTTTGGTTCGGGGGTATTTCCCATAGGAGCTGCAAACATACCTACTTCCGATAAGCTTATCATTCTGTCAGGCATCATTATCATGCAGCCTGCATTTGCAGGTGCAAGAGACATGATATAACCGATACAGTTATTGCAGGGGAGCATAGGTGTTCTGCTCTGTGTATTTATAAGGAGCAGTCCCTCGATGATATTTTCCCCTGCTGCCAGCATGTTCTGAACTGCGTCGATCTCCGCGTGGATAGTGCTGTTCATATCAGTGCGGCTTATGCCTGTGAATATCCTGCCCGATGCAGTCTGGATACTGCATACGGTATCAGCAGGAGATATGAACGCACCTGATTCAAGTAATCGTATTGCTGTTGAATGAGCAGCGTTGAAGATAGCTTCTGAATTCATGTTTTGTTTCACCTCTATTCATTGAAGCAGCTTGCCGAAAAGTGTTCCGAGAAACTGTGCAGTGAGAGACCCCATAATCCATATATCTTATTTTACCGAAACACTTAAACTGCATCTTTGTTATACTAAAATTATACACCTTTTTGCATGTGAAATACAACCGAAAAAATACAGAAAAGGTGGATAATTATCGTACGTATTGTATTTAAAATTGTTATATTTTATGAATCGAGCAGTAATAATGCAATATAAAAGGCTAACTATAGGCTTTTGCCTTATTTTATAAGAATATATTAAAAATATACTTATAGTTCATATTCTGCAAGGAATAAGAGTTAATGATTTTACACTTAGTATATTAGTATTCAAACTATATAAAAATCAATGCCTGTTTTTGTGTATGAGCAGTAAAATATGGTTAAATGAAAAATGGATGCCTGTCCGCCGATATATAAAGGGAAACGCTCTTGAACTGTAAAACAGGTGCATAAAAAGAAAAGTACCTCTGCGCGGAGTCCGCGCTGCCTTGCCACGTTGACGCTCGCAAGCTCGCTTACAATTGATAGAAATGTTACTCGTGTATCGCTTACGGTGCATAAAAAAGAAAAGTACCTTTGCATAGCAAAGGTACTTGTAATCTTTTGTGTAATCCCAGTAGGGATAAAATTATCTCTTTGAGAACTGAGGAGCGCGACGAGCAGCCTTGAGACCGTACTTCTTTCTCTCCTTCATTCTTGGGTCACGAGTGAGGAGTCCGGCCTTCTTGAGGGTAGGACGGAGCTCGGGATCGAACTCGAGGAGAGCTCTTGAAACGCCGTGTCTGATAGCGCCGGCCTGACCTGTAACGCCGCCGCCTGCAACAGTGCAGATGATATCGAACTTCTCGATATTGTCTGTGAGAGCGAGGGGCTGACGAACGATGAGCTTGAGAGTCTCAAGACCGAAGTAATCGTCGATGCCTCTGCCGTTGATAGTAACATTACCTGAACCGGGGTAGATTCTAACTCTTGCTACGGAGTGCTTTCTTCTACCTGTTCCGTAGTAGTATTTAACCTTTGATTCGTACATTTAAAAGCACCTCCTGATTAAAGCTCGTAAGCAACAGGCTTCTGAGCCTCCTGCTTGTGATTAGCGTCCTTGTAGGTTCTGAGTCTCTTGAGCTGAGCTCTGCCGAGGCTGTTGTTAGGGAGCATACCGTTAACAGCGATCATCATAGCTCTGTCAGCCTGCTGAGCCATCATGTCCTTGTAAGAGATGGACTTGAGGCCGCCGATCCAGCCTGTGTGCCAGTAGTACTTCTTCTGCTCGAGCTTTCTGCCTGTGAGAACAGCCTTAGCGCAGTTGATAACGATAACGTGATCTCCGCAATCAACGTTGGGAGTATAAGTGGGCTTGTGCTTACCTCTGAGAATGTGAGCAGCCTTAGCAGCTACACGACCGAGGGACTGACCCTCAGCGTCGAGGATATACCAAGTACGGCTTACTTCAGCGGGTTTTGCCAGTGTAGTTGACATAAATATTTCCTCCTGTAATTATATTTTGGAAGGAAAGCGCATTCAGAAACAAGAGGCAGAGCCTCCCGAAGAAGCCATGAGGACCTGCCTCTTGCTTCCCGAAAAAACGCCTGTTCCTTCGCAGTGCAAGAATTATTATACACTATACCAAAGGAGATGTCAAGGGGGTTTTGCGGATTTTTTTAATATATACCCTATTTTCTCTTAAAATCTCTCACTTATGCTCTCTTTCTCTCTCTTTCTCATGTTTCGTTTCAATTTTGGAGAGTAGAAAAAAGGGACAGTATTTCACGGAATTGTGTGCATTTTGATGTAGGGGGAGCCCGCCCACGGGCTCCCGAGCCATTAGCCATTAGATTGTAGGGGCGGATATTATCCGCCCGCGAAAACGGGGCGATGTTGGCATAGCCTCCTACACATGGTTTCGGCATAATCGTATGGTGACCTGCGGACGCCCAAAGGGCGCCCCTACATGGCTGCATTGATATACCATGATTTTATAAAGCGGCATACACGGGCGGATATTATCCGCCCCTACAAGCTGACAGCTGATTTGGACTGACCATTTTTGAGCATGTTATAAAGGCAATCTCACCATTTATTGCTGACTGTCATTAGTCCTCATTGACTTATTTGCACAAATATGATACAATAAATACACAAAAATTTATTTTTGGAGGAATTAAAAATGAGAGGAAAAAACACTAAGAGACTGTTAGCAGGCGTTATGGGTGCAGCAATGGCGCTTACAGCTGCAGTTTCGTCTGTACATGCGGCAGTACCCGCAGATGTACAGCTCACAGGCAACAAATTCGCAGACTCCAAAGAGGGTAAGGTAGTTTACGAGTGCGGATTCGAGAGCGAGGCAGATCTCGAGCACTGGTCAAACAGAGGCGGCGACGACACAACAAAGCTTACCATATCAGCCGATGCAGCAAAGAGCGGCGACAGCGGTCTTGCAGCTACAGACAGAGGCGACACATGGCACGGTCCCGCATTCAGAATGGACGGCTTCCTTGAGCCCGACACTCAGTACTATTTCTCATGCTCAGTAAGAGGCGAGTGGTACACAAATACTACCCTCAGCTTCCAGTTCAGCGTTGACGGCGAGACTTCGTACTCTAACCTCAAGCAGAATATTCAGGCTACAAGCGGCGGCGGAAACAGCTGGGCAGAGATAAAGAACATACCTATCAGCTACTCAGAGGGTATGGAAGGCGTATATGTTTACTTCGAGGGCGGTCAGGAGTCCATATTCATCGACGATGTAAAGATCACTGAGGCAGCTAAGGTGGATATCGAAAGCGATCTCCCGTCACTCAGCGAGATATACAAGGACAAGTTCAAGATCGGTACAGCACTTTCTCCCGAGGATATGTCCTCACAGCCCTTCATGGATCTTCTCCAGAAGCACTTCGGCGAGAGCATCACAGTCGGCAACCAGATGAAGCCCGACTACGTTCTCAACAAGACTGCTACACTCAAATACTTAGAGGAGACAGGCGACGACGAGACTCCTCAGATAAGCTTTGCACAGGCTAAGCCTGTTCTCAACTACGCAAGAAAGTACGGTATCCCCGTAAGAGTCCACACTCTTGTATGGCACAGCCAGACTCCCGAGTGGTTCTTCAAGGAGGACTTCGACGAGAAGAAGGATTACGTTTCTCCCGAAAAGATGAAGAAGCGTATGGAGAACTACATCAAGAGCTTCTTCACAACACTTACAGAGCTCTATCCCGACGTTGACTTCTATGCCTGCGACGTTGTAAACGAGGCATGGACAGACGACGGAAAGCCCCGTGAGGCAGGTCACTGTTCACAGTCCAACAACTACGGCGCTTCCGACTGGGTTGCTGTATTCGGCGACAACTCATTCATCGACTACGCTTTCGAGTATGCAAGAAAGTATGCTCCCGAGGGCTGCAAGCTCTACTACAACGACTTTAACGAGTACATGACAGGCAAGATGACAGCTGTATGCGAAATGGCAGAGAGACTCAAGAAGGCAGGCAATATCGACGGTATCGGTATGCAGTCTCACCTTGACGTAAGGCAGAGCCTTGACGCTGCATTCCCGTCTATCAGCATGTACGAGAACGCATTAAAGACCTATACTTCACTGGGCCTCGACGTTCAGATCACAGAGCTTGACGCTACAGTTCAGGAGAACTCAGGCGACAAATATTTCGACATACAGGCTAAGTACTACAAGAGCCTCTTCGACCTCTACGAGAAGTACAGCGACAAGATCTCAGCAGTTATCTTCTGGGGAATCACAGACCCCAAGAGCTGGAGAGCTTCACAGAATCCGCTTATCTTCGACAAGGCGTTCATGGCTAAGCCCGCATTCAAGTCCATCGTTGAGGGCAAGACAGCTTCCGACCCTGTAAGAACTACTATCGCAGGCGGCAGCAAGGTAACTACCACAACAACAACTTCTGTTACAACTACTACAACTTCCGATGTAACTACAGCAACTACATCTGTAACTACAGCAGACAATACAACAGTGACTACAACACTGCCAAAGGATATGCCTGACGTAAAGCAGTACGGTGACGCAAACGACGACGACGGAATCGATATGGGCGACGTTGTTATCGTTATGCAGGCTCTTGCAAACCCCAACAAGTACGGTATGGAGGGTACAGACGACCACCATATCACAAAGCAGGGCTGGGTAAACGCTGATATCATCGGTACAAGCTCAGGCGTTACAACAGACGATGCGCTTGCAATTCAGGAGTATCTCCTTAAAAAGCGCACATCTCTTACACCTCCGCCACCTGAGGCTTGAGAAAAAGGCGCAGAATTCCGCTGAACCAACATGATATAGCTTATAGGGCTGCACGGACAAACCGTGCAGCCCTTTTTGTAGGGGCGCCCTTTGGGCGTCCGCAGGTCACCATACGATTATGCCGAAACCATGTGTAGGGGCGATGCTTTTTGTAGGGGCGGATAATATCCGCCCGCGAAACACGTTACGTAACAAATGGGACGTCGAGGACGCCGTCCCCTACAGTCGGTCATTTGTGGTTTTATGGGTATTGACGGGCGGCGAAACTCCCAACAGGAGCCGCGACCCTCTGTCAGCTTCGCTGACATCTCCCTACACTGTAGGGAGTAACCCTGTACTACAGGGAGTCACCGCCCCTACACTCTCAACTCTCAATTCTCAACTCTCAACTAAAAATACGTTTGACATTCTCCATAATAAATGATATAATAATTGTATCTATTGAAATATAACGGAAAGAGGTCATATTTATGGCAAAAGATAAAAAGCTGGTATCCGAGATAACCTCTATGGACGAGGATTTCGCTCAGTGGTATACCGACATTTGCAAAAAGGCAGAGCTTATCGAATATACAAGCGTTAAGGGCTGTATGGTAATACGTCCCTACGGCTACGCTATCTGGGAGAATATGCAGCATATCCTCGATACCACATTCAAGGAACTGGGTCACGAGAACGTTTGCATGCCTATGTTTATCCCCGAGAGCCTTCTCCAGAAGGAAAAGGATCACGTTGAGGGCTTCGCACCCGAGGTTGCATGGGTAACTCACGGCGGCAACGAGAAGCTTGAGGACAGACTCTGTGTTCGCCCTACCTCTGAGACACTTTTCTGCGAGCACTATGCTAATATCGTTCATTCCTACCGCGACCTGCCAAAGCTCTACAATCAGTGGGTAAGCGTTGTGCGCTGGGAAAAGACCACACGTCCTTTCCTCCGTTCAAGAGAGTTCCTGTGGCAGGAGGGTCATACTATCCACGCAACAGCTGAGGAGGCTATCGAGGAAACAGAGCGCATGCTCAACGTATACGCTGATTTCTGCGAGAAGTCCCTTGCTATGCCTGTTGTAAAGGGTAAAAAGACAGAGAGCGACAAGTTCGCAGGAGCTGTCTCCACCTACGCTATCGAAGCTCTTATGCATGACGGCAAGGCTTTACAGGCTGGTACCTCACACTATTTCGGCGACGGCTTTGCAAAGGCTTTCGGCATCGAGTATACAGACAAGGAAAACAAGAGAGTTAATCCTCACCAGACAAGCTGGGGCGTTACAACACGTCTTATCGGCGCAGTTATCATGACACACGGCGACAACAGCGGTCTTGTGCTCCCGCCTGCTGTAGCTCCGATACAGGCAGTTATCGTGCCTATCGCACAGCACAAGGAGGGCGTTCTCGACAAGGCAGGAGAGCTTCTTAACGAACTCAAAGCCGCAGGTATCAGAGTTAAGCTTGACGACAGTGAGAACTCACCCGGCTGGAAGTTTGCAGAGTACGAGATGAAGGGCGTACCTGTTCGTATCGAGATAGGTCCCCGTGATATCGAGGAAAATCAGTGCATCGTAGCTGTTCGTTACAGCGGCGAGAAGAAGACAGTCGCACTGGGCGACCTTGCAGTATACGTAAAGGCTCTTCTCGAAAAGGAGATACCCGAGGGTATGTTCAACAAGGCTGCTGAGAACCGCGCAAACAGAACATATGCCTGCACAACTATCGACGAGATAAACAAGTCTCTCGAAAAGGGCGACGGCTTCGTAAAGGCTATGTGGTGCGGCGAGGAAGCCTGCGAGGACGAGGTCAAGGAAAAGACAGGCGTAGGCTCAAGATGTATCCCATTCGATCAGGAGCAGATAAGCGACAAGTGCGTATGCTGCGGCAAGCCTGCAAAGTGCATGGTATACTGGGGCAAGGCTTATTGATCAGCCATTAGCTATCAGCCTTTAGCCATTAGCTTGCAGGGACGGCTGGTTTAATTCGTAATTCGGAATTGTAGGGGCGGTGACTCCCTGTAGTACAGGGTTACTCCCTACAGTGTAAGGAGATGTCAGCGAAGCTGACAGAGGGTCGCGGCTCCTGTTGGGAGTTCCGCCGCCCGTTAAAACACACTATGACATTTGTGGGGACGCCCATTGGGCGTCCGCAGCAATAAATCACAAATGATTGCAAATAACGGGGCGATGCCTATATCGCCCCGTTGGTTTTATTGTTATATCTCGGGCGGATATTATCCGCCCCTACATACTGTATTTTGTGGGACGTCGAGGACGCCGTCCCCTACAATGAGCTAAGAAGGTGAGTAACATAAAAACAGTTGAAATATTCACAGACGGTGCCTGCAGCGGCAATCCGGGGCCTGGGGGATACGGCGTAGTGCTTCGCTTCGGCAGCGTTGAAAAGGAGCTTTCGGGCGGCGACAGCGCCACCACCAACAACAGAATGGAGCTTCTCGGCGTAATAACGGGACTTTCCGCGCTGAAAGAGCCCTGCAAGGTAATACTCACCACCGACAGCAAGTACGTGGTGGACAGCGTAACAAAGGGCTGGGTCTACGGCTGGAAGAAAAAGGGCTGGATAAAGTCCGACAAGAAGCCTGCCCTCAACGTTGACCTGTGGGAGCAGCTGCTGCCCTTGCTTGAAAAGCACGACGTTACCTTCAACTGGGTAAAGGGTCACGCAGGACACCCCGAAAACGAGCGCTGCGACCGCCTTGCAGTCGAGCAGAGGGACATACACGCAAAATAACGGAACAAGACTTACTTAACGGGGAGTGATATCATGGGAATTTTAGACAACATCAAGAATATGATCTTTAACCGCGAGCCCAAGGACGACAGCTTTATGACCGATGACGAAAAGGAGCTCCGCGAGTACGAGCAGTACTATACCCCACAATCGGGAGTTGCCGAGGGAACTTACTCCGAGTTCGTAGTGAGCGATGTGTTTTCTATCACAGGCAGGGGAACTGTGGTCACAGGTACGGTCACAGGCGGAGTTTTTCGCGTGGGCGACGAGGTGCTTTTGGTTCACGGCAATAACGACGGCATACCCACGACTATAGTCGGCATAGAGCAGTTCCGCAAGATATGCGACAGCGTATCCGAGGGCGCGAATGCAGGATTTATCCTCAAAGATGTTGACAGGAAACAGGTATCACGCAACGATATCATCAAGAAGAAGTAACAGCATGGCGCCCAAAGGGCGCCTGCAAGTGAGTAGTGAGTAGAAAGTAGTAGGGGCGCCGTTTCGGCGCCCGCAAACGGGTGCACACTGTGCGCCCCTACACATTTTTGCAAAAAAAGACGGCATAAAGCCGTCTTTTTTATGTTATTATTCTTCCTCGTCGTCGGGAGCGTCGTCCTCAGCTTCATCAACTTCGGACTTCTCGTCAGCCTTGTCCTCGTCGTCGGACATTATCTTCTTGTAGCTTTTCTCCTCCTCGGCTTCCTTTTTAGCCTTTATGGCTTTTTTGGCGCCTGCCGAAGCAGCCTTGGAGCTCCTGCGCATGAGCACTATTGCAAATACCACAATGAGTATTGCAAGTCCAGCCATAGCAGCTATGAATGCCACCTTTTTCAGGTTCACGTCTGTAACTGTACGGGATATATTTTCGGACTTGGCGTACCTTTCGCCTTCCGAGCCCGAGAATACGCTGAGATTGAAGCCATTAATGAGCTGTCTCTCGGAGTTCTCGACCGTGTATCCGAAAGCATTTGTGCCTATGGTCTTGACACTCTTGGGTATGCTGACCTGTTTGAGAGCGTCGCATACGAAAAATGCTTCTGTGCCTATGGACTCTATGCCCTCGGGGAGAATGACCTTGTTCAGCGCCATGCAGTAAGCAAAGGCGTTGTCGTCTATCTTTTTCAGGGTCGTAGGCAGTGAGAGGGATTCTATCTTCTGGTCGAACATGAAAGCTCCGAAGCCGATAGTGTCAAGTCCCTCTGCGAAGTCCACGCTCTTTATCTCCGAGCAGTAGCTGAAAGCCTCGTCCTGTATCTGTGTAAGTGAACCGGGGAAATGTACGGCGTTCAGCTTTGCACAGGTGGAGAATGCTCCCGAGCGTATTTTTTCCACGCAGTCGGGAATGATTATCTCGCCGCTTATCTGAGATGATGCGCGTATGATCTCGGTCTTGTTCTTATCCATGAGCATATCGTTCACATAGATAAATGAGCTGTTTGCGGAAGCGTCCATATCGCTTATGCTGAACCAGCTTCCCATAGCATTGTCGCCTATGGTTTTCAGCGAAGCAGGCAGCCTGAATGAAGTAACTCCGCTGCACTGATAGAAAGCATACTCGCCCAGTGAGGTCACTGTATCGGGGAGAGTTATCTCCGAAAGAGTATCGCACAGTGCAAAGGAATAATCGGGTATCTCTGTGAGAGTTTCGGGTATCTCAATGCTTGTAAGGGACTTGCAGCCGAAAAAAGCATGGTCGCCCATATATGAAAGCTTTCTCGGCAGAGTGACTTCGCTGAGAGACTCGCAGCCGTAAAAAGCATTTTTGCCGATAGAAGTGATAGAATCGGGTATCTCCAGTGTGGTTATACCTGTGCAGTAGGCAAAAGCCTCGTCGCCGATGGCAGTTACAGCCTTGCCGTTTCTGATGGACGGCACCTTTTCAACGATTATAGCGCTGCATTTTGTTATGGTATAGGTGTCGTCGTCGTTGAGCTCATAGTAGTAGGAGCCGTCGTAGAGCGCGTCGCTCACACCCTGTAGATCGTCGGCAGCAGCGCCCATCGGCAGTATAAAGCAGGCAGCCGAACACAGAGCAGCAACAGCTGCGGCAATATTCTTAATCCTCATCTTCAAGGGTATCTTCCTCCTCGTCGGTATCCTCTGCGTCAGTATCCTCGTCCTTTTCCTCCTGACGCTGTTTGCGGCGCTCGGCAGCCTTTTCCTGTTTTTCTGCCTTTTCCTTTTCAGCCTTGTTCTTTTTGAGCTTCTTGCCTGTCAGAACGCCGATGATACCAAGGATAAATGCAGCTATGATGCCGCCTATGGTATAAAGGAAGCCTGTGGAGACATTCTTGCCGAGGACCTCGGTAGTTCCCGTTATGACCTCTATGCCCGCAGATTTTGCGTACTGATAAGCTGTGCTGTCCTTGACAGTATAGAGCTTGAAGCCCTCTATCAGCTTGTCGGCATCTTCGTCGTTTTCCGTGTCGGCATCATCATCGTGATAGAAGCCGAAAGCACAGATACCGATATTTACCAGAGACTCGGGGAGATGCAGGGCCTTCAGGGAGGTGCAGTTGTAGAAAGCGTCAATGCCGAGGGTAGTCAGATTATCCGACAGCTTTACCTCGGTGAGGTTCGTACACTCCTCAAAGGCATAGTCGTTGATAACGTCAGCCTCGGGTATCTCTACCTTTTTGAGGTTCTGAGCGCGTATGAAAGCTGACTGAGCTATTTCCTTTACGCCCTTTGGAGCTATGAATTCCGTTTCGGGCTTTGCAGGCGGATAAGCGATGAGCAGGGACTTGTCCTTGTTGTAGAGCACTCCGTTTTCCGAGCTGTAATTGCCGCTGCCCTCGGTAATGGTGATATCTTCAAGAGCGATGCAGTATAAGAAAGGTTCGTCGTCGTCCCATTTCTGCAGGCAGCCGTCGGCTTTTACGGTCTTTAAGGCTGTACACTCGCGGAATATCTGGCTGCCGATATTTTCAACGCCGAGAAATTCAACGTGTTCAAGAGCCTTGCAGCTGTCAAAGGCATTGTCGCCGATAGTCTTTAAGCTGGCAGGAGTAGTGATCTTTTTGAGGCTGCCGCATTCATAGAAGGCTCTTCTCTTGATCTCCTTGATGCCCTCGGGAATGATTATCTCCGAAGCAGGACAGCTTATATTGAAGCATGAGGTATATATAGCGTCTACCTTTTTGCCGTCAATGGTATCGGGGACTGTTATAACGTCCTCGGTGGAATAGCAGGTGATAAGGGCTACCTGACCGTCAACTACAGCATAATCATAGTCACCCGATCTTGTGCTGTTGAGAGCCTGCATTTCAAGCTGCTTTTCCTCGTATTGCTCGGGAGTGAGGAACGAGAAGTTATTCTTGTAATCGTAATCGGAATCAGTGTCGTGAGCGTAGAGCGACGCAGCAGAGCCCTGCTTTCCCACAATGATGAAAGCCTCGTCCTTTGAAGCAGTCTGACCGCTGGCACTGATATAGTAGCCAAAGGCACAGTAGCCGATAGACTGTACGGAATCGGGGATTATCACCTCGGTAAGTCCCGTGTCAAAGAAAGCGTACTGACCGATAGTCTGGAGATTTTTGGGAAGAGTTATCTCGTCAAGTCCCGTACAGCTTGCAAAGGTACCGCCGCCTATGTGCTCCACAGTATCGGGGAGCAGTACCTCATGGAGATGAGTGCAGTTGGTGAAAGCGTAGTCGTCGAGATATTCAAGCTTTGTATTGCTGAAATCCGCAGATGTCAGATTAGTGGACGCAAATGCGAAGTGCTCGACCTGTTCAAGAGAATCAGGCATCTTGATGTCAAGGAGCACTGTGTTGTAAAAGGCGGAAGCGCCTATTTTCTTGACTGTATCGGGGATATCGATGCCTTCCTCCTTTTTGCAGCTTGGGAAGCATATCAGCTCCGTTTTGTCCTTATTATATAATACGCCGTCAACTGCGCAGTAATCCTTATTGTCCTCTGCAACCTTTATGGTATTGAGCTGAGTGCAGTACACAAAGGGGTTCTCAGCTGAGATATAATTTATGGAAGCAGGAAGAGTGACTGTCTTGAACGGGCTGTTCTCGTGGTCTTTTCCGAGAGCTGTCTTGCCCAGCTCTGTAACAGTGATGCCGTCGATAGTGTCGGGGATAACAAGGTCCTCGGCAGTGCTTGTGCAGTCCTCGATGCAGATATTTCCGTCGGTAGTCAGCGAGTACATGAAATCGCCGCTGATAGTGTAGGTATCAGCGCTTGTTGTCGCCTCTGTCGCTCCCTCAACAAGGTATTCCTCGGCGAATGCGTTTACGGCAGGAACAGCCGAATAAGCGCAGATAAGCAGTCCTGCAATGAAAGCAGCTGTTTTTTTGCGGTCAAACATAAGTATTACCCTCTCATATTTTTTACTCGTAAAGAGCCGTTAATTCTTATACATTATATCATAGTAGGCTTGATATTGCAATGAATTTCACGCAGTTTTCGTAATTCGGCGGCTTTTTTCAGATTCTGCCCACATTATCGCCTGTCAGAGCCGTCAGAAGCTTTTTCAGCGAGGTGCAGCTGAAATAGTCCTCGGTGCGGAAGAGCTCAATGAGCTGCTCCATATTCTCGTCGGAGTACTCCACCTCTTTTGAGTAGTTCTTGGCTATCTCCGCACACTCCTCAAAGCCGCAGGTTCCCTCGGCAGCTTTGCAGCGGTAAAGGCTGCTTATGACGATAACGCTGACCAACCCGAATTTTGCGTAAGCAAGTACCTCGCCGTCGTAAACGCTTTTCAGCAGATAGCGGAATATGAGGTACTGGACTATCCTGCGCAGATAGGGCAGGTGATCGCTGTCTGCGGCAGGAGCCGCCGGCAGCTTCGCCTTACAGTCCTGTATATAGGGCAGCCAGTTCTCGTCAATGGGCTCAAGCTCCTCAAGGCAGCCGAATATAGCTCTCAGAGCGTCCTCAGGCACTGTTTCTGCCGCTTCTGCGGCAGGCATGTCTATGTACTGCTGAGCCTCTTCGGCTATGTCCAGAACGCGGCAGAGGGATTCATTAAGCGGGATAGTCTCGTCGCCAAGTACTGCGAACATCTCCTCGCGCACATCAAGGAGCAGGCTGAGGAGCTCCTCGTCGTATTCTCCCGATGCCGATTCAAATGGGACTTCCTCCTCACACAGGGCAAAGGGACGTGAGAGTATGAGCCTTGCTGCGGCTTCGCAGCAAAGTCCCACACCGCCCTCCTTGAAGGCGCCGAACCACTCGAAATAACGGGGGTGGTCAGAGCATATCTGGCAGAGCTTATCCCCGCCAAGCTCGGTGTATATATCGCAGAGCCCCTGCTCATTGAGAAATGGGCAGCGCTCGTCTTCGGTCAGGGTAAAGCAGCCGTCCTGTATGCTGTTTCTGAGCCTTTCGCCGAATTCTCCGCCCACGCTCATGTAGTATCCATAGGTATCGCTGTCGATGTCTATTTCCCAGCCCCTGCAGCAGCTGTCTCGGCAGTCCCCTGCGATACATCGGAAGTCTCGGCAGTATTGGGGAGTTCTGTATATCATATTGTCCACCTCAAAAATAAAGGGACTGTAAGCCAGTCCCTTTGGAATATCAGTTTTTCTTAGGATAGCGGATATCGTATTCCTCTTCCTGAAGCTTCGGGTTTTTCTTTTCCTTGATAAGCTCTGCACGGTTGAACTCCTCGGGAGTTGTGAACGTGGGAACTATCTCGTGGAGAGCCTCAACAGCCACATCGTTGATGTTTTCCTTGGCTGCGTTGCGTAGCTTTCTCAGCTGCTTGATGAACTTCTCGCTGTCAAGCTCTATCTGCTTGCCGATGAATATGAGCTCGTTGGAGGTCTTCTGCAGTCCCTCCTCGTCCATAAGGAGCTCTTCGCGGAGCTTCTCACCGGGGCGGAGTCCCGTGAACTTTATCTCCACATCTTTATAGGGTACTTTTCCGTACATGCGGATAAGGTTTTCCGCAAGTCTTACGATGTGTACGGGCTTGCCCATATCAAGTACGAATATCTCACCGCCGTTAGCGATAGCGGCAGCCTCCATAACAAGGCTTACAGCCTCGGGGATAGTCATAAAGTATCTTATAACGTCGGGGTGAGTTACCGTAACAGGCTTTCCTGTCTCTATCTGACGTCTGAAAAGCGGTATAACAGAGCCGTGTGAGCCGAGAACATTGCCGAAACGTGTGGTCACGAACTCGGTGCAGCCGTCATGCTGCTGTGACAGATACTGTATTATCATCTCGCAGCAGCGCTTTGAAGCGCCCATGACGTTGGTGGGATTTACCGCCTTGTCTGTTGATATCATAACGAACTTCTTTACGCCGTGGAACTGTGCAAGGGTAGCGGTATTGAACGTACCGATGACATTGTTCTTGATAGCCTCCATGGGCGAGTTCTCCATAAGGGGAACATGCTTGTGAGCAGCCGCATGGAACACGATATCGGGCTTGTAGCGTGAGAATATGCAGTTCATACGGTAGTAGTCCCTTACGGAGGCGATAAGCACCGTCAGGTTAAGGGAGTCGCCGTACTCCATGATAAGCTCCTGCTGAACCTCGTAGGCGTTGTTTTCGTAAATATCTACTATGATTATCTGTGCGGGATCGTACTTGGCTATCTGACGGGCAAGCTCCGAGCCGATGGAACCGCCGCCTCCTGTGACCATGCAGACCTTGCCGCTGATGAAGCTGCGTATCTCTGCGTTGTCGAACTTAACGGGAGCACGTCCCAGAAGATCCTCCACCTTGATATCGCGCATCTGAGTGAGGAGGGGAGTATTGCCGCCGTCGAAGATAAGGCTTCCGATGAAGGGCACTATCTTGACCTTGACATTGGTTCCCGAGCATATATCGAGGATACGCTTGCGCTCGTCCTCAAGGCATGAGGGAATGGCGAAGATTATCTGCTCGATGTGCTGCTGATCCACGAATTTGTGTATCTCATTGGTAGTACCAACAACGGTAACGCCGTTTATCTCGGTACCTATCTTGTTCCTGTCGTCGTCGATGATACATACAGGGTCGTATACTGCGGACACCTTGTCGTCCTCATAGGGCGAATTCTTGGCGTTCTCGATCTCTGTGAGTATCATGCGGCAGGTCTGACCGCCGCCCACTATCATAGTGCGCTTGCGGCTGCCGTCTGTCTTGGACTTGGAGAACGTAACGAAAGTCTCCTTGAACAGCAGTCTGAACAGGCATACCCCGACCATTGTAATGGCTGCCTGTACGGTCAGGAACAGTGCAGGAACGTCCTTGCGTATGATATAGACTATGATCCCTGCTGTAAGGAAGCCGAAAACGACTCCGTGAATACAGGACAGGTAGTCTCTCTTGTGGAAGAATCTCCACAGCTTGCTGTAGGCTCCGAAGATGAACAGTGAGCCGCAGCAGGTCAGCGAGCACAGGGCAAAGCTCATAAGCACGTCGGATCGGCTTATATCCGCTTTAAAGAACGAAAGCACAAAATTGGCAATAAGTGCTGCTGAAATTACGATGAATACATCGGCAAACGCGAGAATTATCCTGCGTATGCTGAATTTCTCAAGTGTTTTTTTCAATTTTCTTCCCCCCATATCAGCGTAAAAGCTGAGTATGTTTTATTTATCCCTCTCCAATTACTTCGTTTGCTGCAGGCTTCAGAAACTCATTTGAAGCCTTTAAAATATCGGGATCACATCTCTCCAAAATAATATCCCAATTAGGTCGGCGCGTGTCCGTGTTATGGGCATCGCTGCCGAAAATGATACTGCGCTTGTCGTCGGTGAGCTGTTTAATGAGCTTTGCCTCTCTCTCCAGCAGGAAAACCTCATTATTGAACTGAAAAACAGCGTCAGTCTGCAGTATCCTTTCAAAGTTCTCGGGCGTATAATACGCAAGATAGCGATGTATATGAGCGAGAACGATAGTCAGTCCGTATTCGGACCTGATCGCGTTTATCTCCTCGGACATCCAGTCCTCATAGTCGCGGAAAGGCAGCTCCAGCAGGATAAGATCCGAATCCTCAATGGCGAGCTTGTCGATTCCGTGTATCTTAGAGATGCCGTGCTCGATGGCGACCTCTGCTCCGAGCACCATATTCGGTAAAGCTATATTCTGCGCAGCAGCAAGGGACTCCATACTCTCATAGGCGTCCTCACGTCTCAGCAGGTACTCTGTCAGGGACCGTTCCTCGTGGGCATAGAAATGGGGCGTAGCAATAATACGCTCTACGCCCTGCTCTTTCATGATGTTCAACATCTCCAGAGAGGTCTCTGCGTCCTTAGCACCGTCGTCAAATTCAGGCAGAATATGGCAATGGTAATCTGTAAGCATATTCAGTTGTCTTCCTTTTGTACTGTTTTGAACTACATATCATTTCCCCGTAGTCAAATCCAAAGCAAAACAAATCTATCGGGGCAATGCAGCATATTTTTTTCTCTGCTGCCGTTTTATTTTTTTACTGACTGCCGCATAATACTTTTTCCTTAAAAATAGCTTAAAAGCGGCGCCGATATAATTATATAACAGTTTATAGCCGTTTGTCAATAGGTAACAAAAGTTAATATTAAATAATATGTAAACTTGGCAAGTATTTTACCTAAATTAGTAATAAAAAAATACAGCTGCCATTGGCAGCTGTATTCAGAGGTATATGAAAAACGTAAAATCTTTTTATTAGCCAACAACTGTGCCTGCGGGAACAGGGAGCTCTGTAACGAGCTTGAGGAGATACATCTGGATAGCAAGTGCGTCCTGAGTTGTAACACCGTTGTTCTCATAAACGTCAGCAGCTGCTGAAGCCTTTTCATCAAGCTTGTACTTGTTGGGGTTTGCAAGAGACTGCATGATAAGAACTACGTCAGACATATCTACCTGACCGTCCTGGTTAGCGTCACCGTTGCCGCCCTTCTTAGGCTCGGGAGCAGTAGTTGTAGCTGTTGTTGTCTCTGATGTAGTTGTATCAGAGGAAGTGATAGTTGTGGTTGTTGTAGTTGTTGTAGGAACAGAAGTTGTAGTTGATGTAGTTGTTGTAGTTGTTTGAGCTGTGTTGACGAAGCTGATTCCCTCAAAGTCAACAAGTTCTGCCTGATACCAGATCTGAGCTTCAGCGGAAGTAAGACCTGCAGGGAATTTGCTCATTGGAAAACTAACAAAGAGAATACCTTTATCGTCAGTCTTGCCTTCCCACTCTATCTGCTCCCAGCCGTCGCCGTTGTAGCCGATAGCGCCGTTTGTATCGGTGTTGGGTTCGCCCTTGATTGTGATAACGAGAGTATCATCTGACTTAGCATTTGATAAGTCGATTGTTTTCTTCTTTGTCTTGTCAACAGGAACGTCGATCTTAACATCGGGAGCATCGAGGATAACGATCTTTTCGATGTTTGTCTTGCCTGGTGTTCTTGCCTGCATATGGTTGATAGTTGAAAGGTCACCTGAGTAAGCCTTTGGAACCTGCTGATCTACGAGATAGTAAGCGATACCGTTAGCTTCGTCAACTGTGTAAGCAGCCATTTCAGACCAGCCCTTGTAGTCCTTATCGGAAACTGCAAGGATAGGCTGATCGCCTGTGTACTTGATAGCAACTTCCTTGCCCTTGAGGTCATCCCAAGAGATCTCCTTACCGGGAGTTGAGTTGCCGTATTCCTTTTCCTTTGCTACATCGATCTCAGCATTCTCGAGGAATACCTTACCTGTTGAGAGATCCTGGTGGTCGTAAGTAGGCATCTTGCCATCGCTGCCCCAAACGATAGACTTATCGTTCATGATCTCCATCATCTTGTTGATGATAGGAAGGTTGTTTTCAAACCATTCGCCTGTCTCACGGTCGATATAGCCGTGTACCTCACCCGGGTTCTGAGTGGGATCGCTGGCATCCTTTTTCTGTCCGTTATCCCAGAGAACGCAGGGGATACCGTATTTCTTTGTAGTCTCGAAGTACTGAGTTGTCCACTCAACACGAGCCTGTGTGTTTCCGAAGTCGGAAGTACCCATTTCGCCGATTACTACAGGAATGTCCTTATTGATGAACATATCGCGGAAGTTCTGGAGGTTGTAAGCCAGATCGTTGCTGAACTCCTTTGTGAAGGTGTCGTGGTAAGCGCCTTCTGCCTCGTTTGTGTTCATTGTGAAGTTGTAAGGAGTATAAGCGTGGATAGAAACTGCAAGGAAGTCGTCATTCTCGGGAAGAACGATCTGATTGAGGAAGGTCTTGTCCGAGCTTGCAACATAGCCGGGGAGCATAAGGAGACGGGTCTTAGCGTAAGGACCGTCCATGCCTCTGATGAGCTTAACGAAGTCAGCCTCCAGCTTGTTGATAACGTCAGCCTCAGCAACAGGCTTTGCATACCACCATTCATGGTCTGTGCCCTTAGCACGGGGCTCGTTCATGCACTCAAAAATGAGGTGCTGATCGTAATCCTTGAATTCTGTAGCGATCTGCTCCCAGAGCTTCATGAGTCTGGGCTTGATATCGTCATAAGCTGTAGCGAGATCAGGTCTGTTGATCCAGCCCTCTTCATGGTGAACGTTAAGGATAACGTACATGTCGTTCTTGTAAGCGTAGTCAACTACCTGATGAACTCTTGCGAGCCATGCGGGGTCGATGTTGTCGTTTTCGTCAAGGTGCTGGAACCATGTTGTGGGGATACGGACTGTATTGAAGCCCTTTGCCTTGAGAGACTTGAAGAGAGTCTCGTTTGCCTTTGCGCAGCCCCAGCAGGTCTCTGTCTCAAGTCCTGCGCTTGCAACGGGGATATAGGTTTTGGGATCGTTGGGATCGGGCTCCTGAGCATAAGCGTCGAGGGTGTTGCCGAGGTTCCAACCCACCTTCATGTTTTCTGTGATCTCAAATGCTGTCATTGTCTTGTCCGCGGCGTCGGAAACGCTGAGCGGAGCGATGCGAAGCGAAGACAGAATGCATGCTGCAGCAGCAGAAATGCTTACGAAACGCTTCACATTCATAGAATTCTTGAACATAAGTATCTTTCCTCCCTGAAAAAGTATCAGTAGTTTTTTTGTTAAGGTCCAGTGCAGTAAACCCTAACTATCTTATAACTAAATTTTAGCATAATTACAAAATATTGTCAAGCCTGTTTGTGCAAAATGCAACAATATTTGCATAGAAATTATGGTGGATTATTTAGTGCAAATGCCAGTGAGAAGCCCGAAAATACGCTGAATTTGTTGCAATAATATTATTTAGGCAGATATTTTTTAAGGTATTGTTTATACTATTTCAAATTATGACAATAGAATTTACATAGAAATAATTTGTTAACAAGTGAGTTTTCATTTTACTATTTTTTGATAAAAATTACCATTAAGGAAAAGCCTCGTATATTGTGCTTGACCATATGCTCGGCATACTTATAGTGCTGTAAGCGATGTACGATCAACACTTTTTATAAGAGTGAGCGAGTTTATGAGCGACAACGCGGCAAGGCAGCGCGGGCTCCGCGCCGAGCGACAACGCGGCAAGGGGGCAGCGTCACGCTGCAAAAAGCCCCCGCAAATGCGGGGGCGTAAGATCACTTCTTCTTTTTCTTATTGCCGTTGTTGTTTTTCTTAGGAGCGGTCTTTTCAGCAGCTTCCTTAACGGTCTCTGCTGCTTCTTCAGCTGTTTCCTTGATCTCCTCGGCAGCTTCTTCCGCTTCTTCGATGATATCCTCAGCGGCTTCCTCTGCCTTTTCCACAGCAGCTTCGGTCTTGTCGGCAGCCTTTTTGAACTCTTCATCGGCATTTGCGATGAATCTTTCGGCGTCGTTCACGACCTCTTCAGCTGTTTCTTCGGCTTTCTTTATGGGCTCGGCAGTTACCGCACCCTTGGATTTGATTATCTCGACCTTTTTCTTGTTGGGGTCGCTTGGCTTCTTGTTCTCCTTGGGCTTTTTGGACTCCTTGGTATCCTTGTCGTCCTTGGCTTTCTTGGTGTCCTCGGGTTCTTCCTCGGGCTCTTCCTCTACCTTTTCGCCCTTGAGTATCTTCTTTGCATTCTTTTTTGCAATGAGCACCTTGTTGTGCTTCTTGTCATATACATAGAAGTATACCAGACAAGCAAGACCCAGTATAAGTGCTATAAGACCCATATTGAAGCCGGGAGGAGTGTACTTCATGGATACGGTGTGGTGTCCTGACGGAACGCGTATGCCCATGAGAGCTCCCAGAACGATAACGGGACCCTCTGTGCCCTCATTGTTTCTGAGTATCTTCTGACCCGATTCAAGAGTTTCTTCCGAGATAAGGCTGTCAACGGTCTTGCCGTCGATCTGTACCTCCCAGCCCGGCTCGTAAGGGATCGATGTCATGAGTATCTGACCGTCCTGAGCGTCAATGTCGCCTACAAGGTAACGGTCGTTGGTCTTGCTCATGTCAAGGTTCCACGGATTAGCCTTCAGCTTCTGGATATCCTCTGTGAAAGCCTCTTCGTCAAGGTAGTAGAAGTTGAAGCCTGCTTCCTTTCTTATCATTATATACTCGTCGGTTCCGTCGTACTGACCGTTCTCGCCTGAGGGCGGGATAGTAAGTCTTATTTCTACCTCGTCTCCGGCCTCAAAGGGACCCATTCTTACGATAGGTGAAGAGTTTGTATTGAAGTATGTGCCGTAGCCGTCATAAGCCTCTGTACCTGACTTCTGACCTCTGTATACGCCGTCCTCGCCCTTTACGGCTACCCATACGTTGGTAGCTCTTCTCATTTCGGAGCCCAGGTGCATATAGATGTTTCCCTTGTGAGGAACAGTTACGTCAACGTTGATAACAGCATCGTCAACACCTGCGTATGCTTCGTAGCAGTCGTGCATAGTGCCGTTGTTGTTGTAATCGTGGAGATATACCTTTGAATCGTCGTAGTGTATATCACAGTCAAAAGGAACATAGTACTGCTTTGGCTCTATTGGTACAGTTGAATAGTCAGCAGTATTGCCCGTCATAGAGCTGAGGAAGTTGTTAAGGCTGTTGAATGGGTTATCGTTGCCGAGACCCGAAAGGATAAGGATATCGTCGTCAGCCATATAACCGATGCCGAGAGCGTTGGGGTTCTCCCAGATATCGATGGTCCCTGTTACATTATTGTCCTTTTTATATGTTGTTGTTAAACGCTTGATGTAAGATGAATCAAGCATTTCCGAGCTTGATATTCTTCTGTCGGGATCGTCAAGAACGTACTTGATGCCGAGTATCGAGTCTGCAAGAGGATTGCAGCCCTCATACTTGGACTCGAAGCTCTGGGTGAAATAACCCATAGTCTCGATAAATGTGATAGCTCTTGAGTTCATTACCGAGCTGGAGTGTGAGATACCCTTGAGACCGTATGCAAGGTCGTCGTTTACCATACGGCTGTAGGTCTTTTCGGCGCGGTAGAAGCCGCCGTCGTATTCTTCAAGCTCCTTTACAACGTCGGGAGCGCTCATGATATCGGTATAAGTGTTCTTGCCCGAGTTGCCGACCTCTTTGTAGATCTTTCTGAATGAGTCGAAGCAGTTGAAGCCTGTTTCAAAGAATATAAGGAGAGCCATAGCCACTGTTATGGCGTTTCTGCCCTTCTTTGTCCTTGAATGGCTGTACATATATACGCCTACAAGGTATATGCCTGCAAGTGTAAGACCGAATGCGATAGTACCAAGCCATATCTGCTGCTTTGCGTCGGAGGAGTCAAGGTATTCCTTGTACGGCAGTATAGCAACGTACTTGTACCTGTCCTCGTTGTAGTTGAAGCTCTTCATCATAGTGCAGAATATTGCAGTAAGACCGCTTATGATACCGCCCGATACGAGAACGCTGGGCAGCGTCAGCTTGTAGCCGTCGAGGTGAGAGAATACCTCCGCAGCCATTGATACAAGAATGAATGAGAGCAGGAATGAATATCTGTATGGGAGCCAGTTAGGATCCTGTCCGCCGTGCCACATCATATTTATGGGCTTGATGAACATACTGAACAGCAGTACGAATACCATGAAGCCGTAGCCGATCTTGTTGTTTCTCTTTATCTTCTTGTTTGCGAAGAACAGCGGTATGAGAACGAATGTGAGCACGCCGCAGTATATCTCGGGACGTCCGTACATACGTGTGCCCTCGTCAACGTTTACCGAGTAATACTGGTTAGGCATGAGACAGGGTACCAGCTCAATGGGGTTGAACATTGCCCTGAGACTGTAATCGGGAACAGAGAAATCGAACTTACCGAGAGCAAGTGCATTGTAAACGGGGAGTATCATTATTGCACTGCACAGCACCGTTACAAAAGCAGCAATGCCCATTCTTACGAATACAGTGAAGTATTCGCTGAGTCCCTTGAATTTCCGCTGTGTTCCGAAGAATACATAATAAAGGAAGTACAAAGCGATGAAAATGGCTATCATAAAGCCGATATAGAAGTTTGCGATGAACATTATCGCTGTGGGGATAATGAAGTTCAGCTTGCGTCCGTCGTCCACCAGATATTCAACGCCGAGGATTATCAGCGGCAGGAATATGGGACCGTCGATCCACATGGGGTCGATGAGCTGGATAACGACATATGCCATCATTGCGTACATCGTTGAGAACATGACAGACTGAAGAGGCTTGAGGTTCTTTGACTTCTGAGCGTATACACAGAAGGTAAGACCTGCTGCGCCCACCTTTGTCATCTGCATGATCATTACGCTTTCGAGGATCATCTTCCTCGGCAGCAGCATTACGATCAGCGTGAAAGGACTTGCGAGATAGTATCCGATGATACCCATGAAGCCGCCGGACAGGTTTCTGCTCCAGCTGTAGAAAAAGCTTCCGTCGCCCCAGAATGCTTTTCTGAGGTACTCGAAATAGTAGATGTACTGACCGTTGAGGTCAAGTGTGAGCACTGAGCGCTCTCCGAATGGGTAGACATCAAAGCAGATGTATGACACGAATGTCAGCAAGAACGGAACGAGAAAAGACAGTATATAGAATACAGGTCTGAACTTGTGTCCGCGCTTCTCGGCTATGATGTCTGCGGCAGTAACGGCGGGTTTTGTGCTGCCGATCTTGTTGCGGGCAGCGGCTGTGCCTGCCTTTGTGCCCGTAGCTTTTGACTTAGCCAATTTTGTTCCTCCTTTATTTCGGGTGGCAGAAGCCATAATACCCGATTATAATACTATTTCTTATTATACTACAAAACGCGAGCTTTTGCAATAGTAAAATTATCATAATATACCAAAAAACTATCTGCGCCGCTCACCTTAAAACAGCCCCTGCATATATTAGACGTATGAGCTCCCCGAATCTCTCACCTTTTATCCCAAAATACAGCGCAGCAGATTATTCGATTAATTTTGTGAATTATTTATTAAATCCGTTGACTACTCTGCGGCAAGGTGCTATAATTAAAGTGTTCGGGCTTTTTTGAGCCTGTACGGAAACAGAATCATTGATAAAGGAGATAATTTAAGTGGGAAAATATTTTGGAACTGATGGATTCAGAGGTACGGCTAATGAAAATCTTACAGCCGATCATGCATATAAAGTAGGACGCTTTCTGGGCTGGTATTACGGCGAGCTCAAAAGAAGAAAGGGCGACGACAGTGCTGCACGCATAGTAATAGGCAAGGACACACGCCGTTCAAGCTATATGTTCGAGTACTCACTGGTAGGCGGACTTACCGCATCGGGCGCAGACGCATATCTGCTCCATGTTACAACGACCCCCTCTGTGGCATACATATCAAGAGTTGACAGCTTTGACTGCGGTATAATGATATCCGCAAGCCACAACCCTTACCACGATAACGGCATCAAGCTCATAAACGGACAGGGCGAGAAAATGGAGGACGAGGTGATTGACCTTGTTGAGGCATACCTTGACGGGAACCTTGAAGCTTTCGGACAGAAGTGGGACGAGGTACCCTTTGCACACGGCGAGAAGATAGGCAAGAGCGTGGACTATGTTTCGGGCAGAAACCGCTATCTCGGCTATCTCATCTCTCTTGGCATGTATTCATTCAGAGGCATGAAGATAGGTCTTGACTGCGCAAACGGCTCCGCATGGAACATTGCAAAGTCTGTATTTGAGGCTCTCGGCGCAGAGACTCACGTTATAAATGCAGCTCCTACAGGCATAAACATCAACAACAATGCAGGCTCCACACATATCGAGGGACTTCAGAAGTTCGTAGTTGAGAACGGTCTTGACGTGGGCTTTGCCTACGATGGTGACGCTGACCGCTGCCTGTGTGTTGACGAAAAGGGAAATGTCATTACAGGCGACCATATCCTTTATATCTACGGCAGATACATGAAAGAGGGCGGCAGACTCCTCAACAATACAGTTGTTACCACAGTAATGTCCAACTTCGGTCTTTACAGAGCCTTTGACGAGATAGGCATCGAATACGCAAAGACAGCAGTAGGCGACAAGTACGTTTACGAATACATGAAGGAGCACGGCTGCTGCATCGGCGGCGAACAGTCGGGACACATTATCTTCTCCAAGTACGCTTCAACAGGCGACGGTATCCTCACCAGCCTGAAGATAATGCAGGTCATCATGTCCCGTCAGAAGAAGCTCAGCGAGCTTGCAGCTCCATTCGTAGTATATCCTCAGGTCCTTGAGAACGTAAAGGTCAAGGACAAGGCTGCCGCACAGGCTGATCCCGATGTACGCGCAGAGGTCGACAAGGTAGCAGCAGAGCTTGGCGACGCAGGAAGAATACTCGTCCGTGAGAGCGGTACAGAGCCTCTTGTAAGAGTTATGGTAGAGGCTCGGGACGAGTCTGTATGCCGCAGCTGCGTTGACAGAGTGGTAAATGTTATCAAGCAGAAGGGGCATACATTATAATAATTATATATAAAGCAAATCAGCTCTCCGCGGCAAAGGCTGCGGGGAGCCATTCTGTATTATTGGTACGATATGTAGAATAATACAGAGGGCTTATGGGACAATTTCAGCGAAATATCGGAAATTTCTGTCAAGCTATTGACGATGTGCCTTTTTAGTGATATAATGAACAGTACGGCGTGTTATGCCGTTATATAAGGAACGAACAATAAAACGGAGGGTAAAATGGCTAAGAACAACAGGCGCGGTCTCGGCGCTGCGCTCAGAAATCAGGATAAAAAAGATGAAGCTGTCATTTCGGGTCCCGCAATAATCAAGCAGCTCAAAAGGCATCTTGCAGCATGGCTGGTGATCGCTATCATCGCGGGTCTTCTCACATTCTGCTATTCGGCATACAAGACTTTTTCCGCAAGAACTCCCGTAAGCGCTCTTGTAAGCTTTACATATACGGGCATTGAAAAGGGTCTTGACCCCAAGGGACGCAAGTTCGAGATCGAAAGCATGAAGAATACCAAGGTAGTTGAAAATGCTCTTAAAGAAGTCGGACTCGGAACTGATAAGATCGAGGATATAAGAACAGGCATCAGCTTTGATTACAAGATACCCCAGTCGGCTTACGATCAGCTCACAGCTCACAGCAGTGTAATGGATCAGGCCTCCAACGGAAGTCTCTCGGCTGCACAGGCTATGCTTGATACAAAGTACTATCCCACACAGTTCACTGTAAAGCTTGACCTGGGCAAGGCAGGGCTCAGCAGACAGGAGGGCGCTGACTTCCTTAATGCTCTGCTCAAAAAGTACGGCGAGCACTTCTATGAGGAGTACGGCTACAACGAGCCCCTCGGTACAGCTGTCACAAGTCTTGAATACAAGGACTATGACTATGCTCAGCAGGTTGACCTTTTCAGAAACTCACTGAAAACAGTCAAGAATTACCTCGACAGCCTTGCAAAGGACGACAATACAACATTCCGTTCAAGCGTTACAGGCTATACATTCAATGATCTTTCGGATTATGCAAAGACTATCACAAGCATCGACCTTGACAGGATCTCATCTTATGTTTCTGTAAACAACGTAACAAAGGATAAGGATTCCGCTCTTGCTTACTACAATTACAGAATAGAGAACCTCAACCGCGATAAGGACGAATACACAGAGCGCCTTGCTGCTCTTGACACATCTATCGCTCAGTATCAGAAGGACGTTATTCAGGTATTCGGCAACGGTACAGACAATACAAATACCGAATCCACACTTCATTCCGAGCAGTACGACTCGTTGTTCAAGCAGAAGACAAGCGTTGAAGCAAGCCTTGCACAGACAAAGCAGGATATAGACTACTATATCTCGAGACGCGATGCTCTCCAGAACAACAAGAACAGCTCAAAGGCTAACGTTGACAAGGTAGAGGCTGACATCGCAGCCCTCAGCAATAAGGTAAATGATCTTGTTGATCTCACAAAAAAGACAGCAAGCGACTACTATGAGAATGTACAGTTCGCAAACGCTTACAATATACTTGTTCCCGCAGCAAATTCAGTAGGCGCAGGCATTAAGCAGGCTGTAAACGATTCCATAAAGACTATCGTTATAGTTGAGTTCTTTATCCTTGCTGTTTACCTTGCTGCTGCATTTATCGGTGCTGTTAAGGCAGCCTGCGGCAGAAAGGCTGCAAAGGCAGGCGCTGACGACGACGATGATGATGACTTTGAAGAGATCGTTGACGCAGTTAAGGAAAAGGCAGAAAAAGCCAAAAAGGCTGTAAACAATAAAAAGAACAAGAAAAAGTAAAAAGCAATTAAGGGACTATCTTGTGATAGTCCCTTTTGTTATGTTAAATCCACGTTAAAGAATGGCGCAAATCCTTGACTTGGATTTTTATCCTGATATAATAATAATTAGAAGTGGGAAAATATTTTTTATCAGGAGAAAATCATGGAAGAATTTTCTATTTTTAACATCTTTACTCTCCTCGGCGGACTTGCCTTTTTCTTATACGGTATGAAGGTAATGTCCACGGGACTTGAAAAGCTCACAGGCGGCAAGCTGGAGCTGGCACTTAAAAAAATGACCTCTAACCAAATCAAAGCACTGCTGCTCGGAATGGGCATAACTATTGCGATACAGTCGTCGTCAGCAATGACTGTTATGCTGGTAGGTTTTGTAAACTCGGGCATTATGTCACTTGAGCAGACTATCGGCGTGTGCTTTGGCTCTGACATCGGAACAACACTTACTGCGTGGATACTCAGCCTTGCAGGTGTTGACGGAAAGAATCCGTTTATAAAGATGCTCAAGCCTTCATCATTTGCACCGTTAGTTGCACTTATAGGTGTTATAATGATAATGGCAGCAAAGAAAAACAAGAAAAAGGACATAGGACGTATCCTTGTAGGCTTTGCCATTATAATGACAGGTATGACTCTTATGTCAGATGCGGTATCACCTCTTGCTGATTCGCCTAAGTTCCAGAATGTACTTACCGCATTCCAGAATCCTATCCTCGGCGTTCTTGTAGGAGCAGGCTTTACAGGCATAATCCAGAGCTCCGCTGCCTCTGTCGGAATATTACAGGCGTTTTCACAGACAGGTGCGCTGACATATGGTATGGCGCTTCCTATAATCATGGGACTTAATATCGGTACTTGCGTAACAGCTCTCATTTCTAGTATCGGAGTAAACAAAAACGCCAAGCGCGTGGCTTGTATACACATACTGATAAAGATACTCGGAACGCTTATACTGCTTCCTATATCAATGATACTTGAAAGCGTGATCCATCTTAGTATATTCGATCAGACTGTTGGCTATGTCGGAATTGCGGTCATGCACTCTATATTCAATATAGCAACGACAATCATTCTCTTGCCGTTCTCAAAGCATATCGTAAACCTTTCAAAGATAATAATCAAGGACGATGCTGCCGAGGAGGAAAGCTCGAAAAAGACAATTACAGGTCTGGACACTATACTCCTCAAAACTCCTGCTGTAGCTGTACACACCTGTATCTCAGCTACAAATCAGATGGCTGAACTCACAAGAGAGACTATCCTCAAGGCGCTGGAGCTATTAAAGGGCTACGACGAGGAAGCCTGTGACCTGATAATCGAAAACGAGGACATAATCGACGGCTATGAGGACAAGATAAACAGCTATCTTATAAAGCTTTCAAAGTCCAGTATCACAGGTGCAGACAGCCGAAGCGTTTCCAAGATGATGCACTGCGTAGGAAACTTCGAGAGAATATCCGACCATGCGGTAAATCTTGTGGAATCGGTTCAGGAAATGCACGAAAAGGGCATAATGTTCTCTGATGAATGTATCAACGAGATAACAGTCATCACCGACGCTATTGCGGAGAATATAAACAAGGCTTTCGACTCATATGTGAACAGCGACCTTGCTACAGCACATAAGGTAGAGCCTCTTGAAGAAGTGGTGGACAACCTGAGCACAGAGCTCAAAAACCGCCATATCCGCAGACTTCAGAACGACGAATGTACAGTTGAGCTGGGATATATCTTCCAGGACGTGCTCACCAATCTGGAGCGTGTATCCGACCACTGCTCAAATATAGCAGGCTGTCTTATCGAGACAGACGAGAAGAAAACTCTCCATGCGTATCTCCATGACGTCAAGGAGAACGACGAGACATTCAGAAATGAATACCGCGAGTATGCAGAGGAGTACTTCCGCAGGCTCAGCGGTGACAGCGTAAAGGCGTCATAATAAAAGTAAGCGGCTGATAAACTCAGCCGCTTTTGTTATCCTGTAGGGGCGGCGTTTCGCCGCCCGTGCCTTGCAATGAGATTAACATGAATACGCTGTAGGGGCTGGCGTCCCCGACAGCCTGTCAAATTTTAGAAAAGGCACGGGGCGATGTAGGCATCGCCCCCTACACAGGGTCATTTATAATTCGTGGGGTATTGACGGGCGGATAATATCCGCCCCTACAATAACGGCTTTAATAAGGCAGCGTGAACTGTCCTGCTTTCCATACGCCGTCGGCATCGATAACTGCGGAGAAATCACGCTTTTCGGTGTAAGCTTCCTCGCCGAAGTCGCTGCCGTCGTAGTAATCCTCAACTGTGAAGAATATCTCGTCATCAGTCTTGGACTTTATCTCCGTTACCTTAGAGGACGAATAGTAGATATCAGAACCGCGGTTGCCGCAGAGCGCGTAGACCGAGCCGCTGCTCTCCATATAGAGGGAGTCGAGCTGATGTGGGTAGCGGTCGCTGAATACCTTGTGGTAGGCGTTCTCAACGTCGCTGAATGACTTGATGCTGCTGTCGGTTATGCGGTAAAAACGCCATGATAAGCTGTTTTCAACGTAGTCGTTGTAGTCCACATCAAAGGGACAGCCCACTGTGAACTGCATTTCTGTGCGGCAGGCAGACTCGTAAAGCGCCTGTGCAGCTGCCAGAAGAGTCTTATCGTCAGCCTTTGAGCTGTCCTCGCTGAAAACAACAGCTCCGTCAGCATTGTATTCAAAGGCTCCGCCGCCGAGAGGGTCGGGCTGTGCGGTAGTTGTCTGAGTAGTTACAGCTGTAGTCGTTGTGACATTTGCGGTAGTTGTGGAGACAGTTGTGGTCTCTGCGCTGTCTGCACTTGTCGTCGTTGCAGCCTCAGTAGTCTCGGGCTTTGTCGGCTGAGAAGCTGTGCCCGCCTTTTTGCCGCAGGATACTGCTGCTGCTGTGAGAGCAGCTGCTGCCATTAATGCTAATATCTTTTTCATTGTTCTTCCTCCTGTTCATCGTCGTCAAGGACGAAATCTATCGTTCCGTCGCTGACGTTTACTGCGGCGCAGACCACCTGAACGGTCTGACCCAGTGTATATGACACTCCGCTGAACCTCTCTGTAAGAGAGACAGGCTCGGAGTAATCGTATTCGCCCTCGGGGAGCGTCCTTATATGGACAAGTCCCTCCACGGTGTTGGGGAGCTCAGCATAGAAGCCGAACTCCGTAACGCCCGATATCTTAGCTGTGAAGCTCTCACCAAGGTGAGCCTTCATGTATTCCGCCTTGTAGCAGTCCTCGCACTCGCGCTCGATAGTTACGGCGCGTATCTCCGCCGCCGATGAACGCTCCGCAGCATTGACTGCAAAGCCCTCGTAGCGCTTGCTGAGCCAGTCGTTGTTGTAGCCAGCCAGTATATCGGTGATTATGCGGTGTATAGCAAGGTCGGGATAGCGGCGTATAGGCGAGGTGAAGTGTGCGTAGTCCTCCAGCACCAGTCCGAAATGTCCCAGCGGTTCGTGGGAGTACTTTGCCTTTGCCATTGAGCGGAGCACCAGCATATTGACTGCCTCGAACTTGTCCGTGCCCTTGGCTTCTTCAAGTATCTTAGCCGCGTGAACGGGCTTGAACTCGCTGAAATGGGGACACTCAAAGCCGTATTTCGGCAGTATCTCGTGGAGCGCCTCTGTCTTTGCTTCGGGGGGAGCTTCATGTATACGGTACACGAAGGGGACTTTCTTATCCTTGGCAAGCTTTGCTGCCGCTTCGTTGGCTGTGAGCATGAACTCCTCGATGATGCGCTCGGACTTGCCTCGCTCGCGGGGCTGTACGTCGCAGCATATGCCGTCCTCATTGATTATGAGCTTGCTTTCGGTGGTCTCTATTTCTGGAGCACGGCGCAGCTTTTTCTTCTCTATGAGCTTGTCAGCCAGCTCGTTCATAAGGTCTATGCTCTTGCGGACCATGGCGTATTTTGCGTTTATCTCATCTGTTGCTGTGCCGTCAAGTATGCGGTTTATCTCCGAATATACGCCCTTTACGCGGGAGCGGATAACGCTCTTGCAGAAGCGGTAGGAGAGCATATTTCCCTCTTTGTCAAGCTCCATGAAAGCCGACAGCGTAAGCCTGTCCTCGTCGGGATTGAGGGAGCAGATACCGTTTGACAGCTCTTTGGGGAGCATGGGAATGACCTTGTCGGCGTAGTATATACTTGTACCGCGCATGAGGGCTTCCTTGTCAAGAGCGCTGTTGCCCTTGACATAGTGGGAGACATCGGCGATGTGAACGCCGAGGCAGTAGCCCTTTCTCGTCTTTGTAACGGATACCGCGTCGTCCAGGTCCTTGGACTCGGCGCTGTCAATGGTGAATATATCCATATCGCGGAGATCCTCACGGTTGTTGAAGGAGTACTCCTGCACGCCGCCCTCGGCTATCTTGCGGGCTTCTCTCAGCACCTCCTCGGGGAAGGCTGTGGGAGCGCCGTGAATCACAAGTATTGAAGCCGCCGATGAAGCCGCGTACTCCGAGCTGCCGAAAACGAGAGTTATCTTTACCTTATGCTCGGCGTGGCGTCTGCCGCGGTAGACTATCTCCGCCAGCACCTTGTCGCCGTTTTCAAAAGGGACGCTCTCCTCTTTTACTATGATGACGTGGTTTCGGGAAGCAGTATCGGGGACGAGATAAGGCTTGCCGTCCTCGAATTCGATACGTCCCGTCAGCTGTGAGCTGCCGAACTCCAGTATATCCAGCACCTCGCCCTCGGGCTCACCTGAGCGTGAGGGGATAGCGGAGATGAGCACCCTGTCGTTGGGCATAGCGCCAAGCATACATTTTCCCGGGATAAAGTACTCAATGCCCTCGTCGGTAACAGCAAAGCCGAATGTTCTGCTGAGCCTTGTGACAGTACCGGGGTACACGTTCATACGTGAGCACAGAGCTGCTTTCATGCCCTTTTTCATCATGACAACGCCCTCGGTGCGGAGTTCCGCAAAGGCTGCGGTGAAGTTCTCCCTGCCTGATTTTTTCGTCCTGCACTTGGACTCCAGCTCGCTGAGGGGCATGGACTTCTTGCCGTATGCTTTCAGGAATGTGACTATTTTATTTTTATAGCTTTCCACGGAAAGGGGAGAGCTGACTTTTTTGGCTGATTGTTTCTTTTTTGGTTTTTCTGACATAAACTCTCCTTGCTGAGGTATCAAAAAATATAAGCCCCATGACCTAAAGTCACAGGGCAGCTTTTTTACTTTGTGAAGATCGGTATGATATTTACCGCAAGTACAACAATGAAAAGAAGGATTGAAAGGAATCTTGTGATCTTAGCAAGAATAGCTTCCTTAGTTCTGCCCTCGTTCTTGCCGTAGAAAGAATCAGCGCTTGCACCTGTAAGAGCAGCAGTCATGCTGTCCTGTGATTTCTGCTCCTGTGAAAGGCAGAGGATAATGGTGATAAGGCTGATGACGAGTATAGCGATACCGCCGGCGATCTCTAAAGTTGACATAAAAACTACCTCCGAAATATACAGTTATGATTTACGGCAAAAGCCGAAACATTTCAATTAGCTTTACTATTATATCACAGAAGCGGCGGATTTGCAAGGGCTTTCGGCGAAAAAGCAAGACAAAAAAATGCAGCAAAATTGTGGAAATCGTACAAGTTTGCGTGAAAGCATAAAAAAGCAGCTCCGAGGGGAGCCCCCTCTGGCAAAATTGTGGCAAAAAATTACCGAGCCCATAATTTCAGGCTCGGTAATCTAATTTTTCTGTTAATGTAAGATGACTAATGGGGAGCTGCTTTGTGTCATCAAACCTGATCTACAGGAAGTGAGCTTATAAGGTTGAGGAGCTTCATCTGGATAGCGAGAGCGTCGTTTGAAGTAACACCGTTACCTCTTCTGTGAACGTCTGCGTTAGCCTGACCCTGCTCAGTCAAGTGTGTTCTGTCAGAACCGTTGAGACCGTACTTGTTGGGGTTAGCAAGTGACTGCATGATAAGAACTACGTCTGAAAGGTCTACCTGATTATCGCAGTTTGCGTCACCGAGGAGCTTAGCGTCGAGTTCCTTGTTAGGAGCTGTAGTAGTTGTAGTTCTTGTGGTTGTGGTTGTTTCCTTTGTAGTTGTTCTTGTAGTAGTTGTTGTAACTCTTGTTGTTGTTACGTTGCTTGAAGAGCCGCTTGTGTGGAGAACTACCTTTTCGATAGTAACATCGTCACCGTGAGGCCAGAATACCATAGCCTTTATAGTTGAGCCAACCTTTGACGGGAATGTGTAGTCGATAGCTACAGTCTTGTCAGAGCCTACCTTTACGCCCTTGAAGTCTTCCTGCTCCCACTCGCCTGTCCATGTGCCGAAAGCACCTGAAACCTCTGTGTCGCTGGAGTTTACCTTGAGGTAAAGTGTGCATGACTTAGCTCCGTCCGGTGCGAACTCAGCATAGTTGTTGATCTTGCCGTCGTCGCCTTCCTCTGTATCGACCTTCATGTCAGAAGCAGTGAGGACCTTGTCGTTTCCGCTGCTTGATGAAGAGCTGTTGTCTGGCTTTGTAGTTGTTGTGGTATTGTTGCCGTTGTTTGGCTTTGTTGTTGTCTTTGCGCTTGCGCTGTTGTTGCTGCCGTCGCCGTCGAGAACTATCTTCTCGATAGTAACGCCGTTGCCGTGAGGCCACCAAACCATAGCCTTGATAGTTGAACCGACCTTTGATGGGATATCGTAGTCGATAGCAACTGTCTTGTCAGAGTTAACCTTAACGCCTGAGAACTCTACCTGATCCCATGTACCTGTCCATGTACCGAAGCCGCCTGATACCTCAGTGTCGTTTGTGTTTACCTTGAGGTAAAGTGTAGCCTTCTTAGCACCGTCGGGGCTGAACTCAGCGTAGTTGTTCATCTCGCCGTCGTCACCCTCTTCAACGCCTACCTTCATGTCAGCAGGGAGAAGAGTCTTGCCGCTGCCTGATGAAGTGTTTGGCTTTGTTGTGGTTGTTGTATTATTATTGTTGTTGCCGTTGTCGGGCTTGGTTGTTGTGGTTGTAGGAGTTGTTACAGGGTCGGGAGTGCTTGAAGAAGAACCGCTGTAGATCTTCTTAACGCCCTCGATAGTTGATACAGTAGAGCCTGTCTTGTAGAAGTGGTAAAGACCTGCTGCTGCACCAACGAAGCCTGCGTTATAGTCAACAGCGACCTCGTTGCCCTGATAGTCTGAACGAACGTCCTGATATGTTCCGTTAGCATCAAGAGGACCGCCGCAGAGAGCACCTACAAGGAGGTACTTGTTGTTCTGTCCGTCGTTGCCCTTGCTTGCGTCAACATCGGGAGAAGCTGCTCTGTGGTGAGGATTCTTAGATGAATTGGACTTGAAGCCTACAACGAGACAGTGTGACTGTCCGTTTGCGAATGCCTTGTCACCTGTGAGGTACTGCATCTGACCCTTAGCCCATGAGGAATTAGCCTTGTTGTACTTAGCTGCGACCAGTGAGCAGAGCTGAGCAGTAGCGTTATGTCTTGCAGAGCCCCATTCGTTAGCGAAGTAGTAGCCGTCGCCGTTGAACTTGCCGAGCTCGCTTGCGTTGCCCCAGTCGCCTGTGATCTCACCCTTGAGGATAGCAGCACCGAGCTGTACGCTCTCCCATGAGTGAACTGAGTAAGCGATAGGACAGTTCTTCAGGTCATTGAGGTATGTATCTTCCTTGGTAGCAAGGTACAGCCAGCCTGCTGCCCAAGCTATTTCGTCCTCAGAGCCTGTCCAGTGTGCATCGTAGAAGGTGCCTGCTGAATAGAAGCCTTTATCCTTCTTTGAGAATTCGTAAAGAGCCTTAGCGTACTTGAGGTCGTCAGCGTTGCCGAAGTTTACGTAGTTAGCTGCGAGAGCTGCTGCGTACTCGGCTGTAACGTTTGCTGCACCGCCTGAGGACCAGAGCATACGGCCTCTGTCGCCCTGTGTTTCGGGAGCGCCCCAGTAAGCGTGGTCTGTGTTTCCTTCGCCCTTTTCGATAAGTACCTCAGAAACTGTATTGCCGTTGAGCTTTGTAGCGTCACGGAAGAATTTACAGAATTTGTCAGTTATTACCTTGAGATGTGCGCCCTGACCTGTAGCCTCGTAAGCGTCCTTGAACTCGTAGTAGGACCAGCCAAGTGTAGAAGCTGCATAGCCCTGTGGCTGACCGAACATTACGTGGTCGCCTGCGTCGTGGAAACCGCCCGGAACTACATCGTTCATGTGGCAGTTGCCTCTCCATGTGAGAGCACAGTCGGAGTTGTTGCCGCACATATTTGCGTCATAGAAATAGAGGGAGTACTGAAGGAGCTTTGCATAGTTATCGCCGTCAGCCGCAGTTGCTGTGAGAGAGGGAGACACCGCTGAGAGAGGTGCTGCAAGAGCGGAAACAGCGACAGCGCCGCTGATGATGGCTGATTTCAGCCTGTTTAATTTGTTCATGTTATCACACTACTTTCTAAATTTTTTCGCCTATAATATGTCTCAAAATCTATTATACAGGTTTTGCATTGAAATTTGGTTACAAATCGGTAACTAAAATATTACAATACGGTTAAATAAGGCTTTTTGCTTATATTTTCGGCATAGTGTGCAATCAGAAGCCTTACACATTGTGCATAATCACGATGAAATTATTAGGCAACAGGTGGACAAAAAATGTCCGCGCAGATAAAATATTCTGCACGGACATTTTGGAGGTGATGAGTTATGATCTTACTGGTAATGTTTTGATGATCTTCAGCAGGTACTGCTGTATGCAGAGAGCGTCCTCTGTGGTAACACCGCTCTGCATGTTTACATCAGCGTTTGAAAGTCCGAATTCTGTGATATGTGACTTCTCCGTGCCGTTGAGACCATACTTGTTTGGATTTGCAAGGGACTGCATGATAAGCACAACGTCTGCAAGGTCAACGCCGCCGTCGCAGTTTGCGTCGCCGAAGTCAACGCCTGTGCCTACTGAGATAGTAACAGACTTTGTCTGACCTGCGGGACCTGTGAAGCTTATGCGTGCCGAGCCCTCTTTCAGTCCGATGATCTCATAGGTATTCTCACCGCTCTTTGTCAAGGAGATAAGGTCTTCATCGTAGTTCAGAGTACCGAATGGAATGAGGTTTGCGCCCTTTTCAAATTTCAGTATCGCCTTGTCGCCTACAGCTATCCTTTCGCGGCTGATGCTTATCTCAAAGTCTGAGCCGTCAAGGTTTGTAGTAGGTTCCGAAGCGTCCTTGTATGTGATCTTCTGTTTGTAGTTCAGCAAATGAACGCCTTCGGGGTAATTGTCGGGATATATCGTTGTATTGGCTGTGACAAAATATTCGCCTGCGGGCAGAGTATTTGCCATTTCGCCTTTCCATATAGCGCCGTTTTCGCCGCCTATAGATACGTCTCTTGCAGAGATAGCGATATTGTCTACTGTGCGAGGTGTGCCGTAGAATATACCTGACCTGTTTCCGTTTGCTTCTACCCAGCGTGTCTCAGAGTGTATCTTTAAGGAAACGCCTGTAAAATCGAGATCTTCACCTACAGTATAAACTGTTTTTGTGGGATATGAGACTACCTCCTCCACATAGTATTCAGGTCTGAAAGTAATTGTTTCTTTAGGTGCCGGTGATGTGGTCGTAGTAGTTGTAGTTGTTGGCTCAGTATTTGAAACGGTAGTTGTGGTCGTAGTCTCAGTTGTAACGATAGACGAGCTGTCGCCGAACTTGAAATCTGCATTTATTTCGTCTGCTTTCTTTGCAAGTGCGGGCATTGCAGCCGCGTCGCCGCCGTAGAGGTTGGCGATACCTGCGCAGGCAATTGCGAAGCAGCCGTTGTAGTCCAGCGCACCCTCGGTGTACTGGTATTTGTCTGTCTGATCCTGATAGCCGCTCTTGTCGTCGCCGCCTACGAGGAGACCGTAAGCTGTGTACTTAGCGGAAGGATTGGACGAAGCACCGTTTGCGTCGTTGCCCGGGTTTGCTGCGCGGTGGTGGATATGTACGGGCCACTTGTCGCCGTAGCCCAGCAGGAAGCTGTAGCCGAGACTGTTGTTTCCAAGGATATGATCCATCTGATACTTTGCAGCCTTTGCGTAGGCAGCGTCCTTGTCGCCCTTTGCAAGAGCGATAGCGTCCATCTGCTTAGCGCAGTTGTAGCGTGAAGCGCCCCAGCCGTCAGCGTTGTATGTGCCTACTACAAGGTCGCCCTGCTTCTGGAGCTCAGCCTTGAGCTCATCAGCAAAGACCTGATCCTCTGTAGCCTTGTACATCAGAGCTGCATAGCCCTGCCAAACCTTGTTCCAGCAGTATACCCAGCCGTCATACTGCTGATTGCCGTAGTCACCGTTCTTTGGGACGGGTGTGGGCTTGCTGCCCTCGCCGCAGAGCCAGAGCCAAGCCTGAGCCATAGCTTCCTCGTCCTGATACTGAGCCTCAGTGCCGTAGAAGTCGGCAAGACCGCCGCCCTCGTTGCCTGTGTGCTTCTGACCGAATTCAAGGAGCGCCTTGGCGTATTTGATACACTTTGCGGAGTATTCGGGATCTGAGTCCTTCACTATATAAGCCGTACCTGCCAGACCTGCTGCCATTTCGCAGCATACCGCGGAATTGTTCTTGCCTGCTGTGAGCCAGTATATAGGTCTTGCATAGGTCTGAGTCTCTGGAGATGACCATATAGCGTGATCCTCGCCGCCGTTTGCAACAACGTGAGCTACAGCAGCCACATTGCCCGAGCTGTCGAGGAAGGTAGTCTTCATAAGGTAGTCAGCGCCCCATTTCAGCTCGTATATAAGGTGATCCTTGCAGCCTGCCTTCTCGTAGATGCCCTCGTTGAGGTACTCGGAGAGTGCCAGACTGTTTATGCCGAAGCCGATAGTGAGGTTGAATTTGATGTGGTCGCCTGCGTCGTGGAAGCCCCCCGAAACATCGACTTTCCCGTCGCCGTCGGGATCGACTGCGGACTTTGCCGAGCCGTCAAGACTTCCCACAGACGCCTGTGCGTCGTAGGTGTGGCAGTCTCCGCGCCATGTGAGCGGACCGTCGGTGATACCGCTTCCGCAGGCATTTGCGTCGTACATATAGAGCGACATTGCAAGTGCTTCATAGTAGTTGTTGTCTGCGTCCGCAGCGACCGTTGTTACAGGCTGTAACGACGCCGTTGAAGTCAGCGCCATAACGGCTGATGCGGCGGCAGCAGTAAGCTTTCTCGAAAGCTTTGCTAAATTCTTCATTGTAAAAACCCCTCTCATGTTTTGTCACAGAAGCATAGCTTCTATACTAACATTATAACATATTGAGGGCGGTTTTTGTGAACGTTTTATGTATATTTGCACAATACAACTAAACTTTGGAGAATGTATCAAAAACCTTTACAGCAATTTGTTGCATTTTACTATCAGAGAACAAAAAGGACGGCTTGCGCCGTCCTTTGTCAGCCTTTAGCCATTAGCCGTTAGCCTTTAGCTATAGGGGCGGATAAAATCCGCCAATGCTATTGACGGGGCGATGTGGGCATCGCCCCCCTACTTAGTTCTTAGTTATACTTCTTTATCTCCTCGTCGATAATGGGAGACATTCTGTCGCGGAGCTCCTCCCATGAGCCTACGGGAGAGCTGCCCTCCAAAAAGGCTGTGGATATATTGTCCATAGCGCCTCTTGTGTCGAAATTGCAGTCGCCGTCCTTCAGCATAGTCTCACCCATGCCGTAGCCGAAATCAAAGACAGGCTGGGACTTTGCGATGTTTTTATACTCCTGAAGTGCGTTGTACTGCTCCTCGGTCATGGTCTTGAGAGCCTGTTCCTTTGCCTTGGCTGTGAACTTCTCGTCGGAAGCCGCAATGCGCTCGCATTTGAGATATGTTGCAACAGCTCTGCCCTTTGAGGAATTCTTCACCAGCATTCTTGCGTCGTAGTCGCAGGCAACGTGGTACTTGTCGGTCTCGGGACACCTCGGGAAAGGAACTATCATAAGGTCTGCCTCGGAGAATATCCTGTTTGATGTAGCCAGAGTGCTGTCGCTCGAAGCGTAGAACAGAGTGCTGTAATCTGTCTGGAATGAGCCTTTGAGACTCTTGTTGTACAGCCAGCGCGACTGGATATCCTGCATTATCACCTCTGCTCTGGCTATCTTGGGGTCTGCGATGTTGTTCTTGAAGCTGTCACCCTCAAGGCTTACAACGGAGGTGCCGCTTGAAGCCAGCATAGCTCTGCCGTAGAAGCCGCTTATGCCGAAGTGGTGGAGCGAGGACTCCTTTAATGCGAATGTATTTATCATATTATGGAAGACGTTCCAGTCCCATTTGCCGTCCTTGTAGAGAGTATACGGGTCGTCGATGCCCGAGTCCTTCATAAGCTTTCTGCTGTAGGTCAGTATCTGGGGCTCCGAAACAGAAAACGGGACCACATAGTGCTTGCCCTTGTATGCGAACATATCTATGACAGGAGACATATCCTCCCACATTCCGTCGTCCACGCCCATATCCTTGAAATAGGAGTCAAGGGGCTGGAACCTGTCCTTGATAACGCCCTCGGGGAACACGCTCATATCGTAGGGGAACATGTCCACTTCTTCGCCTGCCTGTATCATCTGGTCGAGCTTTGTGAACTTCTCCTCGGGGGAAACGGGCACAAAGGTAATGCTGCCGCCGTAGACGTCCTCAAATATGGACAGAGCCGTGGACTTTGCGCCCTCCTCGGGATTGAGGTCGAAATCCGACAGCCATACTATATCCATGCTGCCGCTTTCGGTGACAGTATGGGAGCTGCTCTCCTTTTTGCCTGTAGAAACAACAGATTCGGGAGAACTGTCGGAAGATGTATCATTTTTCTTTTTGCTGCACGAAGCTGCGGAGAAGACGGTTCCCACTGCGAGAACGGCAGCAAATATCCTTTTCATATCTGACATAGAACTACTCCTTTCGGACACTGTACAGTACATGCACAGTATGAGCATATATTATTATACTCGTTTCGGATAGGCGTGTCAAGGACGCTGTGATTTTAACCGCATTGTAACCAAAACAGCGAGCCTTTGTTGAAAAACGCCAAAAAAGGTGCGTGTTATATGTCAAAGTGTTCAAAAAATGCGGAATTGACATAAAATTGCGTGACATTTCATTTTACCTGTGATATAATATTAATAAGGTATTTAACAGGCAGTAATCATGTCCTGCCGAAAATCATAGAAAGGGCTTTATCACCATGGACAACAACAGATATGATAGATATGAATCCCACCGTCCCCGCAAGAGAGTATCCCGCAAGACACTGAGAAACAGACGTCTTGCAGCTCTTTTCATCATAGCACTGATCGTACTTATTTTCGTGATACTTATTGCGAAAGGCTGCTCCAAGAGCGACAAGAAAAGCAAATCAAGCAAGGTAACTTCAAATACTACCATTACAACTACATCGACCACTACGGATCCCGCTATCACCACAACAGCTCCGACTACCACAACGCTGGCAGATCCTGTAAACAAGAGCGACTTCAAGCTTGACAAGACAAGCGTTTACATTGCGGTGGGCGAGCAGGATACACCTATGGTACAGGCTTATCCCGAGGGAACCTACGAATCCGACGAGCGCTGGTCATCAGGCGATCCGAGCATTGCTACAGTTGACAGCTACGGACATATCAAGGGTATCTCCAAGGGAGTATGCTACGTAACTCTCAGATCAGCGGCTGACCCGAAGCAGGAAGTTATGATAAAGGTAACTGTCCGCGGCGACGATACTGACGATACATCAACGCCTCAGTCCAACAAGGCTGAGGCTCCAGAGCCCCCTGTGTACGATACAGAGGGGCTTACTTATATAGAAGGGGTATTGATAGCGAACAAGTCCTACAGTCTGCCTGCGAGCTTTGCTCCGGGGCTTGAACCTCTCTGTTATACCCAGTTTCAAGCCCTTTCCGGTGCGGCAGCCAAGGAAGGGCTTAGCATTTGGATAGGCTCGGGCTACCGCTCCTATCACGATCAGGAGATAATCTACGACAACTACGTAAAAGAGGACGGCAAGGATGCGGCTGATACCTATTCCGCACGTCCCGGGTACTCCGAGCACCAGACAGGACTTGTCATAGACTGCAATACCATTGACGACGCTTTCGGCTATACTCCCGAAGCTGCATGGCTTGCGGAGCATGCCCACGAGTACGGCTTCATAATCCGCTACCCGCAGGGCAAGGAGGAGTATACAGGCTACAAGTACGAGCCGTGGCATATCAGATATGTGGGCTCAAAGCTGGCAACAAAGCTCCACAAGAGCGGACAGTGCCTTGAGGAATATCTGAACATCAAATCCGAATATAAATCTTCATGAGCGCAGAGCCTGCGCTCCCGACCACGTTGACGTTCACGGGCTCGCTCACTTTTTGCAGAAGGTTAACTTTGCTTTCGCTTACGGCAATAGTAAACGGATTTTTACATATGAACAGGAAGGGCTGAAGGCTATGCCAAGATTCTTTACTAATGAGATAGACGAGAATAATATAGTTCTCACGGGAAGCGACGCCAATCACATAGGGCGCTCCCTCCGCATGAGAGTGGGAGAGGCTGTGACGGTGTGCTGCAGCGGCGTGGACTACTGCTGTACTATCGGCAGCATAACCGCAGATTCCGTATATCTCGACCTTGTGGAGAAGCACAGATGCGCGGCAGAGCCCAATGTGGAAGTGACACTGTTTCAGGCTGTCCCCAAGCTTGACAAGCTGGAGTACATCATACAGAAAAGCGTAGAGCTTGGTGTGTCGCGGATAGTTCCCGTACTTACAAGGCGCTGTATTTCACGTCCCGATGAGAAGGACTTCGCCAAAAAGAAGCTGCCCCGACTTAACAAGATAGCCGAGGAAGCCGCAAAGCAGTCGGGCAGGGGACTGATCCCCGAAGTGACTCCTATGGTGGATCTCAGGGAAGCAATTGAGATGATGAAGCAGCTTGACCGCACCGTGCTCCTCTATGAGGAGGAGGGAGGCTGCTCCTTCGGAGACGTGGAGCTTTCGGGAGTCAGGACAGTTGGGCTCTTTATCGGCAGCGAGGGCGGATTCGACAGGGAAGAAGCGGAAATGGCGGTGAATTCAGGCGCAAAACAGGTCTGGCTGGGCAAGAGGATACTGCGTTGTGAAACTGCACCAATAACTGCCCTTTCAATTTTGATGTTTTTAACAAATAATATGTAAAGAGTTGAAATTTCAGAAATAGTATGATATAATATTTATAGATTATCGTAATCCGTTCGCAAGCGGTTCGGTAAGTACTAATTCTTGCGGAGAAAAGAGGAAAATAAAATGAATAAGTTTTTAGTAGCTATTTTAGCTGCTGGTGCAGCAGCTGCCGTTGGATATGTCGCAGCACAGGCTCTCAAGGACAAGGGTTCGGATTCAGACTATGATGACGACGATTACGATGATTTCGATAATTTCGATACAGACGAAAGCATCGATTTTGAGATCAGCGAGGACGCTGCTGATGAGATAAAGGACAAGGCAGAGGACGTTGCTGAGGATATCAAGGACGCTGCTGAGGATATCGCAGAGGATATCAAGGACTAATGTTTTTTATAAGGGAGCTGCGGCTCCCTTTTTATTTTATCTGCTTTCGGCAAAAAACACCGAAAACATAAGATGATATTGTGAAATCTTACAAAATGCGATATCAGTGCTTGACAAGCAGGATTTGTTCTGATATAATATAAAAGCTGTCTGTCACAGACGTGTCAGTTACCATGATCACCGAGGCGTAACTCAGTTTGGTAGAGTGCTTGCTTTGGGAGCAAGATGCCGCAGGTTCAAGTCCTGTCGCCTCGACCAGATTTTTTTTGAAAAAACTTCAAAAAAGTACTTGACAATCGCAGCAAACTATGATATAATAATTAAGCGTTAAACGCTGGTGTAGCTCAGTTGGTAGAGCAGCTGATTTGTAATCAGCAGGTCGGGGGTTCGAGTCCGTCCACCAGCTCCATTATTTTGTCCTGAGACAAAATACAACAACTCTTATTGGGAGAGTTCCCGAGTGGCCAAAGGGGGCAGACTGTAAATCTGTTGCTTTTCAGCTTCGATGGTCCGAATCCATCCTCTCCCACCAGAAACGCCCCGAAAAACTTTCGGGGCTGTTTTTGTTTCATTCGCCGTAAACCTTGCAAATTCCCTGCAAGGGCTTTTTTATGCCCGGAAAAAAAGAGGATTTGCACGGAAACATAGTCCATATGTTCAGAAATGTATATATAATGCAGGGAAAGATCGGCGGAAGCCGCTTACATATATAAACACAAGAAAGTCAAAGACTATCTGGAGGAAAGAAAATATGATAAGAGAAGATTTAAGAAACATCGCCATTATCGCTCACGTTGACCACGGCAAGACCACTCTCGTTGACGAGATGCTCAAGCAGGGCGGCGTGTTCCGTGAGAATCAGGCTGTTGCAGAGCGTGTAATGGACTCAAACGACATCGAGAGGGAAAGAGGTATCACTATCCTTGCAAAGAATACCTCGGTAATGTACAACGGCACAAAGATAAATATCATCGACACCCCCGGCCATGCTGACTTCGGCGGCGAGGTAGAGCGTGTACTGGAAATGGTTGACGGCGTTCTCCTCCTTGTTGACGCAGCTGAGGGTCCTATGCCGCAGACACGTTTCGTGCTCTCAAAGGCTCTGGAAATGGGACACAAGATAATCGTAGTAGTTAACAAGATAGACCGTCCCGACGCCCGTCTTGACGAGATCGGCGACGAAGTTCTCGAGCTTCTCCTTGACCTTGACGCAAACGAGGAGCAGCTTGAGAGCCCCCTGCTTTTCTGCTCGGGCAGAAGCGGTACAGCTTCTCTCAGCCAGTATGAGGCAGGCACAGACCTGAAGCCCCTTTTCGACACTATCATCAACTACATCGAGCCTCCTAAGGGCGAGGAGAACGACCCGCTCCAGATGCTCATTTCCTCTATCGATTACAACGAGTACGTTGGACGTATCGGTATCGGCCGTATCGTAAGAGGCAAGATAGCCGTAAACCAGCAGGTAACAGTCTGTGATTACACAGGCTCAAAGAAGAACTACAACGCCAAGATAGTTTCACTTCTCCAGATACAGGGACTCAACCGTGTTCCCGTTCAGGAGGCTCAGATGGGCGATATCGTGTGGATATCGGGTATCGAGAACATCACTATCGGCGATACTATCTGCGCAACTGACGCTCCCGACCCGCTCCCGTTCGTAAAGATAAGCGAGCCTACCGTTGAGATGACATTCTCCGTAAACGACAGCCCATTCGCAGGACGCGAGGGTAAGTTCGTAACATCACGTCAGCTCCGCGAGAGACTTTTCAGGGAGCTCTTAAAGGACGTTTCTCTCCGCGTTGAGGAGACAGACTCCACAGACTCATTCCGTGTAGCAGGCAGAGGTGAGATGCACCTTTCTATCCTCATTGAAAATATGCGCCGTGAGGGCTATGAGCTGGGCGTATCAACTCCCCGCGTTCTCTTCAAGCAGGATGAGAACGGCAGAAAGCTCGAGCCTATCGAGCGCCTTGTTATCGACGTTCCCGAGGACTGCGTAGGCTCCGTAATGGAAAAGATAGGCGCACGCAAGGGCGATATGGTGGATATGCACCCACAGGGAAGCCGCATGCGTATCGAGTTCCTTATCCCTGCAAGAGGACTTTTCGGCTATAAGAGCGAGTTCCTTACAGATACAAAGGGCGAGGGCATCATGAGCCACGTATTCGACGGCTATCAGCCTTACAAGGGCGATATTGAGCGCAGAAACACAGGCTCTCTCGTTTCATTCGAGACAGGCGAGGCTGTAACATACGGTCTTTACAACGCTCAGGAGCGCGGACAGCTCTTCATCACATCTGGTACTCCCGTATATGAGGGCATGATCGTAGGAGCTTCACCAAAGACAGAGGACCTTGTTGTTAATGTCTGCAAGAAGAAGCACCTTACAAATACCCGTGCCAGCGGAAGCGACGACGCTCTCCGTCTTGTTCCTCCGAGAATACTCAGCCTTGAGGACTGCCTTGAATTCCTTGCAGATGACGAGCTCCTTGAGGTAACTCCCGAGTCTCTCCGTATCAGAAAGAGAGTCCTCAGCAATACTCAGAGAGCTAAGGACAGAAGCAAAAAGGCTTGATTTTCATCAAATAAACACATACAAAACATACAGTTTGCAGATTTGGGAGCTATGATAGATAAAAATCTCTATCTGTGCTCCCTGATCTGTATTTATGGTCATGAGCAGGCAATAATACAGAAAAAGCCTGTAAACGACAAAGTGAGAGGAAAAAGGATGATGGATAAAAAAAGGCTTACGGCACTGGCGCTTGCAGCTGTATCGCTTCAGTGTCTTGCAGGCTGCGGCAAAAAGAAAAATGACAGCATGCCCAGCTATGCTGAAACTCCCGTTGAGACCACCACAGAGCCTCCTGTCGGCGGAGCTGATATCTCGGGAGACAATTTCGACAGCGAGGCTTATATGGCTAAGATCACCGAGCACGTAAACGCTGCGGAGGTCACTGACGAGCCCCTTGTGCTGGGCAGTATCGGAAAGGACGTCATAGTCCCCGAGGACGACGCTGTGGACGTGGGACTGGGCTCGTACCGCGTGAGCAGCTGCGGTATAAAGCTGTACTATGATGAGACAGAGTTCTCCGAAGAACTGCTGCTCACTCTCGAAAAGTACTTCATTGCATTGTCGTCGGCGGATTATGCCACCTATATACGCTGCGTGTGTCCAAGCTATATCGAAGAAATGGAGAAATTCCTTGACGAGAAATACGGCTACGACCTTAAAACTTCATTTGCGAATCAGTGCTCCACATTGGCACAGCAGATGAAGGGCGACTACAGGATAACACGCATAAAGCTTGAACCCGCTCCTGTGTATACAGAGGGCAAGGATAATCTGGAGACCTTTTTCTCCTCACTTGACGAGCTGTTCGGAAAGGACTACTACAGCCTTGTAAAGGAAGAGAATGACGAGGTCATCGACGCGAATTTCTACATCATGGCGGAAGACCCATACGGTCAGGAGCAGCTCCTTGTCAGCGACTGTGAGATAGTCTTTGTTGCCAAGGACGGCAAATACTATACATTTGGATGAGGTGAACCTATAAGATGAATGGTCATATCAGAAAAGCGGCAGCTCTGCTTGCTGCAATGCTAATAGCTGCTTCTGCGGCAGCCTGCGGCGAAAAGAAGAACAGCGAAAACGCAGGTATACATCAGGATAATAATCTTGCGAAAATAGACGCTCCCGACGGAGACTACTCTGATTATGCCGAGAGAGAGCTGAAGCCCGATACCTCGGATGTACCGCTGATGATAACTTTCCGCGCCACATTTGCCACAGACGAAGAGGCAAAGAAGATATCCGAATTCTATTATGCTATATCCGAGAAGAACGCTGAGTACCTTGAAAAAAGCGTTCAGCCAGATGTGCTCAAATATATGCTTGACGGTTCATCGGCTCAGGATTATCTCAACAGCGAATATGATTTTATAAAGGATACCCTCATAGGAGCAGATTTTGAGTTCTCGGCAGCAGCTATTGATGATGACAACACCAACGACGATACTATCTATCAGTATGACTCGCTGCTTGCAAAGGCTGCGCCTGACGTAAAGCCCACAAGCAAAAAGGTGTTCAAGGTAAATTGCCTGTATAATAAAAAAGGCGAATCGGGACAGCTTTCACTGGCAAACAGACTTCAGGAGAACAATATGGACGAGCTGCAGGTGGCAGTCTATACCATAGACGGCAAGCCGTATATCATATTCTGATAAATATAAAAGGCGGACTTTATGTCCGCCTTTACATATTGTGCCGTAAGCGATGTACGATCAACGGTTTTGATGATAGTAAACGAGTTTACGAGTGACAACGTGGTCAGCCGGCGCGGGCTCCGCGCTCATATCTGTGTTGAATAGTTAGGAGCTTCCTTGGTGATATAGATATCATGCGGGTGGCTCTCTTTAAGTCCTGCACCTGTGATGCGTATGAACTTAGCCTTCTCGTGGAGCGTAGGAATGTCTACGCAGCCGCAGTATCCCATACCCGAACGGATACCGCCCACAAGCTGGAAGATAGTGTCCGCAACAGGACCCTTGAAAGGAACACGTCCCTCAACGCCCTCGGGAACCAGCTTCTTGGCGCCCTCCTGGAAATATCTGTCCTTGGAGCCGTTAGCCATAGCACCGAGACTGCCCATGCCTCTGTATACCTTGAACTGACGACCCTGATATATCTCAGTTTCACCTGGAGCTTCTGCACAGCCTGCAAGGAGCGAGCCGAGCATAACTACATTTGCGCCTGCTGCAAGAGCCTTTACGATATCGCCCGAGTACTTGATACCGCCGTCAGCGATAACGGGGATACCGTACTTCTGAGCAACACATGCAACGTCATAAACAGCAGTGATCTGAGGTACACCGATACCTGCAACTACACGGGTAGTACAGATAGAACCGGGTCCGATACCTACCTTGAGGCAGTCAGCACCTGCTGCGATAAGAGCCTCGGCAGCCTCTGCTGTAGCGATATTTCCTGCGATAACAGGTATCTCGGGGAATGCTTCCTTGACCATTTTCAGGCACTTGATGATGTTTGCGCTGTGACCGTGAGCTGAGTCAAGTACAAGTACGTCAGCCTGAGCGTCGATAAGAGCCTTTGCTCTGTCGAGAACGTTGGCTGTAACGCCGATAGCAGCACCGCAGAGGAGTCTGCCCTTGCTGTCACGGGCGGAGTTAGGATACTGAACGGATTTTTCGATATCCTTTATTGTGATAAGTCCCTTGAGAATGCCGTTCTCATCAACGAGAGGGAGCTTTTCGATCTTGTGTGCACGGAGGATCTCCTGAGCCTGAGCGAGAGTAGTACCAACGGGAGCAGTGATAAGGTTGTCCTTAGTCATTACCTCTGAGATCTTGGCATTGAAGTCTGTGAGGAAGCGCATATCTCTGTTGGTGATGATACCCATGAGCTTGCCGTTTCCGTCAACTATCGGAACGCCTGATATCTTGTACTTGCCCATAAGCTCGTCCGCATCGGCAACGATGTGGTCTTCGGTGAGGGAGAAAGGATTCACGATAACGCCGTTCTCACTTCTCTTTACCTTGTCCACCTCTTCAGCCTGCTGCTCAATGGACATATTCTTGTGGATAATACCGATACCGCCTTCACGGGCAATGGCAATAGCCATACGGGAATCGGTAACTGTGTCCATAGCGGCTGTCATAATGGGGGTGTTGAGGTGAACGGTTTTTGTGAGCTGAGTACCGATCTGGATCATGTTGGGCGTAACGTTTGATTCAGCGGGTATAAGCAGCACATCGTCGAAGGTAAGACCTTCCTTCTGAAATTTGCTGTTCATGTCGGTCAGCATAAAAAATTCCTCCTTGCATTTATTAATATTAACTTTAATAATACTATTTTTTGCGGCTTCTGTCAATAGTTTGAGGAGCATGGGGAGCATAGAATTTTGTTTTCAAAAAAGGTCGGTTTTTGGCGAAAAAGCAGTTTGTTATATTAAAGTAATTCAGTGTTAAAGCAGTAATATCAGTGCTTTACGGCGTTTTCCGCGTATTTTTCAAGTATCAGCGAAGCGTCAACTGCGTTTGCCGTGCCGTTGTCGTCATAGTCGGCGGCAATGTTCTGCTCAGCATTGAACGACAGGGGACTGCCCGTGGAGATAAGAGCGTACTCGGTGAGTACAGCAGAAGCGTCCACCGCGTCGATAATGCCGTCGCCTGTGACGTCGCCCTTCTGACATATCCTCGTGCCGAAGATGATACCGCAGTCCGATGCGTACTTTTCGGCAGCAGAGCCCTTTTCGCCCTTTATTACGAAATTCGGGATATTCTGTGTGGAACCCGTGTAGGTATTGTATCTTCTTCCCAATGCGTTTTCGCCGATGGAAGTCACGCTTTTGGGTAGCTTTATACCGCTGAGACCTGCGCAGCTGTAAAAGGCTTCATAGCCGATGCTTGTGATATTGTCGGGGATAATGATGTTGTTGAGAGCTGTACAGGAGAGGAAGCATTTGTCGGGAATGGCAGTCACTCCGCTTCCTATGCGCACCTTTGAAAGTGATGTGCAGCTCATGAAACACCTTGCGCTGAGTGTAGTTACCGAGTCGGGGATATCCACTGATCTCAGTTCAAGGCAGCCCGAAAAGGCATTTTCACCAATAGTCTTCACCGAGTCGGGGATAGTTACCGAAGTGATATCCGCTCTTTCAAAGAAAGCGAAATCGGCGATGGTTTTTGTTTTGTCGGGCACCACCGCCTTGCTGCTGCCTGCATAGAGAATAAGAGTATCACCGCTCTTATTGAAAAGGCAGCCGTCAACGGAAGAATATGTGGGATTATCCTTGCTGACGGTGAATGATGTGAGATTAAGAGAATCGGCAAATGAGTACTCTCCTATGGAAGAGACACCGCTGCCAATGCTTACGGTGGTCAGCTTGGGACAGCCTACGAATGTCTGCTTGTTTATTGACGTAACACTGTCGGGAATAACACATGAGGTCATCTCCTCAAGGTGAAAAAATGCATTTTTGCCGATAGAGGTAACAGGCAGTCCGTCTATGGTCTCGGGGATCATCAGTTCCTTGATGTCAGTGTTTACGCAGTCTGTTACGCATATCTCATTATTATCGGTTTTTTGGTAATAGAAATCCTTGCTTTCATCCTTTTTTTCGGCATATGAAGTAACTGCGGGAGCTGCTGCAAAGAAAAGCAGGGCAGCTGCGGCAAAGGATATCAGCCTTTTCATTTAAACCTCCCTGCGGCAGATATTGCCGTTTACCATAACGAGTACGGGCTCGGACATGAGGTCGAGTGGATTGTCGCCCTTTCTGTAGAGCTGTAAATCCGCGTCCTTTCCCTCTGTGAGAGAGCCTGTGGTATCGTCTATGCCGAGTATCTCGGCAGGATAAACAGTGAGAGTTTTCAGCGCCTCGTCAAAGTCAAGTCCGCCCTTTACCGCAGCCTGTGCGGAGAGGGGGAGGTACTGTATTGGGATAACGGTATGGTCTGTGCAGATAGCTATCTTTACGCCGCTGTCGTGGAGGACTGAGGCGTTTTTCAGTTCAAGTCCGCGCATTTCGGGCTTGCAGCGGTCGCAGATAACGGGACCGCATATGACGGGGATATTCTCCTCGGCGATGATGTCGGCTATCTTGTGACCCTCTGTTCCGTGGATAATTACGGCGTCAAGGCTGAACTCCTTGGCAATGCGCATAGCCGTGCAGATATCGTCGGCACGGTGGCAGTGGAAGAAAGCCTTTTCCTTGCGCTCAAGCAGGGGCATGAGGGCTTCGCACTTGATATCATACTCAGGCGGGTCGTAGTTCTCGCTGTCGGAGTAATAGCTGTCCATATCGTGAACATAGCGGCGGGCTTTGTAAAGTCCCTCGCGTATGAGAGCGGTTATCGCCATACGGGTTATGGGAGTCTCCTCGCGTCCGTTGTAGACGTTCTTGGGGTTCTCGCCCAGAGCGAATTTGATGCCGCAGCTTCTTATGAGCATATCGTCCACGCGTCTGCCATATGTTTTTACAGCGGCTATCTCACCGCCGCAGGCATTGGCGCTTCCGGGACTTGAAGCCGCCGCGGTGATCCCGCGCATACGGGCTTCCTCAAAGCAGCGGTCAAAGGGATTGATACCGTCAACGGCTCTCATCTGCGGAGTGAAGGGGTCTGTGGACTCGTTGCAGTCATCGCCCTCAAAGTCCAGACCGTCCTCGATTATGCCAAGGTGATTGTGGGCGTCGATGAATCCGGGGAGGAGCATACCGCCCTTTGCGTCTATGCTGTCCTTATCGTCACGGGGCAGAAAACCGCTGCCCACGTTTTTTATTTTGCCGTTTTGGATATCTATCCAGCCGTCTTTTATTACTCCTAAGGGACCCATGGTATGGATCTCAGCGTTATAAATAAGCATACAGGCTCACTTTCTCAGGATAGCAGCTATCTTTTCCGCATTTTCAACGGGGCTGCCGTTACATTCCAGTCTTATGGTGGAGTGTGCAAGATAAACGTCTCTGCGTGAGTTGTAGAGAGTCTCCAGCTCCTCCTTTGTGGATTTTACAACGATAGGACGGTTTGTGTCGTCCTTTATGCGCTCGTAGCATACCTCAAAGGGAACATCGAGGAATACCACAGCCGCACCTGCGTCCTTTGCAGCCTTTGCGGTATCGGGATTGAGCATGGCACCGCCGCCGCAGGCAGCAACAGTGGTCTTGCCGCAGAGGGACTTGACTATCTCGGCCTCGGTCTGACGGAAGAAGGGCTCGCCCTTTTTCTCAAATATCTCGGGGATAGTCATTTCAAGAGTGCGGACGATGAGGTCGTCCGTGTCGCAGAAGCCGCAGCCCAGTTTCTTTGCCGCAAGCTTTCCTATAGTTGATTTTCCGCAGCCCATAAAGCCGCATAAAAATACAGTCATATAATTCTCCTTATTTCTGCTTGATGCGAACAAGCTTAACCAGCGGCACCCATTCGTCCTCCATCATCTTCTCGCCTGTGAGCTCGAAGCCGTGACGCTTGTAAAAGGCGATGCCGCGTTCATTGTATTCCAGCGCCCAGAGGTTGTCCGCACCGAATTTCTCAACGGCAAAGCCGAGAAGCTCTGCGCCTATGCCGCTGTTCTGGAACTGAGGCTCAACGTAGAGCTTGACCACCTCCGTGCCGTTTACGCGGATAATGCCCTTGATAACGCCGCCGTCGTCGTAGACATAGGTGTTTGTCAGCTCCTCCGAGCCCTCGGTGTACTCCGCCGCCATATCCACAACGTTCAGCTCAGAGAAATAGAACTCATCGTTGCGGAAAAAGGGGTAGAAGTTCACGCGGTAGTTGGTTATGATCATCTCGGCGATGCGTGAAGCGTCGCCTGCCTTTGCGGGGCGTATCATATCACTTGTTCATGCTGTCAACAGCGTTCTCCACGTCGGAGATTATCCTTGCGATATCCTCAGTTCTGAAGCTTCCGCCGTACCATATCTCATGAGCCTTTACAGCCTGATATACCAGCATCGAAGCGCCGCCTACGGCTATTTTGCCGAGGGCACGGGCTTTCTTCATGAGGAGGGTCTCCTTGGGATTGTAGATAACGTCGAATACGCTGCCGCTGTTTTCGATTATGGTATCGCTTACTGCGCAGGCATCCACCTTTGGGTACATACCTACGGGAGTAGCGTTTATGAGCAGGTCGTAGCTGCCGTCAAGTGTGGATATATCGGCGATCCTCACGGAAGCACCGCTGCACTTTGCCAGTATCTCAGCCATGAGTATCTGGGCATTCTTTACGTCCTGCGGGATAACTGCAAGGGTGATGTTTCCGCCGTGACGGGCTACCTCGATAGCTATCATTCTGCCGACGCCGCCGCAGCCAAGTATAGCCACATTGCCGCCGATAGGGAGCTGCTCTGCTGAGCGCAGGAAGCCGTCGCAGTCGGTGTTGTAGCCAACAAGATGACCGTTGTCGTTGTTGATGCAGTTCACGGAGTTGTAGCGCTGAGCGCTTTCAGCAAGCTCGTCCACCAGTGAGATAACAGCCTGCTTGTGGGGGATAGTGACATTGAGACCGCGGAGCGCTTCAAGAGTGCTGCGGCTGCCTGCCATATCCTCGGGAGCTATGTCGATGAGCTCGTATGATGTATCTGCAAGTCCGCTGAGAGCGAACAGCTTTTCGTGGATAAGAGGGGACATTGAGTGTCCCAGGGGGTGTCCTATAAGTGCAAATTTATTCATGATAATGCTCCTTCAAGTGTTTCCATATTTTCAACGTTTACTGCTGTCACGTCCTTGAGTGTCTTCTTTACCAGACCGGTGAGAGTTCTTCCGGGACCGAACTCAACGAACTTGTCAGCGCCTGCCTCCTGCATAGCTGCAAGCTCAGATGTGAAGCGCACAGGTGATACGATGTGCTTTGCAAGCATGGAAGCCATATCCGAGAAGTCTGTCAGCTCGCCGCCTGTGAGATTTGAGTAGTACTTCACTTGGGGAGCCTTGAACTCGATAGTCTTTGCTGTTTCGTAGAACTTGTCCGCAGCAGGCTGCATGAGCTTTGAATGGAAAGCGCCTGCAACGTTGAGCGGGATAACTCTTGCCTTCATTTCTGCGAATATCTCGCTTACCTCGGCGATACCCTCGGGAGTGCCTGCGATAACGGTCTGAACAGGTGAGTTGTAGTTTACGGCTGTGACATATTCCTTAGCCTCGCCGCACACTCTCTCAACTTCCTCGGGAGCTATCTTCATGATAGCTGCCATAGCGCCCTTTGAAGAAGCTGTAGCCTCCTCCATAGCGGCAGCTCTTGCCTTTATAAGGCGGAATGCGTCCTCAAGGGATATCATTCCCGAAGCGTACATTGCAGCGTACTCTCCGAGGGAGTGACCTGCAACTCCGTCGAATGTGAAGCCCTTTGACTGAGCAGCTTTCAGGCACACGATGGAAGTTGCCATGATAGCGGGCTGAGAGTTGATAGTCCTCGATAATTCATCAAGGGGAGCATTGAAGCATATCTCTTTCAGGTCTGTGCCCAGTATTTCGGAGCCTGTCTCGTAAACGGAGAGAAGCTCGGGCATTGCTTCTGCGATGTCCTTGCCCATTCCCTCATACTGAGAGCCCTGTCCCGAAAATAGTGAAATTGTCATAATATTAAACTTCCTTTCTGTATGTTATATACAAAGTAATGGTGAAAATTCACTTATGTATTATTGTAAATTTGTGAGAAATGCCGATATTTTGTCTTTAGCTTGTCAAAGTGCTGAAATATCGTTGCAAAAAAACTCAAAATGATTTACAATATATTATGTGTGGTATTCTGTCTGCTCATAAATATTCCCCTGCAAACGGGATACCGACATTACTACTATAACATAATTTTTTGGTTTTTACAACCATGTTTTATAATTTTGTTGATTCTAAGGAGCTAATTAATGGGTATAAGCATTTTGGGAACGGGCAGCTATGTGCCTGACCAGATAATGACAAACGACGATTTTACCCGATTTGTTGAGACTGACGACGAGTGGATACGCACAAGAACGGGCATATCGCAGCGCCGTATGGCAGGCTGGGAGCCCACATGGTATATGGGCGCACAGGCTTCTCTGAAAGCTGTAAAGGCGTCGGGCATCGACCCTGCGGACATCGGGCTTATCATATCCTGTACTGCTACATCGGACTTCCTCACCCCCAGCATGGCGAGCGTTATCCAGCATGAAGTGGGCGCTGTCAATGCTGCTGCCTTTGATATGAACGCAGCCTGTTCGGGCTTCGTATACGCCACAGACGTGGCAAGGCGCTTCCTTGAGACAGATGATTCACTGAAATACGTTCTTGTTGTTGCCAATGAGGCGCTTTCACGCTTCCTTGACTTCACCGACAGATCGTCATGCATACTTTTCGGCGACGGTGCTGCCGCAGTCATACTGGAAAAGAGCGACAAGCTTTATTCATCGGCGCTGTGCTCTGACGGCAGCGGCGCGGGACTGCTCTGTGCAAGATCTCTGAACGTAGCTCCCGAGGTTGCAGTTGAGAAAAGCGATTTTGAGGATCCGTTCCCCGATGTTCCCATACACAAGCTTCAGCAGAACGGAAAAGAGGTATACAAGTTCGCAGTAGCGGCCCTGCCAAAGTCCTTCGAGCTTGCAGCCGCAAAGGTGGGCATCACCAAGGACGATATCGACTGGTTCGTACCTCATCAGGCTAATATAAGAATTATCGAGACAGCTGCCAAGAAGCTGGGCGCACCTATGGAGAAGTTCATCGTGACTCTCGATCACTACGGAAATACCTCCAGCGCTTCAATTCCTCTTGCTCTCTGCGAGGGCATAGAAAAGGGACTTATCAAGCGCGGACAGAAGATAGCCCTCATAGGCTTCGGAGCAGGTCTTACCTACGGCGGAATTATTTGTGAGTATTAAGAGCTAATAACTAAGATGTAGGGGCTGGCGTCCCCGACAGCCCGTGAGTTTTGAACGTATCGCGGGACGTCGGGACGCCGTCCCCTACAAGGATATGAGAAAAAGGAGAACTACTATGAAAACACGCATCACTGAGCTTCTCGGCTGCGAATACCCCATAATTCAGGGCGGTATGGCATGGGTAGCCGAGCATACACTTGCTTCCGCAGTATCCAACGCAGGCGGAATAGGACTTATCGCAGGCGGCAGTGCTCCCATAGACTATCTTCGTGAGCAGATTCGTCTGTGCAAGGAAAAGACAAACAAGCCTTTCGGCGTAAACATAATGCTTATGAGCCCCAATGCCGACGATCTGGCACAGCTCTGTATCGATGAGGGCGTTAAGGTCATCACCACAGGTGCGGGCAACCCCGGCAAGTACATGGCTGCATGGAAGGAAGCAGGCATAAAGGTGATGCCTGTAGTTCCGTCGGTAGCTCTTGCAAAGAGAATGGAGAAGTCAGGTGCTGACGCTGTTATCGCTGAGGGTACAGAGTCGGGCGGACATATCGGTGAAAACACAACAATGTGTCTCGTGCCTCAGGTAGTTGACGCTGTTGAGATACCCGTTATCGCCGCAGGCGGCATCGCTGATGGCAGAGGTATGGCAGCTGCATTCATGCTGGGCGCCGAGGGCGTTCAGATAGGCACACGCTTCCTCGCTTCCGAGGAGTGTCAGATACACCCCACATTCAAGGACCTTGTCATCAAGGCTAAGGATACTGACAATATCGTAACGGGACGCTATACAGGTCATCCGTGCAGAAATATCAAGACCAAGTTCGCCAAGAAGCTTGCTGCAGGCGAAAAGGAGGGAACACTCTCTCCCGAGGAGTTCGAGCAGCTCACAGTGGGCGCTCTCCGCAGAGCTGTAGTTGACGGCGACGTGGACAGCGGTTCATTCCTCTGCGGAGCTATCTCAGGCATGGTCAACGACATAAAGACCTGTGCAGACATAGTCAAGGAAATAAACGACGGCGCGGAGAAGCTTTTAAAGATATGAAGTACATTTATGTTAAAGCCAGAAGAAAGCTCAGCGGCAGCTTTTATATAAAAAGCCGCGACGGAGAGCTCAGACCCCGCGAGGTAATAGACAAAATGGCAGGGCAGGGCTACAGGTACGTAGGTCACGTTCCCGTTTATATCGGTGACAACGGCGCACTGGAAGAGTACGACATGATATTTGAGGAATGCGGCAAACAGTGACATTTGTAACCGAAAAAGTGACATTTCTCACTTTAAAATGTGTGTGAATATGTGTTAAAATAAGAATACAGATTATACTTGTAACGGAGGTAACAAAAATGGCAACAGCAATAATCACAGGCGCTTCACAGGGCATAGGCGCCTGTATCGCAAAGAGACTGGCAAAGGACGGCTTTGATGTAGTTATAAATCATTATCCCAGTGACGGAGATAAGGAAAAGGCTCTCGCAGTAGCAGAGGAATGCCGCGCATTCGGCGTAAAGGCTGAGTGCTATGCGGCAGACGTTTCAAAATTCGACCAGTGCGAGGCTATGGTGAAGCAGGTCAAGGCTGACTTCGGCACTATCGACGCTCTTGTAAACAATGCAGGCATCACAAAGGATAAGCTCCTTGCGAGAATGAGCGAGGACGAGTACGACGCTGTTATCGCAGTAAACCAGAAGAGCGTGTTCAATATGACCAAGCACGTTACTGCTGTAATGATGAAGCAGAGACACGGCAGGATAGTAAATGTATCCTCTGTTGCAGGACTTTACGGAAACCCGGGTCAGATGAATTATTCAGCTTCAAAGGCTGCCATAATCGGAATGACAAAGACAACAGCCAAGGAGTTCGGTTCACGAAACATCACATGCAATGCTGTAGCTCCGGGATTTATACACACTCCTATGACAGACGGGCTTTCCGAAGAGCTGAAGGAGAGAATGATAAATGCAGTAGCTCTCAGACGCTACGGCGAACCCGAGGAGATCGCGTCTGTAGTATCCTTCCTCGTTTCCGAAAATGCGTCCTACGTTACGGGACAGGTCATCGAGATCTCAGGCGGTCTCGAAATGTAACAATAAATGCAGCACGGAGCGAAAGCTCCATATACACTAAAGGTTTTATATAATTGGTAAGAGAGGAAAATATATGAGCAGAAGAGTCGTTATCACAGGAATGGGTGCAATAACCCCGCTTGGAACAGGTGTTGAGAAGTTCTGGAAGGGCATAAGGGAAAACAGACTTGGAATATCCTTTATAGATATGTTCGATACCGAGCGTACAGGCGTTAAGATAGCAGGTATCGTCAGGGACTTCAATGAAGAGGATTATTACGGTGTGGAGGGCTGCTTTGAAAAGAAAGAGGCACGCCACATGGACAGATTCACCAAGTATGCGGTAGTAGCCGCACATGAAGCCCTTACAGACGCAGGTACAAGCTTCAAGGACATGGACCCGTACAAAGTGGGCGTACTTGTGGGCTCGGGCATCGGCGGCATCGACCTTACTCTTTCCGAGTACACAAAGTACCTTGAAAAGGGCCCCGGAAGAATGTCGGCGTTCTACATTCCTATGATGATAAGCAATATGGCAGCAGGGACCATATCCATGAAAACAGGCTTCAGAGGTGCTAATTTCGATATCACCACAGCATGCGCAACAGGTACTCACTGCATAGGCGAAGCCTTCCGCAAGATAAAGGACGGCTACCTTGACGCTTGTCTTGCAGGCGGTACAGAGTCAACGGCAGAAGAGTTCACATTCGGCGGATTCTCAAATATGAAAGCCCTTACAAAGTCGGGCGACCTCACAAGAGCCTCCATTCCCTTCGACAAGGAGAGAAGCGGCTTTGTACTTGGCGAGGGAAGCGCAGTCCTCGTGCTTGAGGAATACGAGCACGCAAAGGCAAGAGGCGCTAAGATATACGCAGAGGTGGCAGGCTACGGCGCTACCTGCGACGGCTACCATATGACTTCACCTATGCCCGGCGGCGAGGCTGCTGCAAAGGGCATGGAGCTTGCAATGGAGGAAGCAGGATTAAAGCCTGCTGATATAGATTATATCAACGCACACGGCACATCGACAGGTCTCAACGACAAGTATGAGACAGCCGCTATAAAGCTGGCTCTGGGCGACTGTGCGAAAACAGTAAAGATAAGCTCTACCAAGTCCATGACAGGACATCTTCTCGGCGCAGCAGGCGCTGTTGAAGCGGTAGTATGTGCAAAGTCCATACAGGAGGGCTTCATTCACGCAACAGTGGGATATAAGGTGCCCGATGAGGAATGTGACCTCGATTACTGCGGAAGCGGTAATATAGAGCAGGAGGTCAATGCCGCTCTGTCCAATTCACTTGGCTTCGGCGGACATAATGCGACACTTTGCTTCAAAAGGGTAAAAGACTGAGGAGGACATTAAATGGAGAAAATTTACGGTCAGATAGACCTTGAGACAATAGAGAAGCTTGCAGACATAATCAATAAGAAGGAGCTCTCCGAGCTTACTATTGCAAGCGGCGAGAATACTATCACATTAAAGGGCAAGAAGGCTATGCCTATGCCCATGCCTGTACCTGTAGCTGCGGCAGCTCCCCAGCAGGCTCAGCTCCCGGCAGAGAGCGCACTCTCGGCAAGCGAGGCTTCAATGGCTGAGGAGGTAAGCGGCAAGATAGTAAAGTCGCCTATCGTAGGTACATTCTACTCTGCCCCCTCACCTGACAAGCCGCCTTTCGTAAAGACAGGCGACGAGGTCAAGAAGGGCGACGTTATAATGATAATCGAGTCCATGAAGCTCATGAACGAGATACAGTCCGAGTTCGACGGCGTTGTTGAGCAGATACTTGTATCCGACGGACAGGCAGTGGAATTCGACCAGCCCATAATGGTCATAAAGTGATGACCTACAGGTACATCGATCAGAGTACTATAGATTCGGGCGGTAAGAACATAACCTCTCCCGAAGCCTTTGCGGAAGCCCGCACCTATAACATGGAAGCGGTAAAGAACTACAGCAGGCGTCACCGTACCCATGCCATATTCAATGTATGGATAATAGCTCAGTACGTCATACTGTTCTTCATGGTGTTCCTGTATCTGGCAAGTCTGGAGGGCGTCCATATGCCCGACGTGAGCACAAAGGCGTTCAACTGGCGCTTTGCCATAGGTGCTGTCGGATATTTTGCATATCTGATACTTGTGACATGGTTCGCCTTTGTAAAGCACAGCCGCGATAAGTTCACGCTGGCGCTCGTTTCAATGCCTGCGGTGCTGATATCACTTGTGTTCGTTATCTTTCCCGTAGGAAATTTTCTTGCCTGCATATACTATAATGTTGTGGAGGAAGAGCTCTCAAAGGAGCTTGGCTACCCATCGTTCCCGAGACTGAATGTCACCACCATAAACAGCAGCGCAGACAACATTGCAAATATGACCTACGACAGCATACGTGAAAAGATAAACAGAGACCACCCCCACGACGGGACATTTCTTTGATAATGGAACTGAAATACATTACACAGGAAAATATAGATGATTCCCATATAAACATCACCTCTGCGGAGATGTATGGGGAATTCAAGAAATACAACCAGAAAATGCTTGACATGAGCAAGATACGCTGGAGATTTCTCCGTGATTTCTGGGGAATGTGGATAATGAACGCCATAATCGTCCCCTTTATATTCATCTTAACGTATTTCAGAGTGCTCTCACCTATTATATGGTACGGCGGCAGTACAGGGCTGTGTCTTGCAGTGGTGCTCATAAGCGAGGCGCTTCTGGTATACCTTGTGGGCATAAGGAAGATGTACAGCTGGATCATTGGATTTCTTGTGACTTTGCTTATGCTGCCCGCGAATCTGTGCTATGTAATGCTTGCCGTGGCAAATGCCGTGATAATTTATGTCATGGGCAGGATAGACGACAGCATCAGGGACGAGACAGGCTATCCCCATTTCGTGCAGCTGAGAGGCTCCTATAAGAGCTTCGTCAAGGACGGCGAGGTCTTCGGCATAGAGGGCGAGAGCGTATACGGCACGGATATAAAGGCAGACTATGTAGTCCCCGAGGATCCCTTTGCAAAGTACAGGATACGCCCCGAGGACGATATGGGTATGCTTGCCGACAACGATATTAATAACAATAAGGAGTAACGATCATGGCTGATATACTTATGAATAAAGAACAGATAATGGAAATAATCCCCCACCGCGACCCCTTTCTTCTCATTGACGAGATAGTTGATATGGAAATCGGCGTAAAGGTACACGCAAGAAAGTACATCAAGGAAGAGGACTTCTGGTTCAAGGGTCACTTCCCGGGATATCCCGTGACTCCGGGCGTTCTTATGGTTGAGATGCTGGCTCAGGCAGGAGCTGTCTGCATGCTATCAAAGCCTGAATTCAAGGGCAAGATAGGACTTTTCGGCGGCATCGACAAGGCTAAGTTCCGCAGACAGGTAGTCCCGGGGGACGTACTCGACCTTGAAGTGGAGATAATCCGTCAGAGAGGACCTGTGGGAACAGGTCAGGCGCTTGCCTCAGTAGGCGGCGAAAAGGCTGTATCCTGCGAGATAACCTTCGTTGTGACAGATAATAAATAACTCATACAGGAGATAAGATAAATGTTCAGAAAAGTACTTATCGCCAACAGAGGCGAGATAGCTGTACGAATCATCAGAGCGTGCCGAGAGCTGAATATACGCTGTGTTGCAGTATATTCAACTGCCGACCGCAATTCGCTCCATGCACAGATAGCCGACGAGGCTGTATGCATCGGACCTGCGGCAACAAAGGACAGCTACCTTAACATGAACGCTATCATACAGGCGGCACTGAATACAGGCGCAGAAGCCATACATCCAGGCTTCGGCTTCCTTTCCGAGAACGCCGAGTTCGCAAAGCTCTGCGAGGCTAACGGAATAGTTTTCATCGGTCCGTCATATAAGTCAATAGAGATGCTTGGCGACAAGGCAGCTGCAAAGGAAACTATGGCAGCAGCGGGAGTACCTGTTATCCCGGGCTCAAAGGGCGCAGTCAAGTCCCTTGAGGAAGCCCGCGAGATAGCCGAAAAGGCAGGCTACCCCGTACTGGTAAAGGCTTCCGCAGGCGGCGGCGGACGCGGCATACGCCGTGTTGACAGTGCAGACGAGCTTGAAGCTCAGATGACAGCCGCTCAGCAGGAGGCAAAGAACTTCTTCGGTGACGACGCCGTATATATCGAGAAGTTCCTCATAAATCCGCACCATGTTGAGATACAGATAATTGCAGACAAGCACGGCAACTACCTCCACCTCTGCGAGCGTGACTGCTCAATGCAGCGCCGCAACCAGAAGATGCTGGAGGAGTGTCCCAGCCCTATCGTAAGCCCCGAGCTTCGCGCAAAAATGGGAGCTGCGGCAGTTACCGCTGCCAAGGAGTGCGGCTACTACAACGCAGGTACTATCGAGTTCCTCGTTGACGAGAACCGCGACTTCTACTTCATGGAGATGAATACCAGAATACAGGTCGAGCACCCTATTACCGAGGAGGTAACGGGCTTCGACCTTGTAAAGGCTCAGATAGAGATAGCAGACGGCAAGCCTCTTGAATTAAAGCAGGAGGACATCACCATACGCGGTCACGCTATCGAGTGCAGAATAAATGCGGAGAACCCCGACAAGGGCTTCCGTCCCTCGCCCGGTACTATCACCGCGCTCTATATGCCCGGAGGTCCCGGAATAAGAATTGACGGCGCCGTATATCAGGGCTACACCATCACACCTTACTATGACTCTATGATAAGCAAGCTCATTGCTCACGGCTCAGACCGAGATGACGCCATAAACAAGATGAAATGGGCGCTTTCGGAGTTCATCGTGGAGGGCGTTGATACAAATATCGACTTCCAGCTGGAGATAATCAAAAATGCCGATTTCAAGGCAGGTAAATATGATATAGGCTTCCTTGGAAGATACATGGAAGAAAAGAAGAAATAACCGATAGGGGAGAAAAGAATTGTTTGAAGATTTTTTCAACGTTGTAAAAAAGCGCTTCAATGACGGTGAGGAGGAATATAAGCCCCCCATGTTCAAATGCCCCCGCTGTCAGGGAACGAGCCCTCTTTATAAATATGAAGAGCTCCACAGAGTCTGCCCCAAGTGCAACTATCACGGCAGACTTTCCTCCACCGAGCGTATCGCTATAACTGTGGACAAGGGAAGCTTCAGAGAGCTCAACGGCAGAATGAAGAGCGCCAATCCGCTGGATTTTCCCGATTACAGCGAAAAGCAGGCGGAGCTCCGCGCCGCTACTGGACTTAATGAGGCTGTTATCACAGGTACGGCTACTATCAAGGGCTCGCCTGTAGTTATCGGCATCATGGACTCGCGCTTTATGATGGGCTCTATGGGAAGCGTCGTAGGCGAAAAGATAACCCGTGCATTTGAGTATGCCACCGAGAAAAAGCTCCCCGTGGTAATGTTTACCGCTTCGGGCGGAGCTCGTATGCAGGAGGGCATAGTGTCTCTTATGCAGATGGCTAAGACATCGGGCGCAGTAAAGCTCCACAGCGAGGCAGGCGGACTCTATATATCCGTAATGACCGACCCCACCACAGGCGGCGTAACAGCCAGCTTTGCGTCACTGGGCGATATAATCATAGCCGAGCCAAAGGTGCTCATTGGCTTTGCAGGCAGACGTGTTATCGAGGGAACTATCAAGCAGAAGCTCCCCGATGATTTCCAGCTTGCCGAGTTTATGTACACCAAGGGCTTTGTGGATATGATAGTCGAGCGCAGAAAGCTGAGAAGCGTGCTCTCTCATCTTCTGAAGCTCCACGGATTTTACCCTAAGGAGGCGTGAGCATGGACGACAAGAGAACAGCGTGGGAACGCCTTCAGCTCATACACACTAAGGGCAGACCTACTATTAAAGATTATATACCTCAGATATTCACCGACTGGTACGAGATGCACGGCGACAGACTCTTCGGCGACGACAGGGCTATCATCTGCGGTCTTGCAAGACTGGACGGCGAGCCTGTTACCATTATCGCAGAGGTAAAGGGCAGGGATATCAACGAGAACAAGAACTGCAACTTCGCAATGCCTCACCCCGAGGGCTACAGAAAGGCTCTCAGACTGGCAAGGCAGGCGGAGAAGTTCCACCGTCCTATCATATGCTTTATCGACACTCCGGGAGCATTCTGCGGAGTTGCTGCCGAGGAGCGCGGACAGGGTGAGGCTATCGCAAAGAATATCGCGGAGTTCATGACTCTCCGCACACCTATAATATCTATCGTCCTCGGTGAGGGCGGAAGCGGCGGAGCTCTTGCTCTGGGCGTATGCGACGAGCTTGCAATGCTTGAGAACGCTGAGTACTCCGTATTATCGCCAAGAGGCTTTGCAAGCATACTCTGGAAGGACGCTTCAAGAGAGCAGGAAGCCAGTGAGATAATGAAGATAACCGCAGAGGATATGGTGCGTCTCGGCGTTGCAGAAGCCATAATCGAGGAGCCCCTCGGCGGTGCACATAACGATTTAGACAAAATTTCAGAAAATATACACGAATATTTGTCACAAAAAATTCCCGAAAAATGTAAAAAAGATATTGACGTTTTGCTTAAAGAACGCTATACTAAATTTAGAAAAATCGGAGCGTTCATTGAATGAACCGATTTTGACAAAAAAATAAAGAAAAAATGGAGGACCAAATAATGATTTTTGAAAAACTCAAAGATATTATTGCAGAACAGCTCAGTGTGGAGGCAGACGAAGTAAACATGGATTCAAATATCCAGGACGATCTTGGTGCTGATTCACTTGACGTTGTTGACCTCATCACAACTATCGAGGACGAGTTCGACATCTCTATCCCCGATGAGGCTGTAGAAGAGATCAAAACAGTTGGAGACATCGTAAACTACATCGAAAAGAACACAGACGCTGAGTAATAAGCGTATATACCCCCCCGACCAAAAGTCGGGGGATTTTTTTAGTTGAGAGTTGAGAGTGTAGAGTTGAGAGTAGGGGCGGATATTATCCGTCCGTGTTAATTTCATCAAAGCCCGCGGGCGCCGAAACGGCGCCCCTACACATGGCTATTTAAATTTTTCGCGGATTATTTGCGGGACGTCGAGGACGCCGTCCCCTACATTTCGGGCGGATAATATCCGCCCCTACAAGCTAACGGCTAACGGCTTATCGAGCGGATAAGCTTAACACGTGTACAACTTTGCCTGCGGCAAAAAATACCCCTTGCAATTAATGTTTTAAAGTGGTATAATATAATTTGTAGGATTTTTCACAAGTGTTTAAAGAGGATATTTATGAAGAATATTAAGATAATCACAGGACACTATGGCAGCGGCAAGACCAATTTTGCCGTCAATCTTGCAGTGAAAGCCGCTGAGGAGGGCAAGTCCGCAGCTATCGTAGACCTTGATATAGTAAACCCCTACTTCCGAACAGCCGATTTCCGTGACCTGTTCGAGGAAAAGGGCATAAGACTTATAGCTCCCGATTTTGCAAGGAGCAACCTCGATATCCCGTCTATACAGTTCGACGTTGTGGAGCTGGCTATGGACGAGGACTGCCTCATAATCGACGTGGGCGGCGACGACGCAGGCGCTGTTGCGCTGGGACGCTATGCCGACGATCTGGAGCAGTTCAAGGACAGTATCGAGATGTACTGCGTCATAAATCAGCGCCGCTACCTCACAAATACTGCCGAGGAAGTCACAAAGCTGATGTATGAGATAGAGGCGGCAGCACGTATGAAGCATACGGCTATCGTCAACAATACCAACTTGGGCTGCGAGACTACTCTCGATATCATCGAGCAGTCCCGACCATTTGCCGAGGAGACCTCACGCATAACAGGGCTCCCAATAAAGTATACGGTATATCCCGAGGACATCGCGGAGCTTGCTGATAAGCCCGATGTATTTTCGGCGAAGATATATGTTAAGCCCGTCTGGGGCTGATGCTGATAATTCGGAATGCGGAATTCGGAATGCGGAATTGAGTGTGAAAGCTTGATCTCGGATTCCGAACCCCGAATTCCTGATTAGACCATAGAATTAATCAATCTGAAAGGAGCGAAAGGTGTATGGAAAAGATGACAGTTATTACTGAGCGCTGCAAGGGCTGCGGACTCTGTACAGCTGCCTGTCCCAAGAAGATAGTCGTTCTCCAGAAGGAGAAGCGCAACAAGAAGGGATATTTCTACGCAGAGTGTACCGACCAGTCGGCATGTATCAGCTGCGCAATGTGTGCAACAATGTGTCCTGACTGCGCTATCGTTATTCAAAAATAATTATTTATCGAAAGGAGCTGTTTAGCTTTGGAAAGAAATCTTATGAAGGGCAACGAAGCGCTGGCAGAGGCTGCTATCAGAGCAGGCTGTAAATGCTTCTTCGGTTATCCTATAACTCCTCAGACAGAGCTTGCCGCTTATATGGCAAAGCGTATGCATAAGGCAGGCGGCGTATTCTTACAGGCAGAGTCCGAGATCGCTGCTATCAACATGGTACTCGGCGCTGCTTCAACAGGCGTCCGTGCAATGACATCATCGTCCTCACCCGGAATCTCACTGAAGAGCGAGGGCGTTTCATACATAGCAGGTTCAGACCTTCCCGCTGTAATCATCAACGTTGAAAGAGGCGGCCCCGGTCTCGGCGGTATCCAGCCATCACAGGCTGACTACTGGCAGGCTACAAAGGCTCTCGGTCACGGCGACTTCCAGCTTCTGGTATACGCACCTGCATCAGTACAGGAAATGGTAGACTACGTTGTAAAGGCTTTCGACCGCGCTGACAAGTACCGTATGCCTGCAATGATCCTCGCAGACGGACTTCTCGGACAGATGATGGAGCCTGTTACATTCCCTGAGATCAATCCCAACGCTTACGATAAGAGCGGCTGGGCTGCAAACGGTCACAAGATGCAGAGAGAGCACCACATCATCAACTCTCTCTACCTCAAGCCCGATGAGCTTGAGAACTCTATCCTCGACCGTTACAAGAGATACGAGATAATCAAGGAGACTGAGACCGAGGCTGAGCTTTATCTCACCGAGGACTGCGACGTACTTGTATGCGCATTCGGCGCAACAGCAAGAGTTGCAAAGTCTGCTGTAAACGATGCAAGAGCACAGGGCATCAAGGCAGGTCTCTTCCGTCCCAAGACACTGTGGCCATTCCCTGTAAAGGAGATCAACGAGGCTGCTAAGAGCGCTAAGAAGCTTCTCAGCGTTGAGATGTCAATGGGACAGATGATAGAGGACATCAAGCTTGCTATCAACTGCTCAAAGCCTGTAGAGTTCTACGGAAGAACAGGCGGCGTTATCCCGACACCTGCTGAGGTACTGGATCAGATCAAGAAAATAGGAGGTGCTCTCTGATGGCTGTAGTATTTGAAAGACCAAAGTCACTTATTGACGTTCCTACACATTACTGCCCGGGCTGCACACACGGTATAGTTCACAGAATACTCTGTGAGGTCATCGACGAAATGGGTATCGAGGGCGATACTATCGGAGTATGTCCTGTTGGCTGCTCTGTTATGGCATATGATTACTTCAACTGCGATATGATAGAGGCTGCTCACGGACGTGCACCTGCTGTTGCAACAGGCGTTAAGCGTACAAACCCAGATAAGTTCGTATTTACATATCAGGGCGACGGCGACCTTGCTGCTATCGGTACTGCCGAGACAGTTCACGTTGCTACAAGAGGCGAGAATATCGTCGTTATCTTCATCAACAACACTATCTACGGAATGACAGGCGGTCAGATGGCTCCTACAACACTCCCCGGACAGGTTACACAGACAACACCTTTCGGAAGAAGCCCCGAGCTTGCAGGCTATCCTGTAAAGGTATGCGAGATGCTCTCAACACTTACAGGTACAGCTTATGCTGAGCGTGTTGCAGTTGACAGCGTTCCTCACATCAAGGCTGCTAAGAAGGCTATCCGCAAGGCATTTGAGAACCAGAAGGCAGGCAAGGGCTTCTCTATCGTAGAGGTTCTTTCAACTTGTCCTACAAACTGGGGACTTGCTCCTCTTGACGCTATCAAGAGACTTCAGGACGAAATGATCCCATACTATCCTCTCGGCGTATACAAGGACGTTGAAGAGGGAGTATTCCCTAAGACAGAAGGAGGTAACGAGTAATGGCTACTACAGAGATCCTTCTCGCAGGCTTCGGCGGACAGGGTATCCTCTTCGCCGGAAAGATACTTGCATACTGCGGACTTATGGACAACAAGGAGCTCTCATGGCTCCCTTCATACGGTCCCGAGATGAGAGGCGGTACATGTAACTGTTCAGTTACTATCTCCGATGATCCTATCGGTTCACCTCTCGTTGTAACACCACACCTCCTTATCGCTATGAACCAGCCCTCATTTGACAAGTTCGTAAGCTGTGTCCGCCCCGGCGGCAAGGTATTCTTCGACAGCTCAATGATCGAGCCTGCTACAGACAGAACAGACATCGACCTGTTTGGTATCCCCTCACAGCAGATGGCTGACGACAACGACCTCAAGGGCGGCTCAAACATCATACTTCTCGGCAAGCTCCTCAAGGAGACAAACATCTGCTCACTTGAGACAATGCAGAAGGCTATCGAGAAGGTCGTACCACCTAAGAAGGCAGCACTTATCCCTAACAACTTCAAGGCTATCGACCTCGGAATGAACGCATAAGACAGCAAAAGCTCCTGACTTCGGTCAGGAGCTTTTTTAGCTATTAGCTTGTAGGGACGCGCATTGCGCGTCCGCGAGTGAGTAGTGAGTAGAAAGTAGAGAGTAGAATTGTAGGGGCGGCGTTCCGCCGCCCGCCGGTAAACAACGAATTATGAATGACAATATGTAGGGGTTGCCTTTGGCAGTCCGCGCTGTAGTGGACGGTGCAGCAAATAGTAGGGGCGGATATTATCCGCCCGATAAACTTGTTTATATCAGAAAAACCCGAGAGCGCTTGCTCTCGGGCTTTTTGCCGATGTTTAAAGAGGTGTTATCTGCTGTGACCTCCGCCGCCGTGGCTTCCGCCGCCGCCTCCACCGCCGCCGCCGCGGGAACCTCCGCCGCCGCTGCTGGATTCGATCTTTCGTCTGGTCTGATATGTGCGGATATGAGTATCAGACTTCTGAGTATAGTTCACGTTGTCCTTTGACAGGTAAACGCTGGGATTGGTCTTTGCCTTGAATTTGTAGTTTCCCTTTGATGCAAGGAAAGAGATAAGAGCCGTCAGCAGACCTATGATAGCTGAAACTATCCATATGCGCACCCAGAGGATAAGGGGCTTTTTGTGGGTTATGAAGAGCTTGTCGCCCTTGTAGTAGATATATGTGCCCTTTCTCTTGTCGTGGTAATATGAGCGGTGTGAGCCGCTTTTTGAGTATACCGTGAGCTGATCGAGGAATTCCACAACAGCGTCATATATCTCGTCAGGTATTATCTCTTGTCCGGAAGCAGGGAGGTAATTGTCCAAGTGGTCGAAGATAGCTTCCCTGCAATCCTCATACATCAGGATAGCCTTTCCTGATGTGGAGATATAATCGTAAGCGGGTTTCTTTCCCGATAAGTCGAGATAATATATCAATCCGTCTGTATCGTTCCCGAACCATGAGTCATAAGTACTGTCGCAGAAAGGCTTTGTATCCTCGTTGGTGCGGTATGAGCCGCCGATATAGATGAGGATATTCATTTCGAGTTCTTGAGCTTTTTGCTGTATTTGTGCTTCAAGTTCTCTTATTTGCTGTTCTGAGAACAATCCTTTTTCGTTGTATTCGCCATCGTAAATAGTTGATACTTGCCAGTTCCCGTTCCAGCCTGCGTAGTCGTTTTCAGGCTCTGAGCAGCCTGTCAGCATCGTGAGCATACACATACAGGTAACGGCTGTCAGAATAAGTGATAAAAGGCGTTTCATCAGCAGATAGCACCTCCTATCAGAGCGCAGACAGCCGAGACAGCTGCGCCCACACCGAGACAAGCCAGCCAGAGCCTGCCCTTTGAAAGGGGAGGAGTTCCTGCAAGCTTGCCCGTCTGTCCGTTTATAGCGAACTCGTAGACCTTATCCTTGTATTTGTATGACATGAACCACACAGGGAGCAGCATATAGCTCCACTGAGTCTGCTTGATGCTGTAGTCTTCTACATTTGCGCTGACGCTGCTGTAGCCCTGAATGGAGCTCTTGATAAGCGAAGCGCACGCCTGAGTTGCGCGGACGCGGATACGGGGAAATACCGACGCTTTGTCCACGTCGTACTTATCCGCATAGAAGCCGCTGAGGTAGGACATGGAGAAGTCCTTCAGCTCGCGGTAGTCGTAGGGCTCTATAGCTTCCATGAGCAGGTCGTCTATTTTAGTCTCGCCGTCGGCAGGGATACCTTTTGTGGTAAGTGTGCCGCAGCGCACTACCCTGTACTCCTGAGTTTCGGTTATCATGTAGCTGCCCGAGGTCCAGCTCCTTACCTTTTTGCCTGTGCCCTGATAGTCAACATTTATGTTGCAGTCAGCCACCCAGAACGGAACATAGAGTCCCGTCAGCTTTTCAAGCTGCTGCTGTGACTTGAAGTCCTTTGGCGTGAACCAGCGCTTGCCTATCCATTTTTTGAAGCAGCTTATAGCATCATCTCTTGTGAGCTTGAAGCCTATGACCTTATCGGGCTTGAATTCGCCGCCCATTTTGCCTGCCAGTATAACAGGGTTATGGCAGTAATAGCAGAATGTAGCCGTCTGCTGATCGTCAGCCATTATCTCGGCGCCGCAGCTCTTGCAGCGGTAAAGGTGCGTGTGGTTTGCGAAGTCCTCCTGCACCTGTACAGCCTCCTGAGGGATACTGTTTTCGGTGCCTGCACAGAGCTCCTTTATTTCCTCCACAGTAAATGCGCTGAGGCAGTATTCACATTCCAGCTTCTGTGAGGTCGGATTGAACTTCAGATCCGCCATGCAATTGGGGCATTTATATTCAACTGATTCCAATTCAGATCATCTCCCTTTGACAAAGAACGGCAAAAGCCGACAGATATATTTTATCATAAAGCACAGATTTTTTCAATAGAAATGCTAAAAATTTACAACTTTTCTTTGACAAGGAAAATAACTTTTTGTTTAGCCTTGACAAAATTACGGAAATCAAATATAATTGTAATATGCATAATCATTAGTACTAATCGTAAAAAGAAAGGGATGACGATACATGAGATACAAATTTTCAGACATCACACCAGAGATCACAAAACTTGCTGATATGTCTCTTGAGGGCTACAAAATAGACCCCGAGCTCTACACACAGTACGATGTAAAGCGCGGACTCCGTGATATCAACGGAAACGGCGTTGTAGCAGGACTTACCAATATCAGTACCATAAAAGTGATAGACAGCGGCGACGGAATGCCAAATCACGGCGACGGCAAGCTGTACTACAGAGGAATTGACGTAGAAGATATCGTCGCGGGCTTCATAAAGGAAAAGCGCTTCGGCTTTGAGGAGACTGTTTACCTTCTTCTTTTCGGAAAGATGCCCTCGGAGCACGAGCTGGCGGAGTTCAAGAAGATACTTGCGGATTTCCGCGAGCTTCCCTCAAACTTTATGCGTGACGTGATAATGAAGGCTCCCACGGACAATATGATGAATACTCTCGCAAAGAGCGTTCTTGCGCTGTATTCATATGATGATAAAGCAAACAATATATCAGTGCCAAACGTGCTGAGACAGAGCATAGAGCTCATAACCCTGTTCCCTGTACTTGCGGTATACGCATACCACGCCTACAGGTACGCAAGACTTGGGGGAGACCTGTTCATACACAGTCCCAAGCCAGAGCTGTCCATAGCCGAGAATATACTTTATATGCTCCGCGAGGACGGGAAGTACACCGAGCTTGAAGCACGCATACTTGACCTTGCACTGGTACTCCACGCAGAGCACGGCGGCGGAAACAACTCCACATTCACTGTCCATGTAGTCTCCTCATCGGGCACCGATACCTATTCTGCCATAGCGGCGGCACTGGGCTCACTGAAAGGACCCAAACACGGCGGCGCAAATATCAAGGTAGCCATGATGTTCGACGATATGAAGCAGAACGTAAAGGACTGGACAGACGAGGAGGAGGTCAAGAACTACCTCAGAAAGCTTCTCCACAAGGAGACCTTCGATAAGGCAGGCCTTATCTACGGCATGGGACACGCTGTGTACTCACAGTCAGACCCCAGAGCCAAGGTGTTCAAGGGCTTTGTGGAGTCTCTCAGCTCCGAAAAGGGCAGACATGAGGAATTTGCACTGTATTCGCTGGTGGAGCGTCTTGCTCCCGAGGTCATAGCCGAGGAGCGCCGCATATACAAGGGCGTCTGTGCAAACGTTGACTTCTACAGCGGCTTTGTATACCGTATGCTGGGCATACCCGACGAGCTCTTCACGCCTCTTTTTGCAACAGCAAGAATAGCAGGCTGGTCTGCTCACAGAATTGAGGAGCTTATCAACTCCAACAAGATAATACGTCCTGCGTATAAGGCAATATCGCCTATGCGCGAGTACACCGACATGGAAAACAGAATGGACTGAGGCAGGCTATGAAAGGTAAGGTCCTTGTAAAGTCGCTGCTTATGGGCATGATATGTCCTGCGATCATATATATTGCCGCAGCAGTCTTTGATGTTATAACACAGGAAAGCAATGCTTCTCTGGTCGTAATGTTTATAGAGGGAGTGCTTCTGTTTATATTGCCTGTATTTTTTCTCATACGTGAAAAGGAACTGGAGCAGCAGTTTCCCACGAAGCTGACAGCGCCTGTTTATTTATTCGGTTATGCGGTCATAACCCTTGTTATGATATATATTACCGATTCGCTGGATATGGATAAGTTATTTGCTCATAAGATTCTCGGCGGTATCGGACTTGTTATTATGTATATTATACTGGCAGGCGGCTTTGTCTGGGCATTGCTGTTCCGCATAGGAGCCCTCATCGTAAAATGCATAAGCAGTGCGCAGGAGAAGAAAAAGAGCTGATATCGAACACATTCACTTGTCCTGAGACAGAAATGAACGTGAGCTGTATGAAAAAGACAGCGCTTCCGCTGATAATATGCAGTATCGTATGCTGTCTGCTGTATGCATGTACAGCCGTACTGACAGACTATATCTCGCTGATCAATCGTTTATTTGACTCGAGCAGCATAGTTTTGCTCCAGATGGGAGCATATTTTGCACTGCCGTTTTTTCTGTATCCTGCGGAGAAAGCCTTCGCACAGGGGGAAAAGGGCAGGGGAGCATTGTTTTTCTGGCTCGCCTTTTCAGGCTGTGCCGCAGGAGTATTTATTTATCTGTTATGGATAGGCTTTATGCGTATAGATACTTCGTCCATGACCAATCCGTCTGAGGTGAGAGCCGTGGGAGCGACCCGCTTATTCACGTTTTTCCTGATGTGTCTCGGGATAATATGGCTATTGATATACAGAGGCATCAGAGCAGTGATAAACTGGTTTAAAATGGATTATTAAAACCGAAAGGAATGTTTTATAAATGAACAACAAAGCAGAATTATTTGACTGGAAAGGCATGACCTGCGTAAAACTCAGCGCAGGCGGCTATGAAGCATGGGTGGCAAACGAGATAGGCTCGAATGTTATCCGACTTCGCGACAACGTTAACGGTCTGGAGTTCTTCCGCTTCAATGAGAACAACGTGCCTGATACCATAAAGCAGTCCGCAGAGGTATGGGGACTTCCCACACTTTATCTGCCAAACCGTTTCGCAGACGGAGTATTGAAGACCTCCGACGCAGTATATCAGCTTCCCGTGAACGAGCCTGCTCCCTATAACAATCATATCCACGGCTTCCTCCACAAGAGAGCCCATGAGGTGGTGGAGTGCAAGGCTGACGACAACTGCGCATGGGTAAAGACCCGCTATATTTACGACGAAAAGGACGAGTTCTTCAAGTATCTCCCTGTACGCTTCACAGCAGAGTACACCTTTACTCTTTCGGAGCAGGGACTTGAGCAGAATATCCGCTTTATCAACACAGACGGCGAAAAGGTGCTGCCTATGTCGCTGGCTTCACATACAACTATCAATTCGCCTTTCGTGGACGGCGCAAAGGAGGAGGATATCCGCCTTTTAGTGCCCATAGGAAAGCGCTGTGAGCTCAACGAACGCTGCCTGCCCACAGAGCAGCTGAAGGTGCCCACCATGCACGACCTTGAATACAGAAACGGCGGAAAGAAGCCTGTATTGCAGGTAGTTGACAACGAGATGTATTTCGGTGAGTACTTGGATATGGACGGTGAGAAGTTCCACGGCGTCATCGCAGAGGATACTGCCAGCGGCAAGAAGCTCTGTTATGAGGTATCCGAGGAGTACGGCTTCTGGATAATCTGGAACGACCGCGGCTTCAATCACTACTTCTGTCCCGAGCCAATGACAGCAATGATAGACGCACCAAACCTGAGCCTGCCTGCTGACGTTACAGGCTACCGCGAGGTAAAGCCCGGAGACGTATTCGAGGCTCACGAAAGATTCTTCACAAAATTATAATACCTGTAGGGCGGATATTGTCCGCCCTCATGATTTTATCAGATACGGAAAGGAACATACTATGAGTTATTCAAGAATAATTGCAATTTTACTCGCATTACTTGCTTTTCTCTTTAATATCGGCTGTACTCAGGAGTCGCCGTCCTCATCTGCCGAGGATAGTACTAAGGCGGCAGTAACTACTGCAGCTCCCGAAACAGAAGCCTCCGCCGACGCTGCAACAGAGGCTGCTACAGCCGCAGAGTCCAAGGAGCTTGATCTGAGCAAGCTGAGCACCTTTGAGCTGAGCTCCGAGGATCTTCACGACGGAGTATGGGACGAGGATATCACCAATACCCTTAACGGCTCCAACCGTTCACCTCAGCTTTCGTGGGAGCCTGTTGACGGAGCAGGCTGTTATGCCATATTCATGGTGGATACCACCGCTTCCAACTGGATACACTGGAAGTCCGTCACCGAGAGCGAGACAGATCTCCCCGCAGGCTGGGCTCCCGAAAGTGAGTACGTAGGACCCTATCCGCCAAAGGGCTATACCCATGACTATGAGATATTTGTAATGGCTCTCAGGGAGCAGCCCGAGAGGATAAAGGGCTCCTTTGACAATTCAAACCCCAAGCTGCTTGAATTTGCAAAGGAAATGGACGGTGAAAACGAGGATAATATCATATCCTACGGTCATCTGACAGGCACTTATACAAAACCCGAATAATATGTAAGGGCGGATATTATCCGCCCGTTTTCATACTCTGATTTGTGATAAATATATCACATAACACAAAAATCATACTTGCTGATTGTGAAATGCGCCAAAAGTGATAGATTTGTCACTTTTTCTGTTGACAAGCTCATATTTAGGTGATATAATTGTCACAGAAAGTGATGAATACATCACATGAAAGGGGTAATCATTATGAAAAAAAGAGTATTGAGCCAGAAAGCACAGGCTTTATCGGAATTCGTATCATCTATGGTGATGATAATACTGTTTATCTGTGGAATGCTTGAAAAGATATACCACACCAGAGTATTTCATTATATTATCAATGTGCTGTCTCCGCTTATCCTCATTGGGATCGTATTTTTTTGTGCTATGTCAACAAAGTACAAAAAGCAGCCAAGTGACGAGCTTTCCCGTGAACTCATGCTGAAAGCCACAGATATCGCAGTAAGAGTTGAGCTTTGCGCAGCATTGCTCGTTGGTATTTTCATGCACCTGCACGGAAACCACAGGCATTTTGAATATTACAGCATCGAGGGCAGTGACGTGTGTATATTCGCTGTCTTTTTGTGCGGAGTATTCTTAGCAGCCAAGAACATTACTTTCCTATGGCTTGACAGAACTCCCAAGGCTGAGGAGGACGAATAATGCCCGAGCTCAAAACAAAACTTAAAGAATACCGTGCAAAGTACGACATGAAGCAGGGAGAGCTCGCCGACCTTGTGGGAGTCCGCCGCGAGACCATAATCCGCCTTGAAAAGGGACTTTACAACCCGTCCCTAAAGCTTGCAATGGATATTGCCAAGGTGTTCCACACGACGGTTGAGGAACTTTTCTCCTTTGATGGTGAAATGTAGGACAATGTGCACAAAAAAGGACTTGAAAAAAATACAACGCAATTTTTGCATATCCTATTGTATTATATGCAAATGTATGGTATAATAATACAAATGCGGTTCGTTGAACCGCTTTTGTCACCAAAAATAAAGGAGTATAATTATGAAGTTCGGATTTTTTGACGACGCTAAAAAGGAATATGTTATCAATTCCCCAAAGACTCCCTATCCGTGGATAAACTACCTCGGCAATCAGGGATTTTTCTCACTTATTTCCAATACAGCAGGCGGCTACTGTTTCTATAAGGACGCACGCCTCAGACGCATTACTCGTTATCGCTACAACAACGTGCCTATCGATATGGGCGGACGTTATTTCTATATCAACGACAACGGAACTGTATGGAACCCCGGCTGGTCTCCTGTAAAAACAGAGCTTGATTCATACGAGTGCCGCCACGGTATGGGCTATACCGTTATCACAGGCAAGAAGAACGACCTCAAGGCTGAGGTGACATTCTTCGTTCCTCAGAACTACGACGGCGAAGTTCAGCAGGTAGTCCTCACAAACGAGGGCAAGGAAGCAAAGAGCTTCTCTATCTTCTCTATCGCTGAATGGTGTCTCTGGGACGCTCAGGACGACTGCACAAACTTCCAGAGAAACTTCTCCACAGGTCGTGTTGAGATCGAGGGCTCCACTATCTACCACGTAACAGAGTACAGAGACAGACGTAACCACTACGCTTTCTATACTGTAAACGATGATATCGACGGCTACGATACAGACCGTGATTCATTCCTCGGAAGCATCTACAACGGCTGGGACAACCCTGCAACAGTAAAGGCTGACAAGCCCTCAAACTCCTTTGCAGACGGCTGGTCACCTGTTGCTTCACACTACAAGAAGGTAACTCTTGCTCCCGGCGAGTCCAAGACCCTTATCTATATCCTCGGCTATGCTGAGAACCCACAGGACAAGAAGTTCGCTGCTGAAAAGCCTGCTAACCTCCTTACAAGAGAGACATGGGTCCTCAACAAGGAAAAGGCTTATGCAATGATCGAGAAGTACAATACTCCCGAGAAGGTAGCAGCAGGTCTTGAAGAGCTCCGCAATACATGGAACAGTCTCCTTTCTATCTTCAAGGTAAACACACCTGATGACAAGGTAAACAGAATGGTAAATATCTGGAACCAGTATCAGTGTATGGTAACATTCAACCTTTCACGTTCCGCTTCTTACTTCGAGAGCGGTATCGGCCGTGGTATGGGCTTCCGTGACTCCAACCAGGATATCCTCGGATTCGTTCACCAGATACCCGAGCGTGCAAGAGAGAGACTTATCGACATCGCTTCAACACAGCTTTCAGACGGCGGCTGCTACCACCAGTACCAGCCTCTTACAAAGAAGGGCAACGCTGATATCGGCGGCGACTTCTCAGACGATCCGCTCTGGATGATACTTTCTGTTGCTGCTTATATCAAGGAGACAGGCGACTGGGGCATTCTCGACGCTAACGTTCCTTTCGATGACGATCCCAACGGCAAGCACACAATGCTTGAGCACCTCAACGTTTCATTCTACCACATTGTAAACAACCTCGGACCTCACGGTCTGCCACTTGCAATGAGAGCTGACTGGAATGACTGTATCAACCTCTCATGCTTCTCCGATACTCCCGGTGAGTCCTTCCAGACCTACACCAACCCCAAGTTCAAGGCAGAGGGCGGTTACTCCAAGATAGCTGAGTCTGCATTCGTTGCAGCACTCTTCACATACACAGGTCCTGCTTATGTAGGTATCCTCGAGCATCTCGGCAAGAAGGACGAGGCTGCAAAGGCTCAGGCTGAGATCGACAAGATGAAGAAGAACGTTATGGAATCCGCTTTCGACGGCGACTGGTTCATCAGAGCTTACGACGCTAACGGCGAGAAGATGGGCTCCAAGGAGTGCGAAGAGGGCAAGATCTTCATCGAGCCACAGGGCTTCGCAGTTATGTCAGAGATCGGTAAGGATCAGGGCGCAGACATCAAGACACTCAACTCCATTGACAAGTACCTCAACTGCGAGTTCGGTCTTGTTCTCAACAACCCTGCATTCACAAAGTACTATATCCAGTACGGTGAGATCTCCACATATCCGGGCGGATACAAGGAGAACGCAGGTATCTTCACACACAACAATGCATGGATAATCTGTGCCGAGGCTTACGTAGGACGCGGTGACAAGGCATTTGAGTACTACAGCAAGATAGCTCCTGCTTTCACTGAGGAGACATCTGATATCCACAAGACAGAGCCTTACGTATACGGTCAGATGATCGGCGGTAAGGACGCTAAGAACTTCGGTCAGGGCAAGAACTCATGGCTTACAGGTACAGCTGCATGGAACATGGTAGCTATTTCCCAGTACATTCTGGGCGTACAGCCTGTATTTGATGGACTCAAGGTAGATCCTTCAATTCCTCATGAGTGGGACGGCTTCACAGCAGTTCGTCAGTTCCGCGGAGCGACCTTCAACATCACAGTTAAGAACCCTGCACACGTATGCAAGGGCGTAAAGACTATGACAGTTGACGGCAAGGCAGTAGAGGGATGCGTAATTCCTGTATGCAATGGCGGCACACACGAAGTTGAGATCGTAATGGGTTAATAAAAAGGGCAGGCTTCACGCCTGCCCTTTTTGCAGCGTGACGCTGCACCCTTGCCACGTTGTCGCTTGTTTCACGCGCTCACTTTTATAAAAACTGCAACTTGTACATCGCTTACGGCGCATTTAAGGGCGGATATTATCCGCCCTTTTGTAATGTACGACCTGTAGGGGCGCCCTTTGGGCGTCCGCAAATCCTGTTATATTGCCGTAAATGTGTAGGGGACGGCGTTCTCGACGTCCCGCAAGTACCGTATTTACCTTAAATGACCGTAAATCCGTGTAGGGGCGGATATTATCCGCCCGAAAAATACGCTCAGCGCGTTGTCGTCAGAAAATATCGGCGAGAAGAGATAAGAGCGCATAAGCTGCGATCAAGCGCAGGATAAATACCACGATAGAAGCGATACCGAGTATTACAGCTGCCTTTGCCATTTTATCGTCGTAGCTCTGCTCGGAGGCGATCTTTCCGACAATTATAGCAGCAATGCCGCAGGCAAGTCCCAAAAACGGAATAACAAATAATAATACAAGCGAAGCTATTCCAAGTACCAGACCAATGATAGAAAGGGCGTTGTCATTTGAAGATGCACGGTTCAATGTGTTATATACTATGGAACATCCGCAGTTGTCACACGCATCTTTAAGCGGGGATATCTCGCTTCCGCATTCACGGCAGTACTTTACTCCCTGTCCCTTTGGAACACCGCATTTGACGCATATAACGGCGAGATCGTCCATTTTGCTGCCACAGTTTTTACAATACATAGCAGGTCTCCTTTCCGATGAATATATTGATGTAATTGTAGCATATATTCGTTTAAATGTCAATAACAGCGGAAAAGCCGCGGATTTCGCAGAAAAAACTATAACTTACAATAGCTCTGAACTATACGTCAACCGCACTACAAAACCGTAGTTGACCTTTGCTATGTTTGTGCAGGATACCACTTGAAAAACGCCATATCAGGTGATATAATAAAAACAACCTAAAACATAGGAATTTAGTATATAAAGGAGCAGATCACCATGACGCGAACCGCTCAGGACACAAAGGTAAGAAGATTAGTGCTGACGGGGCTTTTTTCGGCGCTCATCTTCGTTTTCACAGCCTATATTCACGTACCTACGGGAGCAGGCTACACACACGCAGGTGACGGATTTATCTATCTTGCAGCTTGTATACTGCCTACACCTTATGCGGTTGCGGCAGGCATGATAGGCGGAGCTCTTGCTGACGGACTTACAGGCTTCCCTGTATGGATTCCTGCTACAATAGTTATAAAAGCAATAACAGCGCTGTTTTTCACAAGCAAAAAGGAGAAGATAATCAATCTCCGCAATATACTTGGAATTCTCCCGTCCCTTGCAGTCTGCATAGTGGGCTACAGTCTTTATGAGGGAGTATTCATGGCAGGCGGCTTCAACAAGGCAGCTATTATAGCAGCATTCGGACAGACTCCGTTCTATTCCATACAGGTAGCAGCAAGCGCGGTACTGTTCATTGCGGCAGGAGCGGCTCTGGACAAATCTGGACTTAAAAAGCGGATATAAGCGTAAAAGGACGGCAAAGCCGTCCTTTTTTATATGTAGGGGACGGCGTCCTCGACGTCCCGAAATTGAATTAAAATTAAACGGGCTGTAGGGGACGCCAGCCCCTACATACTTGAATTTTAATACATAATATGGTATAATAGCTTAACAATAACGAGAGGGTGAAAACCATGCTGAAAAAGATACTCAGCGGCGAAGCCTGTGCGAAATGTCAGCTCTGCTGTATATTCGACCGCTACGACGTGTGGGAGACTCCCGTATTTACGGCGGAGCTCTGCGAAAAAATAAAAGCCGCCCGTCCCGATGTGCAGTTTGTCACCAAGGACGGGGGCTACATATTCAGAGTAGGGGAGCTCAGGGGTGACGAGCTCTTTTCGTGTCCCGCACTTACGGAGACAGGCTGCATGTTAGGCGACGAGAAGCCCTTTGACTGCCGTATCTGGCCCTATCGTATAATGGAAGTTGGCGGCAGACGTGCCATAACCTTTGCTTCCATATGCGAGGAGCTCTACCACCGACCGCTGTCCCAGCTGGTGGGACTTCTGAAAGAGGGTCTTGCGGACGTGATATTTGCCTATGCAGACGAGCATCCCGAGATAGTGAAGCCCTACTACGAGGGCTATCCCGTGCTGATGTTCGAGCGTAAGCCGCTTTAAAACCTTGCGCACAGGCGCAAGGTTAAGTTGAGAGTTGAGAGTTGAAAGTTATGGTGTCGCCTGCGGCGACATTATTTAAATAACGTGAGCGAAGCGAACACATTAACTCTCAACTCTACACTCTCAACTACATTCAGGTTTTGTCTTGATTTACGGAGAAAATATCCGCCACCTCGGTCAGGGTGATATAGGCGAGAGGGTCGAGCTTCTGGACTATGTCCTTCATTTTCATGACCTGAAAGCGGTTCACCACAAAATACAGCACAGTGCGCTCGGTTCCCGAGTAGCCGCCAACAGCGCTGATGAGGGTCATGCCGCAGCCAAACTCCGCCATGAGCTGCTCTTTGATATCGTCGGGCTTTGCGGTTATTATCATAGCGGCTTTTTCACGCTGCAAGCCGTCCACGATGTAGTCCACGGTCTTCAGTGCCGCTGCATAGGTCACTATGGAGTACAGGGGCAGTATCCAGCTGTGAATGACAGCTCCGCATATGATGTACAGAACGATATTGTAGACCATAACGAAAGAGCCCACGGACAGCCCGAGCCGCTTTGCGAATATTACCGCCATGACCTCTATGCCGTCCATAGCGCCGCCGAAGCGTATGGCGAGACCGCTGCCTATTCCCGATATAACGCCGCCGAAAAGGGCGCAGAGAAGCAGGTCAGTGCCTGCAAGGGGAGAGGCTATGCTCACATCTATGGGCAGTACGTCCGTTATGAGCCACGCCGTAACAGAGTATACCGCAACTGTGAATATAGCGCAGAATGTGAAGCTTTAAGTCCGTATAGGAAAAGGGGGATATTCAGCGCTATGAGGAATACGGACAGGGACAGTGCGTCGGGAGTTATCTGTGAGAGCAGCATTGACGTTCCCGAAATACCGCTGTCATAGAGCTTTACAGGCGTAAGAAAAACAGTTATGCCGAAAGCGTTTATAATGCCAGCCATTGTCAGCATGAGGAGCTTGAAGGCTCCGATATTCTTTAGCATATGGAGTAGTTTTTTCATATTTGCTCCTTATCTGTATAGGATTTGAAAAAGGGGGCATTTCCCTGACGGAAACGCCCCTTTGCGATCACTTCTTGATCTTGTCAACGATATCCTCTACCTTGTCCTTGACCTTTGCAATGTTTTCCTTGGTAGCGACTTTGCTGATCATGTCCTTAGCCTTATCGATGTTTTCTTTGGAAGCGAGCTTCTCGATCTTTTCATCGGGGAGGTCGATGCCTGTTTTTTTCTCTACTGCTTCTACTGCTTTTTTGATCTCCATAGGGGGATACCTTCTTTCGTAAAATATTGTAATTACATTGTAGCACACTTTTTTCGCAATTGCAATACTTCACGGTGCTTTTTTGCTGTATTTCTGAAAAGTGCGCGAAAAATCGGCGATTGCAACCACCGATTGACAAATTGTAAAGCGCAGTTGCTTGTGTGTAACTGCCCGAAATGATAAAATAAGACCATAGACCACGGGATATTGCCCGAGGAAAAAACATATGGAGGTAACATATATGATACTTGCAGACAAGATAATCGAACTCAGAAAAAAATCAGGAATGTCACAGGAGGAGCTTGCCGAAAAGCTTGGTGTGAGCAGACAGTCCATTTCAAAATGGGAGGGCGCACAGTCCACCCCCGACCTTAACCGTATATTACAGCTGTCGGAGATATTCGGCGTAAGCACAGATACATTATTGAAGGACACCGAGGAGCTCTCAGCGGAATCAGCTTCAGTACAGGAGACGGTTGAGACAGAGCCGCCTCTCCGCAAGGTATCAATGGAGGAGGCAAACAGCTTCCTTGAAAAGAACGAAAAACATTCCATACGCACAGCTATCGGCGTAGTCCTTTGCATACTCTGCGTACTGCCTATGATACTGCTGGAAACACTGGGCGATACAGGGGACGTGATAGGCGTGGCACTGATGTTTATGCTCATATCCGCAGGAGTGGCACTGTTCATCATATCTGGACAAGGTATGAAGCCCTACGAGTATCTTGAAAAAGAGGGCATAGACACAGAGTACGGCATATCGGGCATGGTCAGCGACAAGAAATCAAAGTTCGCGCCCAAGCACACTCTCAGCATAGTTATCGGCGTAGTCCTGTTCATACTGTCCGTTATTCCGTTCATAGTATTTGAGACTGTTCTGAAAGACGGTGACTTTTCCGACGTGATTGGTGCAGCAGTATTCTTCACTATGATAGCCATTGGCGTAGCTCTGATAGTCCGCTCCTCAATAATCATGGGCGGCTATAACAAGCTCCTTGAGGAGGACAGCTTCACCCGTGAGAAGAAGTCCCACAGTCACAGACCTTCTCCTGCGATGACAGTATACTGGTGTTCAGTAACAGCCCTGTATTTAGCTCTGAGCTTCCTCACCAACAGGTGGGACATAACATGGCTCATATGGCCCATAGCAGGCATACTCACACCTGTGGTGCTTATACTCTTCCCAAATAAAGAGAAATAATTGACAAAAGCCCCCCTTTGTGTTATAATTTCCGCAAAGGGGGGCTTATATCATGAAAAAACACGACAAGGACACCATGAACTACGACGAAAACGGCTACTACAGCGGCGAGTCCGACAACAGTGCAGAAAATGGGCTTGCGGAAACATTTAACAAGATAATCGGCATTATGCTGCTGATATGGTTTGCTGTCACAGTAATACTTATGTTAATTCTGTCAAAAACCAGTAATAGCAAAAGTTGGCTGATATTGATACTGTTTTTTCAGCTTTTTGTGGTATTCGGAGTAGGCGGTATAGTGTCGGAACTCATAAAAAATCAAAGATTTCAGAGAGCGCTTCTTCTGCCTGTGGCAATAGGAGCAGGCGGCTGTATCGTCACACTTCTGATACACTACAGCGAGGGCGAAAGACGTGAGTTTATATTGAAGCTGCTTGCGGTTCTGTTTCCTCTGATTTTTGCAGCCATAGGCGTTTTCAGCCTTTACAGCTCATTGAAAGCAAGACTTCATACAAAGAAAGTCTGTACTGAGCTTATAACCGCGAAATGCGTGGACAAAGCCGTTTTTTCCACCACCATAAACGGACGGACTACATATAAATTCGCTCCCACCTATGAATATGAGTACGGTGACAAGGAATACACATCTACGGCGTTCAAGACTCCCGAAGACCGTATTATCGGGGACGACTACGAAATACTGGTAAATCCCGACAAGCCAAAGGAGATATACGACCCGACCTCAGTGGATGCCGGTGTGGGAGGCATGGTCGCTACAGCCATATTCCTGATAGCCCTGCCATTAGCTTTGTCGGGGCTGGCAGCTTATTTCCTGCTCATAAATCCGTAAAGGGATATTTTTGAAAAAGTGAATACAGTGCATGATTATGCGCAAAACTAAAGGCAGACCGAGGGGAGCCCCCTCCGCCGAGATCGTGGCAAAAAATTACCGAGCCTGTAATTTCAGACTCGGTAAGACACGTTTCGGTAAAGGGGTACCCGTTTATTGGGTCTGCCATATTTTTATCAGAGCTTTTTCTTTTCAGCCTCTATCATCTTGATGAGGTCGTCTACCGACATATTTGACGGAGACTTCTTTTTTTCTTCCTGCTCGCTCTTGCTGATTATATCGGAGATATCAGGAGTGCTGCTCTTCTTTGCAGGCTTCGGAGCTGCTGTGGAAGGAGCAGACTGGCTTCTCAGAGGAGTTGTCTTTGGAACGTCGTTCCTTGACATCTCGGCAAGCTGGCTCTTGGAGAGGATACCTGTATTATCGGTGATAGGCTCTGCGGGAGCAGCAGGCTGCTGAGAAGTATTTGTATTTGCGTTCTTGATATTAAAGGTGCCTGTGCGCTCAGCCTCGGCAGTCTTGCGGAGCATTTCCTCTCTGAGGGCGTCTGCTGTGGGAGCTGTAGAAGAAGAGCCGCCAACGTTTCTTGCTGCGAAGGTGCTTTCGGCGCTTCTCTGAGCCTTGAACTGCATAGTGCGCTCTCTTTCCTTCTGGTAAGGAGAATCGGGATTTACCTTCTTCTGGCTGAAGTTCTCTGCGATAGACATCTTCTTGCGCTCAAACTCATTGCTTGGCTGTATCTCCTGAGATGGCTCAAAGAGAGGATTTGCGGACTTGTCGTGGAGATTCTTCTTGCTCTCGGAGATAGCTCTCTGCTTCTCCTTTTCGTCGTACTCGTAGAAGTCGAACTCGTCGTCGAAGTCGTCGTCGCCCTTGCTTGAAGCAAGCTTAGCGATGAGGAAGATAACGAGGAGCACACACGGGAGCACTAAGAGACAGATGATGCCCTTGATGCTTGAAGCGAATCTTATGAGAGCGCCAAGCTCTGCACTTTCGGTGTGACCTGTGCAGATAGCCGCGATATTTTCCTTTGAGATAGAATCCTCGCTGCCCACATTTGTAGCGTCGGCAGTGATATATTTGGTTGAGCCGTCCTCGGCGGTCACAACATCGTAGATGCTGAGGACTTTAAGTGTGTTGGGGTCGTTTGCGGGATAGCAGAGGACTATATCGCCCTTTGCGATGGCAGCGTCCTTTGCGTCGGGAGAGATAAGACAAGCGCCCTTTGTGACGTTGTCGCCCATGTTGTCGGCTTCCTTAACGATGTAAAAGTATCTGCCGAAGAGCTTGGGAGTCTTGCCGCCCGAAAAACCGATATTTACAATGATCGAAACAACGATCAGGAGTATACAAAGTACGATAAGAACGAATTTAAGTACCGAGAAGCGTTTTTTCTTTTCCATAATACATCACCTTTTTTTAATTCTTTTGTTGTCTTTTTCTTTATTTTTTTGTGCCGCAGTCCGTCCCGAAAAAAGTTCGGGGCGCTTACTGCCTTACGGCAGATTTCACGGATAAACTTATTATATCACATAATAATACAAATTTCAAACATTTTCTAAGTTTTATCTTTTAAAAATATAGTAAATATTTCAGAACTGAAATTTAATATGAAATATGCACAAATCAGACTGCTGAAATCCTGTTCTGTAGTCAAAATGCACAATATAGACCCTATCTGTTCGGGAGCATATCAGGCTCGGTTTGGTGAAAAACTGCAATATATAAAATCAGTGGATAAATATTTGTTGAAATAACCACTTGAAAAATCAGATAAATCATAGTATAATTTTAATGTATATTGTTTGTATGGATACAGGCTTAAATCACTATAAATGGCGGTATATCACGCCGATATTATACAAGCAGTAAAAACGTCGCTTAGCGGCAGAATGGAGATAAGATATGGCTACAAAAAAAGCAAACCCTCTTATGGACAGGATAAGAGAAGAATTCCCGAGGAAGCTCCAGCTTTTATACAGCGTTTCTCCAGAGGAAGCTTCTGACAAGCAGGTTTACCATGTTCTCTCGTCGATAATCGTAGAGATACTCGGTGCGAAGAGGCAGAGCTTCATAAATCATACCAACTCTGTTGGCGGCAAGCAGATATACTACCTTTCAATGGAGTTCCTTATGGGACGTTCACTGAAGACCAGCATCTACAACCTTGAGCTGGCAGACGGCGTAAGGGATATGCTCAAGCAGTACGACATAAACCTTGATAAGATATACGAAAACGAGCCCGACGCAGGTCTGGGCAACGGTGGTCTGGGCAGACTTGCAGCCTGCTATCTTGACGGCCTTGCTACAACAGGCTTCCCTGCAATGGGTCATTCAATATGCTATGAGTACGGCATTTTCCAGCAGAAGCTGGAGGACGGCTGGCAGACAGAGCTTCCCGATAACTGGCTCCCCGGCGGTTCGGTATGGCTGGTGCCAAAGCCCGAGCTCTCCATTGATGTTCACTTTGAGGGCGACCTCAACGAGTACTGGGACAATCAGTACCACTACATCTCACATGTCAACTACAATACCGTAGTTGCAACACCTTACGACCTCTATGTTTCGGGCTACGGCAGCGACGGAGTATCAGTGCTTCGTCTGTGGTCTGCAAAGGCTCCTAACTTCAATATGGAAATGTTCAACAAGGGCAGATACGATGAAGCCCTTGCACAGAACTCTATCGCAAACGCTATCTCAAAGGTGCTCTATCCTAACGATAACCACCTCGAGGGCAAGAGCCTCCGTCTGCGTCAGCAGTACTTCCTCTGCGCAGCTTCTATCGGTGACATCGTAAACTCACATATGAACGTTTACGGCACACTTGAAAATCTTGCCGACAAGGTGGCTATCCACATCAACGATACCCACCCGACTCTCGCTATCCCCGAGCTCATGAGGATACTTCTTGATGACTGCGGCTACAGCTGGGAAAAGTCATGGGACATCGTAACACGCACATTTGCCTACACAAACCACACTGTAATGGCAGAGGCTCTGGAGAAATGGGACGTAAACCTTGTAAAGACCGTTATCCCGAGAATATTCTCCCTTATAGTTGAGATAAACAACCGCTACTGCCAGTCTCTCATGGAGAGAAACGGCGGCGACAGCGCAAAGACCACTCGCATGTCCATAATCAAGGACAATCAGATACACATGGCTTCACTCTGCGTTGCGGCTTCACACAGCGTAAACGGCGTATCAAAGCTCCACTCGGAGATAATCAAGCAGTCCGTTTTCCATGACGAGTACGAGAACACTCCCGAGAAGTTCAAGAACGTCACAAACGGCATCGCATACAGAAGATGGCTGTATCAGTCAAATCCCGCCCTTACAGAGCTCCTCACCGAGACTATCGGTCCCAAGTTCATCAAGGACGGCGCTGAGCTTGAAAACTTCAGGAAGTTCGAGAATGACAAGGAAGTCCTTCAGAAGCTCATGGCAGTAAAGAAGGAGAACAAGGAAGCTTTTGCAAAGTATGTAAGGAACGAATCCGGCATTGAGCTCAATACCGACAGTATCTTCGACGTACAGGTAAAGCGTCTCCATGAGTACAAGAGACAGCACCTCAACGTAATGAATATCCTTGCGGATTACGCATATCTTCTCAATGACCCCGACGCACCCTTCACACCAAAGACCTACATCTTTGCGGCAAAGGCAGCTCCGGGCTACTATCTTGCAAAGCAGATAATCAAGATGATATGGGCTATCTCCGAGGAGATAAGAAAGAACCCCAAGATAAGCCGGAAGCTCTCGGTAGTATTCCTTGAGAACTACTGCGTAACTCTTTCCGAGCATCTCATGCCTGCTTCGGACGTTTCCGAGCAGATATCACTTGCAGGTACAGAGGCTTCGGGTACGGGTAATATGAAGCTCATGCTCAACGGCGCAGTTACACTGGGTACTCTTGACGGAGCTAACATTGAGATAAAGGAAGCCTGCGGCGACGACAACATCGTTATCTTCGGCATGACAACTCCTGAGGTAAACGACCTCCGCTGCAGAGGCTACAATCCCTGTGATTACTACAACGGCGACCAGCGCATCAAGGAAGCTATCGACCGCATGTACCACGGCATAAACGGCTGTACCTTCAACGATGTTGCAAACTCACTGAAGGACAGAGATCCTTACATGGTGCTTGCAGACTTTGACAGCTACCGCAGGGCACAGCAGTACATCACAGAATGCTATAACGACAAGATGAAATGGGCAAAGATGTCCCTGAACAATATCGCAGGCGCAGGAATCTTCTCCGCAGACCGCGCAGTGACCGAGTACGCACACAATATCTGGCATCTTTGATGACAATTTATAAGGGGACGTTGGCTTCTTCGTCCCCTTTTTGAATGATGATTAACGGAGTGTTTTTGACATGAGACCTATCTATGATACATGGAATTTAGGCTATAAATCAATATTCGGAGCAGTAAGGCAGTTCGAGACCTGTCGTTTCACCATAAGGCTCCCCAAGGACGTAAATCCTGATTTTTCGCCTGTACTGGTGCTTTTCAGAACGGGCTTCAAGGAGCGTTTCATCAGCATGAACGAGGTAGTCGAGGAGGAGGACTGCTTTGCGTATACGGCTTCATACGACGCAAGGTATACCGACGTACACTACTATTACTTCTCATATACAGAGGGCGGCACACGTCACTATGTCAAGAAAGTGAATCTCCATGAGGGCGGACTTGACCACGGCGAGATGTTCCAGCTCACTGTCTACGGGAGCGACTATGAGACTCCCGATCATCTCAAGGGCGGAATTATGTATCAGATATTTCCCGACCGCTTCTGCAAAAGCGGCAAGTCCAAGGAGAATATCCCCGAGGGACGCATACTCCGTGATGACTGGGGCGGAACTCCGCTTTATAAGCCCGACGAGCACGGTCACGTATGGAACAACGACTATTTCGGCGGAGACTTTGCAGGCATACAGTCCAAGCTTCCCTATCTGAAAAGCCTTGGCGTTACCTGTATCTACTTAAATCCCATATTCGAGTCTCACGAAAATCACCGCTACAATACAGCCAATTACATGAGAGCAGACCCGCTTCTCGGAACCAATGACGAGTTTGAGGAGCTCTGTCGCGAAGCCGAAAAGTACGATATATCGGTAATACTTGACGGCGTATTCTCACATACAGGCGCCGACAGCGTTTACTTCAACAAGTTCGGACGCTATAAGGACGAGCTTGGCGCATACCAGTCCAAGGACAGCAAGTACTACGACTGGTACAGCTTCATCGAGTACCCCAATGTGTACGAGGCATGGTGGGGGATCGATACTCTCCCCAACGTTAACGAGAACAACGAGGACTATACCGAGTTCATCTGCGGCGAGGAGGGCGTGCTCCGCTACTGGCTTGACAAGGGCGCGGCAGGCTACAGACTTGACGTAGCCGACGAGCTCCCCGAGCAGTTCCTTGTAAACCTGAGAAAATGCGTAAAGGGATATGACAAGGAAAAGGTAGTCATAGGCGAGGTCTGGGAGGACGCTACCAACAAGCTCAGCTACGGCGTGAAGCGCCGCTATCTTCTGGGCGACGAGCTTGACTCAGTAATGAACTATCCTTTCCGCGAAGCCATAATGAACTTCCTGAAAGGCGGCAAGCCCATAGACTTTATCAACTCTGTCATGAACATTGTTGAAAACTACCCCAAGCCCACCATAGACGTGCTTATGAACTTTGTATCCACCCATGATATCGAAAGAGCCATAAACCGTCTGGGCGGCGACGACTGCGAGGGCAAGAGCAAGGAATGGATGGCGGAGAGATACCTGACTCCCGAGCAGTATGCTCACGGTAAGGAGCTTCTCAAGGCGGCAATGGCGCTGATGTACTTCCTGCCCGGCATACCAAGCATATACTACGGCGACGAAGCAGGACTACAGGGCTACAAGGACCCATTCAACCGCCGCTGCTTCCCGTGGGGAGAAGAGGATACCGAGCTCATCGAGTATGTTTCGGAGCTCAGCCGCGTGAGAAAGTCCATACCAAACATGAAGGACGGAAGGATATACTTCGTCATCAACGAAAAGGAAACTCACGACAGCCGACTTATCGGCTTTACAAGACAGGGTCAGAAGCAGGATTACATCATCTTCGTCAACAGGAGCGGCGACGTGGTAAAGCTGGAGAATATGAGCGGAATACTCAGCCGCTTCACCGATATACAGCCATTCTACGGTGAATTTATGGATGACGCAATAACCGTTCTGCCCTATGATTATACTATTGTAAAGGCAAAATTTGTTAAGTAATCGGAGAATATGAATTGAAAAGCAGATTTTTGCGCGGAATGTCACATGGGATACCGATATGTCTCGGGTACTTATCGGTATCCTTTGGTTTTGGCATATTAGCGGTCAAAGCGGGACTTTCCGTGTTTCAGGCGTCACTTATCTCTGCCACCAACCTTACATCGGCAGGACAAAAGGCAGGACTTGACGTAATAGCGGCAGGCGGAGCCCTCATAGAGATGGTGCTTTTACAGCTCACTGTCAATATCAGGTACTCCCTCATGGCGCTTTCACTTTCACAGAAGCTGGACAAGAGCTTCACCACACCACACAGGTTTTTGGCTTCATACGGTATAACCGACGAGATATTCGCGGTGTGCTCGGCACAGAAAGAGCCTATAACTCCCGCTTATATGTACGGAATGATATTCATTGCGGGTCTGGGCTGGATAGTTGGTACAGCTCTCGGAGCAGCGGCAGGAGAGCTTCTTCCTGCGGCGGTGAGCACGGCAATGGAGATAGTGCTCTACGGAATGTTCATAGCCATAGTCATACCCCCTGCGAAGAAGCAGCACGGCGTACTTTTTGCGGCAGTCATAGCGGCAGCTCTCAGCGTTATGTTCAAGTTTGCAGTCCCCGCACTCAGCGAGGGCTTTGCCATGATCATCGCGGCAGTTGTATCCGCACTGATGGCAGCGCTTATCTTTCCAATTAAGGAAGAAGAGGAGGCGGCTGCATGAGCATATTGATATACATAGCGGTAATGGCAGTAGTCACCTACCTGATACGCATGCTGCCCTTTGCCTTTTTCAGAAAGAAGATAAAGTCGCGGTTTTTCAGGAGCTTCCTGTACTACATACCCTATGCGGTACTGAGCGCCATGACCATACCCGCTATATTTTATACAACACATAATATATGGACGGCAGTTGCAGGCACGGCAGTAGCATTGCTGCTTGCATTTTTGGAGATGCCGCTGATAGTGGTAGCCCTTGCGGCTTCGGCAGCGGCGTTTATAGTAGGATTATTCATGTAAAGGACGGCTTATGCCGTCCTTTTTGCAGCGTGACGCTGCACCCTTGCCACGGTGTCGCTCGTAAACTCGCTTACTATGTTGTATAACGTTATTCTGCTTTCGCTCGCTGGCACTAACATTGAAATTAACATGATATATTTTGTAGGGGCGCGTTCCGCGCGCCCGTGAATTGAGAATGGAGAATTGAAAATTGAGAATGTAGGGGACGGCGCAGCTAACAGCTGCACGTACCCTCTGTCAGCTACGCTGACATCTCCCTACACTGTAGGGAGTCACTCGACGTCCCGCCAATAACCGTAAAATTTCAAATGACCAATTGTAGGGACGCCCAATGGGCGTCCGCAGATTTCGATGATATTAACACGGGCTGCCAAAGGCAGCCCCTACAGTATGATGAATGTGCAAAATGCACTAAAATATCAGCTGCGTTTTGTCTATTCATACAAAGCTGAAAATTATTTTTCTGAAATTCAATATCTTTGCATTGAAAAAGACCTCTTTCCGACGCTTATATGAACGGTGGTTCGTAAGCGAACGAAAGGAGGTCATATTTTTTTGAACAGAAACACTAAAGCAAAGCTTAACTCATTCTGCTGCAATTACGTTGTCCTCGGCAGTGCTGAGGAGGCGGCGGTACGCGCAGGCTTTCCCCGTGAGACTGCTCTCTCGGAGGGGATAGAGCTTCTTAAAACAGAGGAGTGCCGACAGCTGATAGCGCAGCTTCGGGAGGTGCTCACCGACAGCGGAAGCGTAGCCGCAGGACTCAAAAGGCTTGCATTCGGCAGCTGCACCGACGCGGTGTATCTGGTGTTTGCGGACGAGCTTCCCCCTGCGGAGGTCATCGGAAAGCTTGACCTGTTCAACGTTTCCGAGATAAAGCGGGTAAAGGGCGGCGGAGTTGAGGTAAAGCTCTTTGACAGAATGAAGGCGCTGGAGAAGCTGTTCGAGCTGGAAAATGCTTTCAATGACCGCGGCAGGGCGGAAAGCCTTATAAAAGCCCTTACTGCGGAGGAGGAGAGTGAGAGCCTTGACGATAATTGAATTCTCACCTAAGCAGCGCCTTGCCATGAAATGGTGGAATATGCGGAGCTACGGCGACCGCGACGCCATTATATGTGACGGAGCTGTGCGAAGCGGCAAGACTCTTTCCATGTCGCTGGGATTCATATTCTGGGCAGGCAGGTGCTTCGACGGAGGGGCTTTTGCCATGTGCGGCAAGACCATAACGTCCCTGCGCAGAAATGTCATAACTCCCATGCTTCCTTTGCTGGCAGACTACGGCTTTACCGTCCGCGAAAAGGTCAGCAGCAACTATTTCGATATGACCTTCCTCGGCAGGACCAACAGGGTGTACCTCTTCGGCGGCAGGGACGAGAGCTCCGCGGCGCTGATACAGGGAATGACTCTTTCGGGAGTATTCTTCGACGAGGTTGCACTCATGCCCCGCTCATTTGTCGAGCAGGCACTGGCACGCTGTTCGGTCAGCGGCTCAAAGATGTGGTTCAACTGCAATCCCGACAATCCGTCCCACTGGTTCTACAATGAGTGGATAAAGAAGATACGGGAGAAAAACGCCCTGTATCTCCACTTCACCATGGACGACAATCCCTCTCTTTCCGAGAAGGTGAGGGAGCGCTACAAGCGTATGTATTCGGGAACGTTCTACGACCGCTTCGTGCTGGGAAAATGGACTGCCTCACAGGGCGTGGTATATCCCATGTTCAGCGAAAAGCAGCATGTTTTCAGCGGTGATGTGGACTGCGAGAGATTTGTCATCTCCTGCGATTACGGCACGGTAAATCCCGCCTCATTCGGTCTGTGGGGACTTCATGACGGAGTCTGGTACAGACTGGCGGAGTACTACTACTCCTCAAAACGAGAGGGAGCATGCCGCACCGACGAGGAGCACTACGAAGCTCTTGAGGAGCTTGCAGGCAGCAGGCACATCGAAAAGGTCATAGTAGACCCATCGGCGGCAAGCTTCATCGAGTGTATACGCCGACACGGAAGATTCCGTGTGGTAAAGGCGGAAAACGATGTTATATCGGGTATCCGTCAGGTGAGCTCCGCACTGAAGCAGGGAAAGCTCAGATTCCACGAATCATGCAGGGATATACTGCGGGAGTTCGCACTTTACAGCTGGAACGAAAAGGCAGGGGCTGACGCTCCAATAAAGGAAAACGATCACGCAATGGACGATATGCGCTATTTTGTGGCGGATATGGTCGATCAACACAGCGGCAGCGAATTTATTGCCCTGTCTGTATCCAGATAAAAACCACCGTTCACAGATCATAAGACAGGAGGAAATATGAAGCTTTTTCAGAAGAAAACGCCAAAGGCTGCTGTGGGGCTTATCGGTACCCAGAGGGGCAGCTGCGAGAGCTTTGCGCTCCCTGCGTCAGTGCAGCCCTTTGAAAAAGAGCTCTACGACAGGCTTCGCTGTGCAGTACCTATCATAGACGCCGCCATTATGAAGATAATCAGACTAACAGGCGGCTTTCATGTAGTCTGCTCCGACGGGGAGTACCAGCAGGAGCTGGACAGCTTTCTCGGCAGTGTTCCCGTAGGACTTACGGGGCGGTCTGTGGGCTGCTTTGCGGATAACTTTCTCGACAGCCTGCTCACCTACGGCAGCGCTGTGGGAGAGATAGTCACAGACAGCGAGCAGCAGTGCATCGCAGGGCTGTGGAACGGGGATATATCCCGTGTCCGCATAACGTCGGGAGCAGACCCGTTCAGCAGAAGCTATACCGTCCGCACCGAGGACGGCAGCTCCCGAAAAATAGCTCACCCCGAGCGCATACTCTATGCCGAGCTCACAGGGGGACACTCCCTGCTGCGAGGGCTCCCGTCACTCAGCGGTATCCTTATGAGGATATACGAATGTATCGGTCAGAACTTCGACCGTGTTGGAAATGTCCGCTATGCAGTGACCTACAAGCCTGCAGGAGAAGCAGGTGACATGATGTACTCGAGGGAAAGGGCTCAGCAGATAGCCCGTGAATGGGCAGACGGCATGAACTCGGCAAAATACGGACAGGTCAAGGACTTTGTTGCGGTGGGTGACGTTGATATAAAGGTCATCGGAGCCGAAAATCAGCTTTTCGATACCAATGTGCCCGTAAGGCAGCTCCTTGAACAGCTCGTCGCAAAGCTCTCGATACCGCCGTTTCTGCTTGGGCTCTCATGGAGCTCAACGGAGCGAATGTCCTCTCAGCAGGCTGATATACTCACCTCTGAGCTGGAGTACTACCGCAGGCTGCTCACTCCTGTGATACGGGACGTGGGCGACGCATATCTGGCTTCTATAGGAGCGGAGGCGACCTGCTCTGTTGAGTGGGACAACATCAATCTACAGGACGAAACAGCCCTTGCAGAGGCAAGGCTGAAAAACGCACAGGCGCGTGAGATAGAAATGCGCCTTGAAAACAATGAATGATAACGGAGGATATGAATATGTATAACGATATCAAGCTTGAAAAGGGTCTTTACAATCTCAGCGGCAAGTCTTTCACAGCTGCTCTCGAGGAGCTTGACCCATCCTCGTCATACGCAGGCACAGCTCTTGAAAAGCTGGACGCTTTCGAGAGACAGCTCAAGCGCTTCAACATCAGGATAAGCGGTCAGGACTGCGACCGTGTTGAGAAGTTCTTCTCCACAACGGAAACAGCTATCCTCTTCCCCGAGTTCGTTACAAGATGTATCAGAAAGGGGTTTGACGAGACAGTGCTCCGCTCTGTGTGTGCGGCTAAGACAGTATGCGCAAGCAGTCAGTATCTGGGCTGCGTCATCGACGATGATACAGTTGCATACGGAACAACGGATCATGCTGAACAGCTCCCCGAGGCTACAGTAAGAGAGGGCTCCACAGCTACCGTGCTCTCCAAGTTCGGCAGACTTATCAGCGCTTCATATGAGGCTATCCGCCAGCAGAGACTTGACGTTTTCGGCGTCATGCTGAGAAGCGTCGGCGTAAGACTTGCTGTGACAGTAGTCAAGGAGGCTGTTGACGTTCTCGTTGACGGCGTGACACCTATCACTACAGCATCTCTTACCTATGACGACCTTGCGGCTCTCTATGGCGAGTTCGACTGCTTCGACATGACAACGGTCATTACATCGCCCGAGCTTGCTTCAAAGATAGCAGCTATGGAGCAGGTCAAGGACTGCAATGCCAATTCCGAGGGCAAGCTTGTGCTCCCATTCGGCTCTGAGCTTATCAAGACCTCGGCTGCGGACGATGATACTATCATCGGTATCGACCGCGATTTCGCGCTGGAGTTCATCACCAGCACCGACCTTGTGATGGAGACAGACAAGCTCATCGACCGTCAGCTGGACCAGATAACAGTGTCCATCACCTGCGGCTTCAGAAAGATAACTCCCGATGCAGTAAAGGTGCTTACTGTCAATTCAAACGAGTAATATCGCCCCGATTCAGGGGACGCCCTCTCTTTCAGGGCGTCCCCTCTTCCCAAACAGTCCACTGGACTGTTTGGGAATTCACCCCTTGCGGAGCGCTTTGTAACTGTGGGGCTTTGCCCCACGCCCCACAAGGGCTGTCAGCCCTTGACCTGACCAAAGGAACACAGTCCCTTTGGAATCCCGTTCATGGGTTCAATTTAATTATTCCGAAAGGAGAAAACATGGACAAGTCTATTCTTGATAAAATAAACAGATTCACACGCAGAAAGCTCGGTGAGGACGAGGTCTACGTCTTTGACATCGTGCTCTGCGACAACGACATCGACCGCGACTGCGAGCGCTTCTCCGACGGGGCTCTGGAAACGCTGAAAGATAGCTTTATCGGCAAGACTGGTATCTTCGACCACGACGCCGCAGCTGCAAATCAGAACGCCCGTATCTTTGACGCGGAGCTTATCACAGACAGCTCCCGCAGCACAAAAAACGGCGAGCCGTACAAGTACCTGAAAGCAAGTGCCTACATGGTCCGCACCGAAAACAACAAGGATCTCATTGCGGAGATAGACGGCGGCATAAAGAAAGAGGTCAGCATTTCCTGCTCGGCAGCTAAGCGTATCTGCTCAGTATGCGGAAACGACAAGGCTGTGACCTCATGTGACCATGTCAAGGGCAAGACCTACGGCGGAAAGCTCTGCCACACCGTTCTCGACGACATCACCGACGCCTATGAGTGGAGCTTCGTTGCAGTGCCTGCACAGGTAAACGCAGGCGTCACCAAGAAGTACAGCGAAGCCGATACCGTAAGGGCTCAGGCTGCCGCAGACGTTAAGGCTGCCGATGAGGAGCTCCGCCGCGATATACGCAGGCTCGCTTATTTTGCAGGCGGCAGGGAGGCTGCGGACATAGCTTCATTATCGGCTGCGAATCTGAATACTCAGCAGCTCATTGCCATGCGCAAGTCCTTTGAGGCTAAATGCGGAAAGGGCAGGGCAGAGGTGCAGCTGGAAAGTACAGACAAAAGTGAGGAGTCAACTTCTGATTTCTCCATGAGATAGGAGGGACACAATGGATATACAGACTATCGTAAGCGCCTTTGAGCTCTTTACGGGAGAGGAGAACGGCGACGAATACTATCAGCTCATACTCCTTGCGGCAGATGAGGTGGAGCGCCTTATGCTTCCCGATGCGGACAAGACCGAGCTGAGAGTCAGCTTTCTCTGTGGTGCGCTGGCATTTTACAGATTGCAGCAGATCCTCGCCGCAAGAGAAAGAGCAGCAGTCACCTATGCAGGCAAGGTGCTGAAAGAGTCACAGAATACTGCCTACAGCTTCGCAAAGGAGCTTCTCAGGGACTACGTACAGATATGCAGCGACCTGCTGAAAGCACAGAACTTCACATTCAGCAGCTTTGCAGGCGGAGAGGAGCTGATATCATGCTGAGAGACATTATCGACGATATTATCGAAAGACTGGCGGCTCATAATGTTTCGCCAGTTTACAGCGCCTTTGACGCAAGAGCTATCGACCGCAAGGGTAGGAGCTTTTTCACGGTGGTGGGCATAAGCGCCTTTGAGTCATCGACTCCTATTTATTCCCAGTACATCGTGTATCTGCCCTTTAAGTCGGAGATAGAGCTGACAGTTACAGCTCCCGATACAAGCTCCGCGGAGGAGCTCTACGGATACTATGACAGCAATATTGCTCCCGTTATATTTGATATGTCGGGACTTACATGCAGTCTCGGCAAGATGAGCCTTAAATTCGACAGCAATATACAGCGCCTTGTGCTGTCGGTGAAGCTTCGCATAAGCGGCGTCACCAAGTTTGAAAGGAGCAGCCCATGAGTACCGTAACTGCTATCAATGAGCGAAAGCCGGCGGCTGTAGTTATAGGCGGAGTAACATTCTTCTGTGAGAGCTTCAAGGCTTCCGCAGTACGCAGTATCACCGAGGAATCCACTACGGACGGCGGTACTGTGGTCACAAATAACGCTTCACGAAGCACAAGGCTGACATTTTCGGGGAGAGTAAGCACTGAGGGAGCTTCCGAAGACGCAGTATACAGCTTCAATGGGCTGGTAAACTCATCGGCTCCTTTCAATGTGGAGCACATGGGACTTGTCTTTGCGGACTGCCGAATGCTGTCCTATACTTTTGACGATAAGGGCGACGACTGGGCAGACGCAACGGTGGTGCTTATGACAGCAGAGCCCGTCACAAGGAGAAGTGCGGTATGAGTGTGAGAATAACAGTTACCACAAAAAACGGCGTTCAGTACGCCGAGGAGAATGTGATGAGCTTCAGCTTCCATAAGGACATTTATACTCCATATACCTCCCTCAGTGCAAGGATAAGGGCGAAAAGAAGCTCCTACACCGATGGGGCGGAGGTCTCCCTTATAATCAACGGGGATATAGTTCACCACGGACTGGTGGACAGCCTTAAATGGGAGAAAAGGGGCGGTGCGGACTTCCTTGTGATAAAGTCGAGGGGCTTCACCTCGCTTCTGACTCAGAACCAGATAGAGCCCGGACTTAAACTGAATATGTCCTTCAATGCTCTTATGGACAACTTCTACACCCTGCCCTATGTAACTCATGAGAACAATGCCGATGACAGCAGCTATATCTACGTGAAGCCAAATACCTCCATGTGGGACGCGGCTGCGAATCTGGCATACAAGCTCCTCGGCACTTATCCCTATGTAAGGGGAGCGAATATGGTTATGATAAGTCAGTATCCCACCCCCGAGAGCTTCGACCTGAGCGGCGAAAAGCTCATTGCTTCGGGCTCGGAGCTGATGTACAGCCGTCTTGCCAGCGACTATCATATGGCTGACATCAACGGCGATTACGGCACCTTCGACCTTACGGACAGCGACGTTACTGCGCTGAAAATAGTTCGGCACAAGTACTTCGACCTTGATATGCGGTTCCTCTATTCGCCGCCGCAGGCTCTTATCTACCGTGATAAGTATGATTTCCGCGGCGAGGAGAGAGTGTACTGCTACTACAGCGGCTATCAGGGAGAGGATATCGGCGACATTGTCAGCTTCGGCAGTATTACTGCGGAGCGCATCGGCGCTGTGTCCATAAACGGCAGCAGCAGGGGAATTTTTACCGAGGTAAGCGTGTACAGGGATAAGTTTCCGCATTGAGCCATTAGCCTTTAGCCATTAGCCGTTAGCTATGAAAAAGCCCGTGAACTTCTGTTCACGGGCTTTGGTGTTTTATTTAGTCTCGGGAAGTGCAGATATAAGCTTTAAGAGATAACGCTGTATCGCACCTGCGTCCTCGGTGGTCATGCCGTTGCTGCCGCCTGTAACATCGGCGTTCTTAACGCCCTGAGCTGTGATGTGGTGAGCGTCTGTACCTGTTGTGCCGAACTTATTGGGATTTGCAAGAGCCTGCATTATCATTACCACGTCTGAGAGGTCAACTGTTCCGTCGCAGTTTGCGTCGCCTGCTTTATAATCCTTGTCAGCTGCAGCGGGAGTTGTAGCAGCAGTAGTTGTGACTGTGGGCTTTGTTGTGGTTGTTGTGACTGGCTTTGTTGTAGTTGTGGTCGTTTTGGGTGTTGAGGGACTACTCCCTGCGATCTGACCGTAAACGATTCCGCAGCCTACTGTGGACATATATACCTTGCCGAATTCGTCCATGTCGCCAACAAGGTAGTTGCCGTTTCCTGTACCGCCGTAGAGGTGGTCGGTATTGATGCATACCCATGTCTTTCCTGCGTCTGTGGAGCGGTAAATGCCCTCCTTGTCGTCCTTTTCGGGCTTTCCGTAGATGTAAAGGGTATTCACGCCGCCTGCCTTTTCGGGAGCGCCGTAGCCGATACACTTGGCGTAGGATACGTTATTCAGCTTCTCAATGGTCTTGCCCTTGTCGGAGATGATGTACACGCCCTCCTCTGCACCTGCGAAAGCGATAGTGCCCTTGGTAAGGTATGCAGGGTCGCCTGTTTCCTCGAACTTCCATGTGAGCTGCCAGTTATATGGGCAGATACGTGTCTCTGTGAATGTTGCGCCGTAGTCCTCGCTGATGAAGAAGGAGTAGTGCGCCTCGTCGTAGGTGGGCTCCTTCTTGGACATATCAGATGACCAGTACTCGTTGTACTGAGCGCCTACAGCGTAAACTGTCTTGGGATCCTCGGGATCAACCAGTGAGTAAACGCCCTTTGTAGCCTTTATTCCCTCGCAGGTCTTCCATGTTGCGCCCCAGTCGTCGGAGTAGGATGCTGCGCCCTTTGCGCTTGTGTTTATAACTCTGTACTTGCCCTTGGAAAGCTCGGTTATGGAGAGCTTGCCGCCTGTGCAGGCAGGCTTGAAAGTCTTCCATGTTTTGCCGCGGTCGAGAGTATAGAAGCCGCTGCCTGTGTTGTTTCCGTCACCGTTGGCAGTTCTTGCCCATACGTCTGTATTCTGGGGGCATACTGTAATAGCGGAGGTAGAGCCCATATTGGGGTTGTACTGCTGAGGTATGCCGTCAACGGTCTCGTGAACGAAGCCGTCGTAGTCGCCGATAGCCGAGAGGTCGAGACCGTCAGCTGTGCTGTAGAAATCAAGGCTTACGCACTCCTCAACGCCGTCGGGCTGGAAGTAGAACTGGATATCCTTTTCAGCCCATGCATTGTCGCAGGCAAATACGCCGTTTCCTGATGTGAGGAGGATACGGTCACCTTCCTCGTCTCTGGGGTCGATGAGGATACCGCTGCCCCAGTGACAAGCCTTGCCGTAGATCCAGTCATAGCCGTTGAGAGCAAGTGGGAGTGAGATGAACTGCTTTACGCCTACGCCTGTTGAGTAGTCTGTAGGTCCCTGACCGGGAGTGATGTCCTCCCATGTCTTGCCGCCGTCAGAAGAGCGGAAGAAGTGGTCGCCCCATGCGATAGTGCCCTCGTTTTCGGGAGTGCTGGGGTCGTCCTGTACCCATTCATCGCCGCACCACTGATCGGAGAAAACTCCGCAGGTACGTGCGAACATCTTGTTGGGGTCCTTTTTGTCAACATCGATCATACCGATGGAATTGTCGGATACTGAAAGCTTTTCAGCTGTTCCTGTTGCGATATTGTACTTGTATGCGCCGCCTGCTGCACCTGAGAATGCGAGACCTGCAATATATGTGAAGAAAAGATTTCCGTTGCGGTCGCTTGTTATTGAGAGGGGATAGTTTGCGTTGGGGAGAGCCTTGATGGGCTCGAACTTGTCGTCCTTGACGCTTGCAACGTGGACATTAGCCTGTCCTGTAACGGAAGTGCCCACGTAAACCTTGCCGCCCTCGATGTGGATACAGCCGATACCGTTCTGCTGGTTGTAGAGCTTGCTGGGCTCTGTGCCTCTTACGATATGCTCTGTCCATGAGGGATATTTGATCTCGCCTGTGAAAAGTCCCAGAGCATCATAGCCCTCAACAGGCTTCCATGACTTACCGCCGTCAGTTGACTTGATAAGTGCGGACTTGCCGCCTGTTACGTCGCCGCCTGCGTAGATAGTGTCGGGGTTGTCGGGGTCAACTGCGATAGGCTCGATACACTCACGTCCGTCGCCGTTTCCGTGCACCTGTATCTGCTCGGTAACGTCAACTCCCGTAAAGGTCTTGCCGCCGTCGGTGGTCTTGTAGATGACTGTCTTTGCGTCAGAGAAGTATGCGCAGCCGCAGAGGAAGTAGGCTGTCATATCGTCTGTGGGGTCGATAGCGATGCCCTTACAGCTGAGGAGACCTCTGTCGTCCTCGTTGATGAAGCCGAAAAGCTGCACCCATCTCTTCTGATCGTAGTCGTATCTGTACGCGCCGCCAACGTCTGTACGGAGGTACATTTCCTTCTGTCCTGTAACTATGCCCGAAACGAAGCCTGCGCCGCCTATTTTGAGGGTGTCCCATTCCATAGTTGAGGAGATGTCCTTGGACGCTGCGGAAACGGTACTTACCTTGTCCGATGTGCTTAATACGGACGAGGTACCGAAGCTGATGCAGAGTGCGCAAAGACCTGCCATAGTCTTTTTCATTCTGTTCATTGTAATTTTTTCCTTTCTGTTTGGTTTTTTATTTTTAGCCGAACATTTTTCATGTTTATTTTACGATTTAATTCTAACATCTATATACAATAGTGTCAAGGAAATCAGGCGTTTATGACACTATCGGACATAATGATGATATTATTTTGCAGAGCCTAAAAATGAACTTTCTTTTAAGCTGCGTCAGCTTAAATCCAATTAACAGAATGATAACATTTTACGGCAAAAATAAAAGCGCAGCTGTAAAAAGCTGCGCCGCCGTTATAATGAAATAACAATGAAGATCATAAAACCTCTTTAATCTCTCTTTGCCCCCTGTACGGAGCGGGGATCCGCTTCTTGCAGAGAAGGAGACACCGCAGCACATCCCGCACGGTCAGCGACCGAACGGCACTGTTTCCCCCCAGTTCCTAAAGCCGCAGTGCCTGTGTCCTTTCTGCTATCACGATATATACATATCATATCCCGTAATTATTGTATCATAACCTGTTCCACATGGTTCAACAAAAAACGCCTGTTTTTGGCGGTTTGCGGAAATTTTTTTTTGAGAAATCTGATAAAAGCGGATTTTTCGGCGTTTTTTTAGCTGAAAAATTTTTTGCGGACAAAAAAAGTTTACAAAAATTGGTCTGCCATTTCTTTACAAACAGTGCAGAATGTGATATAATGCATTTGTATATATTTTTTGCAATAGCAGGGAGGTACTCCGAGTGGATACTATCCGAGAGATACTTAACAATAATTTCATTTCTATCGCAATGATAATCGGTGTAGCTATCATGATAATGGAAAACCGCAAGGAGAATCCTCACGGAACCGACCATATTGCCGTTATAATGGTGCTTCTGTCCGTTATTGTGTTCAATACCGCCATGAAGGACTGGTACATGCAATCAGCTTATGATGTTCATGAGAACTATAACGGCGACAGCGTAAAGACGCTGATGTACCTGCGGTCGGCTATAGAGCATATACTCTTTCCCATGATAGCCTATGTGCTCATACTTCTGGTGGCTCCCGTAAAGAAAAAGTATATAATCCTGATACCCGAGATCATTCTTATTATCGCGGAGCTTGTGAATCTTATCGGTCCAAAGATAATATTCCACTACGACAAGCATCTGATCTATGGTGATGATATACTGTTCCTGCTGCCGTATATGGTGGGTATGATGTATCTTCTGCTGCTTATCCGATATTCCATAGGATTTATCAAGGAAAAGCAGATGAGCAAGGGCTTTACGGTCATATTCATAGTGTTCCTCACGCTCCTTGAATGTTATCTTGAAGCCACATATATAGTCGTTGACCTTATGGACGAGATAGTAGGTCTTGATATCATAATCTACTATTTCTACCTTGTAGCCATTTATCAGAGCGAGATAAAGCTGAAGCTCCAGACCAACGAGCTTGAGCTTGAGCGAAGCAAGCGTCAGCTGACTATTTCCCAGATACAGCCCCATTTCATGTACAATTCCCTTACGTCCATAATTTACCTCTGCGACAAGGATACTCAGAAGACCAAGGGTGCTCTCATAGATTTCTCGAAGTTCCTCAGAAAGAACCTTGAAGCAATGGGACAGAAGAGACTTGTTACCATAAAGGAGGAGCTGGAGCATACAAAGGTATATCTTTCACTGGAAAAGCTCAGATTTGAGGACGAGCTTGATGTGGAGTTCGACATAAAGGACACAGACTTCACACTTCCCGTGCTGACTATACAGCCCATAGTGGAAAACGCCGTAAAGCACGGCATAAACAGGTCGGAAAGCGGCTGCGGTACAGTGTGGATATCCACCGAGGAGACCGAGGACAGCCACAAGGTAGTTATAAAGGACAACGGAGCAGGCTTCGAGATAGAGTCTCTGAAAGACCTTGATGAAAGTCATATAGGCATTTCCAATGTACGAAAGCGACTCGCCGATGAGTGCGGCGGCGAGCTTATTATAAAAAGTGCTCCCGATGAGGGAACAGAATGCACTATAATTATTCCAAAGGAGTTAAGCGATGAAGATCCTGGCAATTGATGATGAACGTTATGCATTACAGCTTCTTGTTGATACCATACATAAGGTGCGTCCCGACGCAGAGGTAGTCTCGTTCCGCAGACCGTCCCAGTTTCTGGAGTACGACAACAAGGAACCCTTTGACGCTGCATTTCTCGATATACGCATAGGAAAGATGTCAGGCATACAGGTGGCGATAGAGCTGAAAAAGCATTCGCCCATGTGCAATATAGTATTCGTTACAAGCTATTCCGAATACGCCTTTGCCGCCATACAGATGCGTCCCAGCGGATACATAATGAAGCCCTATACCGAAGAGGATATACGCAACGAGTTTGAGAATTTCAGATACTCCTCACCCGCAGAGGATAAGGACAGCGGCAAGCTGAAGATACGCACATTCGGTAATTTCCGCGTTTTCGGCAAGGACGATGTGCCGCTGAAGTTTTCCCGTACTATTTCCAAGGAAATATTCGCCTATCTTATCGACCAGTGCGGATATCCCGTCACAAGCAAGGAGATAGCTGCGGACGTGCTTGAAGTCGAGGACTTCGACAGACCTACCTCGAAAAAGGTGTCACAGTACGTTTCCGACCTGATAAAGGATATCGAAGCGGCAGGCTTCCAGAACGTCATTATCAAGCAGAACCGACAGATACAGATAAACAAGGAAGCTGTGGACTGCGACCTCTACGACCTGTTCTCGGGCGATACGGAGGCGTTCAAGTCCTACCACGGCGAGTATATGATAGACTACTCATGGGCTGAGATAAGCGACTCTGCCGAGAGGATAAAGTCACTGTAACAAAAAGCGTGATGAACTGTGTTCATCACGCTTTTTCAGTGATTAGTGAGTAGAAAGTAGAGAGTAGTGTAGGGGCGCCCTTTGGGCGCCCGCGAGTTTCGATGATATTAGAACGGGCGCCGAAACGGCGCCCCTACATGGCTAACAGCTAAAGGCTAATGGCTAATGGCTGAAAAATCCCGAAAGCGATCGCTTTCGGGATTTTTACTCACTTAGAAAGCTTGCTCTTGAGCTTGCGGAGAGTATAGCCCTCATTTATCTTCATGACGCCTCTGTCGATAGCCAGTGCATAGTCGGGAACGTCCCTTGTTACGGTGGTTCCTGCGGCGGTGTATACTGCCTTGCCCAGCTTTACGGGGGCGATCAGGTTGGTGTTGCAGCCTACGAAACAGTTATCTCCGATAATGCAGCGGCTCTTCTCGATACCGTCGTAGTTTACGGTAACTGTTCCGCAGCCGATATTTACACGCTTTCCGATGTCGCTGTCGCCTACGTATGCAAGATGTGCGATAGCGGTCTTTTCACCGATCACGGAGTTCTTTATCTCAACGAAGTCGCCAATCTTAGCGCCCGAGCGGATAACGCTGTCGGGACGGATATGTACGTAGGGTCCTATCTTTACGCCTGATTCAATTTCAGCTTCATATGCCTGTACGGTGTGGAGATTTACGTCGTCGCCAAGCTTGCAGTTCTCAACTACTGTGTTGGGACCTATCTTGCAGTTAGCGCCGATAGTTGTATTCTTGCGGATTATTGTATTGGGGAGTATCTCCGTGCCTGCGCCGATAGTGACGCCGCGCTCGATGACTACGCCGTCTGTGCAGGTGAATTCAACGCCGTTTGCAAGGTGCTTCTCGATAACTGCCATACGTGCGTAGGTGTTGAGCTCCAGTAAATCCTTGCGGTCGTTGGCACCCTTGATGATGTCAGCGTTGTCGGACTTGTAAGCGCCTGCGTTCTTGCCCTCGGAAATAGCAATGGAAATAGTATCTGTAAGGTAGTATTCGCCCTGAACGTTGTCATTTTTGAGCTTGCCCAGCAGGTCTGCAAGGTCGGCTGTCCTGAACCAGTATGCGCCTGAGTTTACTTCCTTGATAGCTCTCTGCTCCTCGGTTGCGTCCTTCTGCTCAACAATGCCGCTGATACCGTTTTCAGTGCGGATTATCCTGCCGTAGCCGAAGGGCTGGTCAAGCTCCGCGGTGATAACGGTAACTGCGTTGTTCTGCTTCTCGTGCATTTCAAGGGAGCTGCGGATAGTCTCGGCGTCGATGAAAGGAGCGTCACCGCAGAGTACCAGAGTATTGCCGCTCTTGTCGTTTTCAAGGAATGGGATAGCCTGCTGTACAGCATGACCTGTGCCGAGACGCTCAGCCTGTAATACTGTGGTGTACTTGCCGCCGAGATACTCGTCTATCATCTCGCCCTTGAAGCCCTTTACCACGCAGATGTCATTTACTTCTGCTTCCTCGCAGGCTGATATTACCCAGCGGAGCATAGGCTCGCCGAGAACCTTGAAAAGAGGCTTGGGCATATCCGCTTTCATGCGCTTGCCCTGTCCGCCTGCTAAAATTACTGCTTTGTTCATATCATTTTCCTCCTGTATTTTATGATCCTCAGTCTGCAAGTCCTTCGAGCTTGCTTGCTGTTGTATTTATTACCTTGTACCCCTCGTCGCCCATGTCCACGATAACATAGGTGGCCGTGTAGTCCTGTGAGTCATCACCGCTTTCAAGGGCAACGGTAAAGGTTATCTCGCGTCCGTTTACGACGGTGTAATCCATTTTCGGAAGTCCGCTTATGACATTGGCGTATTTCTCATAGAATGCCTCTGCGTCTTTCAGCTGAGATTCGGAGAGGGGGACGCATTTATCGGTGCGGAAATCGCCTGTTTTTGCGCCTGTGTCCATTTCCATGCCGTCAAACAGCTTTTCGCGGGCTATATCTTCCGTGGTAAAGGACTTCAAGGCTATGTCTTTGGGAAACATGAGCTTTGCGGCAGACAGAGCACTGTGCTCGTCGACCACGGTTTTTATGTAGCTTTTTGCGGTGTCCTCAGCGATTTTGTCGAATACTGCGGGATCCTCTGTAGTCGGTTCCGCTGTTGTTTCGATCGGTGTCTGCTCAATGGACGGTGTAGGATCGGGCTGGCTTTCTGTGCAGGAAGACAGTGAAAGGGCAAGCATGCTGCCAAGAATAAGTGCTGAAAATTTTTTCATGTTACTGTTTTCTCCTTTGTATTTATGCTTCGGGTGGAAAATTCTGCTTTATGTAGTCTTTCAGCATATCTGCCAGATAATTGTTATGATAGCAGTCCTCATATATTTTCAGCTCCGCATTTACGCTGTGAGATATAAGTCTTTCGTACAGATCCTTTGCTTCCTCGGGGATAAGTTTGAGGTCGCCGGCGTCTTTAAGGTCGTTATAGGCTTCTCTGCCGCCTGCGCATATGAACACGTTTTTATCCATAGTTTCGTTGCGGTCGAAGTAGTCGAACTCCCTCTGATAAGCGTAGGGGTCTTCGATACTGCTGTTATCGTAATACTCTGAGTCGGGATAGAAGTATATGAAGAACGAAGGACTTCCGATTATGTAGTCCTTAAATGGCTGATATTCGTACTTGTCGGAATTGCAGAGAGCGTAGTGCGAGAAAAGACCGCCGAATGAATGTCCGAAGAATACGGAGCGTGATTCGTCTATCTTGTAATTGAGGGAGATAGTTTTCATAAGATCATCGGTTATGAAATCGAGGAATTCTTTCTCCTGCAAAACAAATTTATTGAAGCGCTCCTCTTCCTCACGGGTATCATAATCGTAACCGAGAGTTACAAATATAACGGGAGAAGCTTCGCCCTCGTCGATGAGTTTCCATAGGTCGGGAACTTTTTTGAGGTGATATGCCGAGTCAGTAATGAATACCACGGGGTACTCCTTGTTTTTGTCGTAGTTGGGCGGAAGTGTTATATGCACAAGGAACTGCTGGTCCAGCTGTTCGTCGTATATGGTCAGCTCGCGGAAATTGTCCTTAGTCTTCTTTAGCTTGGATTTGTCCGAGTCGTAGAGGTAATAGGAGTTAAGTCCGCATTTGCCGATAGTGAAAGCCTTGTCGGGGTCAAGGAGGGTGAATTCGCGGAAGCTTGACCGCTCCTTTTCCTTGTCGGTCATATTGTCCGAGCAGATAAGCCCGTCATAGTATTCAACTGTGGGCTTGGTCGCCTTTTCCGTTGTGGGTTCAGTCACGGCTTCTGTTGTGGTCTCTGCTGTTGTGACCTCAGCAGAGGACAGGGGAGTATCATTGTTGTCCGTACAGGAAGCCAGTGAAAGGGCAAGCATGCTGCCAAGAATAAGTGCTGAAAATTTTTTCATGTTTTGTTCTCCTTATAATATACGTTATATTATTAATTTTACATACTTTAACTTTAAATGCAAGCCTTTTTTGCAGAAAACCAACTTCTTTGTTGATTTTTGTACAAAGTGCAGCGTTTTAAACGGCTATTTTTTGTCATCACATATATGGTATTTTTTTCTAAGATGTGTTATAATATGTATAACTCGGATATTGTACCCTTTGGGGGAAGTATTCGGTAATGTTAAAAATGGAGGTATACACCAATGGCAAATAAGTATTGTTACCTTTTCTCTGAGGGTAATGCCAACATGAGAGAGCTTCTCGGCGGCAAGGGCGCAAACCTGGCTGAGATGACAAACATCGGTCTCCCTGTTCCTCAGGGCTTCACAATCACAACAGAGGCTTGTACTCAGTACTACGAGGACGGCGGAATCTCTGATGAGATCATGGCTGAGATCAACGAGTATATCGTTAAAATGGAAGGAATCACAGGCAAGAAGTTCGGCGATAAGGAGAATCCTCTCCTCGTTTCCGTTCGTTCAGGTGCAAGAGCATCAATGCCCGGTATGATGGATACAATCCTTAACCTCGGTCTCAATGAGACAGTTGTTAACACAATCGCTGAAAAGTCAAATAACCCAAGATGGGCTTGGGACTGCTACAGAAGATTCATCCAGATGTATTCTGACGTAGTTATGGAAGTTGGTAAGAAGTACTTTGAAGAGCTTATCGACGAGATGAAGGCTAAGAAGGGCGTTACACAGGACGTAGAGCTCAACGCTGACGACCTCAAGGAGCTCGCTGGCCAGTTCAAGGCTGAGTACAAGGCTAAGATCGGCACAGACTTCCCTGACGATCCCAAGGAGCAGCTCATCGGCGCTATCAAGGCTGTATTCCGTTCATGGGACAACCCAAGAGCTAACGTATACAGAAGAGATAACGATATCCCATTCTCTTGGGGTACTGCTGTAAACGTACAGTCAATGGCATTCGGTAACATGGGCGACGACTGCGGTACAGGTGTTGCATTTACTCGTGACCCTGCTACAGGTGAGAAGAAGCTCATGGGTGAGTTCCTCACAAACGCACAGGGCGAGGACGTTGTTGCAGGCGTTCGTACTCCTATGCCTATCCAGCAGATGGCTGAGACATTCCCTGAGGCTTTCGCTCAGTTCAAGGAAGTTTGCCAGACTCTCGAAAATCACTATCACGATATGCAGGATATGGAGTTCACTGTTGAGAACAAGAAGCTCTATATGCTCCAGACAAGAAACGGTAAGAGAACTGCACAGGCTGCTCTCAAGATCGCTTGCGACCTCGTTGATGAGGGCATGAAGACAGAGCAGGAAGCTGTTGCAATGATCGACCCAAGAAACCTCGATACACTTCTCCACCCACAGTTCGATACAAAGGCTCTCAAGGCTGCTACTCCTATCGGCAAGGGTCTCGGTGCTTCACCCGGAGCTGCTTGCGGTAAGATCGTATTCACAGCTGACGACGCTGTAGAGTGGGCTGCTAAGGGCGAGAAGGTCGTTCTTGTACGTCTTGAGACATCACCTGAGGACATCACAGGTATGAAGGCTGCACAGGGTATCCTTACAGTTCGTGGTGGTATGACATCACACGCTGCTGTTGTTGCTCGTGGTATGGGTGAGTGCTGCGTTTCAGGCTGCGGCGACATCAAGATGGACGAAGCTAACAAGAAGTTCGAGCTCGGCGGCAAGACTTTCAAGGAAGGCGACTACATCTCTATCGACGGTACAACAGGTAACATCTACGACGGTATCATCGCTACAGTTGATGCTCAGATCGCTGGTGAGTTCGGTAGAATCATGGCTTGGGCTGATAAGTACAGAACTCTCAAGGTTCGTACAAACGCTGATACTCCTGCTGACGCTAAGAAGGCAAGAGAGCTCGGCGCTGAGGGTATCGGTCTCTGCCGTACAGAGCACATGTTCTTCGAGGCAGACAGAATCGCTGCTTTCCGTGAGATGATCTGCTCAGATACAGTTGAGGGTAGAGAAGCTGCTCTCGCTAAGATCGAGCCAATGCAGCAGAGCGACTTCGAGGCTCTCTATGAGGCTCTCGAGGGCAACCCTGTTACTATCCGTTTCCTGGATCCACCTCTCCACGAATTCGTTCCTACTGAGGAAGATGATATCGCTGCTCTCGCTAAGGCTCAGGGCAAGTCAGTTGCTGACATCAAGAACATCATCGCTTCACTCCACGAGTTCAACCCAATGATGGGTCACAGAGGCTGCCGTCTTGCTGTAACATATCCTGAGATCGCTGCTATGCAGACAAAGGCTGTTATCAAGGCTGCTATCAATGTTAAGAAGAATCACCCAGACTGGAACGTTAAGCCTGAGATCATGATCCCACTCGTTGGCGATGTTAAGGAGCTCAAGTACGTTAAGAAGGTCGTTGTTGAGACTGCTGACGCTGTTATCGCTGAGGCTGGTGCTAACCTTGAGTACGAAGTTGGTACAATGATCGAGATCCCAAGAGCTGCTCTTACAGCTGACGAGATCGCTGCTAACGCTGACTTCTTCTGCTTCGGTACTAATGACCTTACACAGATGACATACGGCTTCTCACGTGACGACGCCGGCAAGTTCCTCGGCGCTTACTACGACAAGAAGATCTTCGAGAACGATCCTTTCGCTAAGCTCGATCAGGCTGGCGTTGGTAAGCTCATGGAAATGGCTATCAAGCTCGGTAAGCCTGTTAATCCTAAGCTCCACTGCGGTATCTGCGGTGAGCACGGCGGTGATCCTACATCTGTTGAGTTCTGCCACAAGATCGGTCTCGACTATGTATCTTGCTCACCTTTCCGTGTTCCAATCGCTCGTCTGGCTGCTGCTCAGGCTGCTATCGCTTCTAAGTAGTAGTTCTAAAGTCACGATTTCATGGGAGTTTCCGATAACCTTTGAAATGGCGAAAGCCTATAAAAAGGCTCATGGAAGCTATTTACGGAAAAATCAGTGGCGAGATATCAAAATGGTGTTCTGTCTTGAAGTAGGATAAACACTGAAAAAATAATTAAAGCCTCGTATCTGCGGTGTTCAATACACTGCTGGTACGGGGCTTTTTTTGTTGTTATGATAAAAAACGAAAGGAAGATATCAAGTTATGCTCACCACAATAAGATGCAGAAGTTCTCCCATATCACAAAATTCAGGAGTTGTCAATACTTTTCCTGAAATTTCTTTTGAGGGATACAATGCACAAAACAAGGAGTTTGTCAAGAGGTTTTTTGAAAAATATTTTTGTCTCCCCCAAGCACAAAATGAATCAGTTGTCAATAGTATTTTGAAAATTTCTTTTGATTTTTCAAAAATAGAAGCTGGTGGCAGCTGATGGCGTACTGTAAAGTCGAGCTAAAATGTGGTTTTACCGTAATATCCAATGAATTGATGAGAGACAAAAGACTCTCCCTGAAAGCAAAAGGACTTCAGGCTCTGATCCTTTCACTTCCTCCCGACTGGGACATGCACTCTGCACGTTCATGTTCCTCATCATCAGTTGACATCATAAGTTCAAGGAAATATGCCTTTGCTTCTTCACGATCATTCCAAGCCTTACGCCTGCTGTTGCAGACTGTTGTGACCTTGTGTGTTCTCGGCATTGCCATTTCGGGTGTTTTTAACATAGCTTCGTACCTCCAAAAGTTTTATTGTGACTTCATTATAGCCGATAAAACCACCCGAGTCCAGCGATGTGGAATGATTGTAATAATTCTTGTGAAAGGCGCAGCAAAATGTGGATTTTCCCCAGTGCATTGCGCTGTGATGCGGATTGACTTTTTTGAGTATCTGTGCTGTGATATGGAAAATGGCCAATGCTTCAGGAGAATACAAAATTTTCTAAGGAGAATGTTTTCGTCTTTGCCGAAGCGCTTATCGGAGATAGTCTTCTGTATGAACTGTGTTTTTTCCTGCTTCAAGAAAACCGAGAAACAGATATACAGGTATCGCCTTGCTGCTCATACTGCCAGACAGCTTTCCAGCTTGGCAAGGATATCAGCCTTTTTATAGCCTTTTCCTATGAATACCAGCTGATTGATACGGTCGCCGTATCTGTCGTCCCAGTCGTCTTTCAGATCGGGATAATTCTCGAACATGGCGTCAAGCTCCTCCTGTGGGCAAGCCGCAAGCCATTCGTTCAGCTCAGTAACGCTGGCGTTCCTGCCTGCCTGTTCAAAGAGCTGTATATGTACATCATCGTCTGCGAACCACACATAGCCCTTGGTGCGGATAAGCTCCTTGGGGTATTCATCGACTAAGTCCATGAATTTGTCACGGTCAAAGGGACGAGCTTCCTCAAAGACAAATGAGGTTATACCGTACTCGTCCATGCAGGCTTCCTTGTCTGTGGGCTCGTTGGTATTGAGGGCACGCTGTACCGATGATGAAGCAAGGACTGCGTGATAATCGAACTCTTTTCCGTGCATTATCTTGTCGGTATCGACTTCGCTGTTTATGCAGGGGATTATCTCGGCTTCGGACTGTATATCGCTGATAGCCTTTTTGACCTCTTCGATCTGTTCGTCACTGAGCAGGTCTGTCTTGTTGAGGATAACAAGGCTGCAGAACTCTATCTGGTCGATGATAAGATTGATTATGTCGCCCTCTTCGGTGTCGTTTTCCATGCTTAGCTCACGGAGAAACTCGCGGTAGATACGGTCTGCGTCAACGACTGACACAACAGAGCTGAGGTACACATTGGTATCGGGATTATCCTCTGTGTAGACAACGAATGAAGCGGCGATATTTGACGGCTCGCTTATCCCCGAGGCTTCAACGAAAACAGCTTCGATATCGGGAAGCTGAGAGATACGCTCTATCTCGGCGATAAACTCATCTCTGAGAGTACAGCAGATACAGCCGTTCTGGAGCTCTACCATTTCAACTGAGGATATTCGGTCACGATTTTTATTGAGGAGGGCGGCGTCTATATTGACGCTGCCCATATCATTTACGATAAGTGCTATCTTGCGCTGCTCCTGCTTCAGCAGATTCTGCATGAGAGTTGTCTTTCCCGAGCCGAGATAGCCAGTGATGAGTATAACGGGTATTTTCTTATCTGACATGGCGCACCTCACATAAGAACACTGCTGAGAACGTCGTAGTTCTTTCGCATGAGTGAGATATAGCTTGCGCCGTCGTTTATATCGTCTTTTGATACAGACTGGAGGGAATTGAGCTCAGCTATCTTTACGTCCTTTTTGCCTGAATTTGTAATAATTGATTCAGCTATATCCTTTTTTGAGTTTTCAAGAGTAAAGACGGTCTTGCTGTCAAGCTCCTTGACTTTGTCCGAAAGGAACTTGATAGTGTTGAAGCTTGCCTCAGACTCGGCGGAGCAGCCGATAAATGCAGCATAATAATCAAGACCGTAATCGTCAACAAAGTAGCGGAACGGGAATCTGTCACCGAATACAAGAGTTTTTTCGGGAGCAACGGCAAAGAGAGTCTCAAATTTGGAATCAAGGTCGTTCAGCTTCTTGATGTATTCGTCATAGTTGCTCTTGTAGGCATCAGCGTTGGCAGGATCGATCTCTGCGACTTTGCGCTCTATCTCGGCGCAGAACACCTTTGCGTACTTGAGGGACAGCCATACGTGCTCGTCGTATTCAACTTCGTCCTCTTCGTGTTCATGCTCATGCTCATGTTCTTCACTTTCTTCGTGCTCATCATCGTCATGCTCATGTTCGCTTTCCTGCATGCCCTCTTTGAGCTCCTCGACCTTTGCGAAATCGCCGAGAACGTCCATGAGGTTTATAACTTTCATATCTTTATTCTGAGCGTTTTCAAGAGCATCTTCCACCCATTCGTCGGACTCTCCGCCAACGTATATGAACAGATCGCAGGTAGATATCTTCATAATATCACTTGCTGTAGGCTGATAGTTGTGAAGATCAACACCGCTGTCAAGCAGGTATGACAGTTCCGCATTTTCGGAATTACTGCCCACTATTTCTTTTGCCCAGTCATACTCGGGAAAGATAGTGCATACTACGCTGTAGGACTTGGAAGCTTCTGGTGAAGCGACCGTAGCCTTGATGGCATCATTATTTGATGAGCTGTTATTTTCAGAGCTGCATGCTGTAAAGCTCACAGCTGCCATAGCAACGCCAACCATTGCTGTCAGCATTTTTTTCTTAAACATATTTTTAAACCTCCGAATTAGAATATTGGTTTTTAGATGTATTGATATCTACAATATGAAAATGATTATCATTTTCATATAGGCATTGCTTATTATATCATAAACCCGTAGAATGTCAATACTTTCACAATATTTTTCACATAATTTTCATATTTGAGAATGATTATCAAATTCGGGCGGCGTATTTCTGAATACAATATCATTGACAAAAAAGCCGAAATGTGGTATCATAGTGCAATACAGTGAGTACTGTCAGGAGCTGAACTGTTCTGCGTGGACTGCTGTATATTATCATTCGCTGCACAAGATCAAGCAATTATTACAGAAGAAGGTTTAAAAATGGCTGAGAATAAAAAAGCTTCGGCAAAGCGGAGACATCGTCCCCTTCGTATCATTATAACTATCATTGCATTTCTGCTTCTTATCCTGCTGGGGTATATCGCTTACCTGTTTATTTCGTATAAGCGTATCCCTGATAATCAGCAGCTTGACGTGGTTCGCGGAAAGACCTCGCCCATACAGACTGGCACTGAATACAAGATAGTGTCATTCAACGCGGGCTTCGGAGCCTATGAGCCCGACTACAGCTTCTTTATGGACGGCGGCACCGAGAGTTGGGCTTGGAGCAAAGAGCGTCTTGAAAAGAATATGCAGGCTATGACTGACTTTATGGGCAGTCTTGATGCCGACCTCATGATATTGCAGGAAGTGGATCTGGACGCAACACGTTCCTATCATGTTGACGAAAGGGAATATCTCACTCAGGCTATGAAGGACGGCAGCAGCGTTTTTGCTGTCAACTGGGACAGTGCGTTCCTGTTCTATCCGTTCACCCAGCCCCACGGAAAGTCAAGATCGGGCTTGCTGACCCTGAGCAGCTTTGATATTGACAGTGCCATACGCAGGCAGCTGCCTGTTGAGGATTCGTACATGAAGATAGTTGACCTTGACCGCTGCTACAGCAAGTCCTATCTGCCTGTTGGAGACAAGCAGCTTGTACTGTACAATGTACATCTGTCGGCTTACTCCTCAAACGGAAACATCTCCGACGAACAGCTGGAGCTTCTTCTTGCGGATATGTCTCAGGAATATGAAGCGGGCAATTATATTATCGGCGGAGGCGACATGAACAAGGATCTTCTCGGAGATTCATCGGAGTATTTTGGCATAAAGGGTGATCAGTACACATGGGCAAAGCCCCTTAAAACGGAATGCTTTGAGGGAAAGCCGCTGCGTCTGGTGTGCTCCTCAAATGTTCCAAGCTGCCGTGTGGCGGACGCACCCTACAATCCTCAGCAGTTCGTTATACTGATCGACGGCTTTATTGTCTCGGATAATGTGGAGGTTCTCTCAAATACCACCATTGATACAGGCTTTAAATATTCCGATCACAATCCCGTTGAAATGGAATTCAGACTTATACCGTAAATAAAAAACCGATACGAATCATCGTATCGGTTTTTCTGATATTACTTTTTCTTGGACTTTTTTGCAGCCTTTGTATTTACCTTTTCTTTGAGTGCTGCGCCTGCTTTGAATTTAACTGATGTAGAAGCTGCGATCTTGATAGCCTTGCCTGTTGCAGGGTTGTGACCTGTTCTTGCTGCTCTCTCAGCAGTCTCAAATGTTCCGAAGCCGATGAGCTGTACCTTGTCCTTCTTCTGAAGAGTATCTGATACAACGTTTACAAAAGACTTGATAGCTGCATCAACATTCTTCTTGGAAAGACCTGTTTCATTTGCGATTGCGTCAATAAGTTCTGCCTTATTCATGTGAATTCCTCCATATCAATGATTTTAAGGTATGTACATGTTTTTGCTGTCATTATTATAGTTCATTACAGACGCTTTGTCAAGGCTTTTTGCTATAAAAGCTTTATTTATTATAAAAAAACAGGTTTTGTATGTATTTATGTCCTCAGAAAAGGCAGTTTAATGTATAAAAAGTCCTTACAGCTTGTACTGCAAGGACTTTGTGAATCAGTAATCTTTCGGAGTTTTGCAGACTGAGCACACCTTATCGAAAATGCCCTTGAATTCTCCGCCGCAGTGTCTGCACCTGCCGTTTTCTATGTTGACGGGCTCCTGAGCGGCAAAGTAAGCAGGGAAAGCCCAGTAGTTCGGCTGAAGCTTGCTGTATGTAATATCGAGAAGCTTTGGGCAGTTATGGAAGGTGGCGGAATTTTTCTCGTACTTATAAGGGTTGCTGCCCTTGTAAAGCTCGGTATCTCCCTCAAATGTGATCTGTTCAAGACCTGTGCAGTCCGCAAATGCCATTGGATAGACAGCCTTTATGCTCTGCGGGATAAGGAGCTTTTTCAAGCCCGAGCAGCCTCTGAATGCCTGATTGCCGATGAATCTGACGGTATCGGGGATAATTATGCTGCCGAGAGCCTTGCAGTTCCTGAATGCGTTCATACCTATCCTGAAAACTCCTGCGGTATCGCCGTCGTCTGAATGGATACATTCAAACCTTATCTCTTCAAGAGAGGTGCACTCGGCAAAGGCGTAGTCCTCAATGGTCTTGACCCTTGCGGGAATGATGATGTATTTCAGACTTGTGCAGCCCTCGAATATCCTCCACGGCAGCAGTTCCACCTTCGGAGGGATATTGACCGCTTCCAGACTTGTGCAGCCTGTGAAAGCGCTTGACTCGATATTTTTAATGCTGTCGGGAAAGGTCATATTCCTGAGCTTTACGCAGCCGCTGAATGCGTCTATGTCTATAGTTTCCAAGGTTTCGGGGATGTGGATAGCCTGTAGGTTCTTGCAGCCCGAAAAAGCACCCTCGCTAATGATCTCAACGCCCTCGGGTATATAAACGGACTCGATATTGTTCATGCCCTGAAATGCGTTCTCGCCGATGACAGTTATGCCGTCGGGGATACGCACGTCCTTTTTGGTGTAGCCGTTGTAGCGGATCAGAATGCTTCGCTCTACGATGAAGTCGCTGTCGTCGTGATCGTCGGGAGCCTTTTCCACGCTGATATTATTTGGTTCGGATTTCTGAAAGTACTTCACGGCTTTTTCGACGATAAAGGGCTTGCCGCAGAACGGACATACAGACGCGTCCTCTGAGCCGTCGATAGCAAGGAATCCGCCGCATTTGTAGCATCTGCCCTGTATAAACATAATGATCCACCTTCTTTCGGTCATGTGGTTATCCACCCATAGTTTATATCATTATATCACATCAAAGCTGTTAAGTCAACAGATATTTTGTTTATTAACAACAAAGCAAATACTGCCGCAGAGACAACTCCGCGGTATGATTGACATGCCGTTCAAACTCTGATATAATTATAAAAAATCACGCAAAGGAGCACTTCGGTATGGGATATATTCTGGAGCTTCGCAAAACTCTCGGCAGCAGACCGCTTATCATGGCTGGTGCGGGAGTTATACTCGTAAACGAAAACAATGAGATACTTCTCCAGAAGCGCAGCGACAATGGCTTCTGGGACTATCCCGCAGGCTCAATGGAGCTGGGGGAGAGCTTTGAGGAGTGCGCCCGCAGAGAGGTGCTTGAAGAGACGGGGCTTACCTGCGGCAGGCTTGAGTTTTTCATGGACCTGTCGGGGAAGGAGTCTTTTTATGAGTATCCCAACGGCGATCAGACCTACGCCGCAGGGATAATATATGTATGCCGCGATTTTTCGGGGGAGCTGAAAGCGCAGGACGAGGAAGTCATAACACAGAGGTTCTTTCCTCTTGATAAGCTGCCTGCGGAGAACGATCCCCGCGGACTGGGCATATTTGACAAGCTCAGGGAATATCTGAATAGAAAATGATACATCAGGTCCTTACGGCTTCGGCTGTGAGGGCTTTTTGTTTTGCGGATAATGCTTTCAGCGGCGTTCCTTAAAGGGACGTCGAGTGACTCCCTGCTGTGCAGGGAGATGTCAGCAGGACAGAGGGTACGTGCAGCTGTTAGCTGCGCCGTTCCCTACATTTCGGGCGGATAATATCCGCCCCTACACGGAACACCGAGGGCGGCGTTCCCTACAAATACTGCGCAAAGCATAAGAGGTTGACACAAAGGCTTTACTGCGATATAATTGTTTAAAAGGAGATGGAAATGAAAGCATTATCAACTGAAATAAGGCGTGTGGCAACTCCATATGGAGCTATGGAGTACACACTTGAACGGAAAAAAGTGAAAAACATCAATCTTCGCGTTAAGGAAAGCGGAGAGGTGTATGTGTCCGCGCCAAAGCGCGTACCTGTGGGAGAGATAGAGAGCTTCATAATCAGCAGGAGCGATAATATCCGCAGAGCAGCTGAGTACTACGCAGAGCGTGACATGAAAAAAGCTCAGCCCAGCTATGAAAACGGCTCTGCACTTATGTTTCTGGGCAGGCAGCTGAGACTGGAGCTTATGACCGACAGCCGTGAATTCATTGCTCTGTGGGGCATGGCACTTGAAGTACATATGAAAGATACAAGCGACATTCAGCACGCAAAGGAGCTTGTGGAGGGCTGGTACGAAAGACAGTGCAGCGATGTGTTCCATGATCTGATAGTGAAAGTCCACGGTAAATTCCTGAAATACGATGTTGACCTTTCTCAGCTGAAAATACGCACCATGAGATCGCGGTGGGGAAGCTGCAATTACACCAAGGGCATAATAACGCTGAACAGGCGGCTCATAGAAGCTCCGCGGCACTGCATAGAGCATGTGGTGACGCATGAGTTCTGCCATTTTATACACCCCAACCACTCAAAGGATTTCTATGCGCTTCTTAGCGCGGAGTTCCCCGACTGGAAAGCAAGCAAGAAAGAGCTTGAAAAAACAGTGATACTGTAGAGGTGATAACATGTACGAGGGCTTTCTGCCTACGACTAAAAAGGAAATGGACGAGCTTGGCATAGAGCAGTTCGATTTCATATATATAACAGGCGACGCATACGTTGACCACCCAAGCTTCGGAGCGGCTATCGTTACCCGCCTTATCGAGAGCATGGGTTTTACCGTTGGCGTTATCTCTCAGCCCGACTGGCATACGGACAGGGACTTCCGCCGCTTCGGTGCGCCTAAGTATGCCTTTCTTGTGACCGCAGGCAATATCGACTCTATGGTTGCGCATTACACAGCGGCAAAGAGAAAGCGCTCCGATGATGCGTATACCGCAGGAGGCGTTGCAGGCAAGCGCCCTGACCGTGCGGTAATAGTCTACTGTCAGAAGCTCCGCGAATACTTCGGGGATATCACCATAGCCATAGGCGGTCTGGAGGCTTCTCTCCGCCGCTTTGCACACTATGACTACTGGGACGACGCAGTGCGTCCTTCGGTGCTTGTGGACAGCGGCGCAGACCTGCTCATGTACGGCATGGGCGAGCATCAGATACAGGAGTTCTGCACCCGTCTTGCTGCAGGGGAGAGCGTACACGATATGCATGATATACGCGGCACCTGCTACCTCACGGAGCCTGTGAATACGCCCCTCGGCGCGGCACAGTGCCCCTCATTCGAGCAGGTGCGGGATAGCAAGCCCGAGTACGCAAAGGCGGTAAAGATACAGTACGACTGGCAGGACGAGGTCTACGGAAAGACCATAATACAGCGCCACGGCAAGATGATGCTGGTGCAGCTGCCACCCGCCTACAGCCTTACCACAGAGGAGCTTGACCATATCTACTCACTGCCCTACACAAGGGCGATACATCCGTCCTACGAGGCGCTGGGCGGAGTGCCCGGAATAGAGGAGGTTCGCTTTTCTATCACTCACAACCGCGGCTGCTTCGGCTACTGCAATTTCTGCTCCATAGCTCTTCATCAGGGAAGACGTATCACTGTCCGCAGTGTGGAGTCCGTACTTGCGGAAGCGGAGCGCATTACGAAAATGCCTGACTTCAAGGGCTATATACACGACGTAGGCGGTCCCACGGCGGACTTCCGACGTCCCTCCTGCGACAAACAGCTCACCAAGGGACTTTGCATGGGTAAGAAGTGCCTTGCACCGAATCCCTGCCCTGCGCTGAAAGTCGACCACACCGAGTACCTGTCCATGCTCCGTAAGATAAGGCAGGTCAAGGGCGTGAAAAGGGTATTTATCCGTTCGGGTATACGCTATGACTACCTCATCGAGGACAAGGACGACGAGTTTATGCGGGAGCTCATCATGCACCACGTCAGCGGACAGCTCAAGGTCGCTCCCGAGCACTGCTCGGCGGTAGTCCTTGACAAAATGGGCAAGCCACATATCGAAGCCTACAAGCGCTTCCAGAAGCGCTTTTACGAGGTAACAAAGAGCATGGGCAAGGAGCAGTACCTTGTGCCCTATCTCATGTCCTCACACCCCGGAAGCACACTGAATGAAGCCATTGACCTTGCACTCTTCCTCAGGGATAACAAGATACGTCCCGAACAGGTGCAGGACTTCTATCCAACTCCCGGAACTATATCCACGGCGATGTTCTATACGGAGCTTGACCCCTACACAATGGAAAAGGTCTACGTGCCGAAAACTCCCAAGGAAAAGGCTATGCAGCGAGCTCTGCTCCAATACTTCCGCCCTCAGAACAGGGAGATAGTACTGGAAGCTCTCAAAGCTGCGGGACGCCGCGACCTTATCGGTACTTCGCCGAAATGCCTTGTGGCGGACGACAGCCGCGGACAGAGCAATACTCCCCGAAAAGGCGGTGACAAGTCGTGGCAAAATACTTCAAAGACACGGAAAGCTTCGTCGAGGCAGCAGGAGAGAAGTACAGGCTCAGCTCGCAGCAAAAACAGTACCTCCGCGAGCTGGCAGAAAAACGGGAAAAAGAACGGGCAGAACGGAAAAAGAAAGCACTGAACCTTTTATGGCTGCTGATAACGGCAGCTGTTCTGCTGTTTATAGGCTGGCGGTACTTCCGCAAGCCAAAGCATACATTCCCAAATGAGGACAAGCTGGTCATGCACTTCATTGACGTGGGGCAGGGGGACTGCACATTCATTGCCGCCAACGGCGTTACCATGCTGGTGGACTGCGGCGAGAACGAGGTCTCCTATAAGGTGGAGGACTACCTCCGCGGGCTTGGTGTGGGGCGGCTGGACTATGTGATCGCCACCCACCCTCACTCCGACCATATGGGCGGCATGTACAATATCATCGATGTTTTTGACGTGGGAGAGGTGCTCATACCACATATCCCCGACGAGCAGATACCAACTACGGTGTTCTATGAGCGATTTCTTGACAGCTGTGCAGCAAAGCACGTTCCCGTAAAAGAGGCGTATGTGGGACAGGTGCTTGATATAGGCAGTGCAAAGGCAGAGATAATAGCTCCCGAGGGCAGCTTTTACGAGGACATGAACAACTATTCCATAGCGTTCATGCTGACTCACGGCGATAACAGGTGCCTGTTCACGGGAGACGCCGAGGCGGAGTCCGAAGAGGCTATGATACAGGGCGGCAGGCTGCAAAGGGTCATGCTCTACAAGGCGGGGCATCACGGCAGCACCTATTCCTCCACGGAGGAGTTTCTGGACATTATCCGTCCGAAGATAGCCGTTATCTCCTGCGGCAGGGACAATCCCTACGGACACCCTCACGACAGTACCCTGAAAAGGCTGGAGAAATATGCGGATATGGTGTGCCGTACCGACGTCAGCGGCACTGTAATTGCGGAGTCTGACGGCTCTGACATAAAGATAGCTCGGGAAAGGTAACGACCATGACAGTCATAGACAGGTTTGAAGGTGAATACGCTGTACTTGAAACGGAAAGCGGAATGAAAAACGTCCCCCGTGAGATGCTTCCCGAGGAAGCGCGTGAGGGAGACGTGCTCGAAGTGAAAGACGGCGTTTATATCATAAATAAAAAAGCTGTGGCAGAACGCCGCAGCACCATGAGAAAAAAACTGAAAAAACTGGAAAAACAGTAACATGAAAGGAAAAAAGAATAATGTCAATACGAAGCAAGATATTCAGAAAAATGTGTGAAGAGAGCGACGCAAAGCGCGATGCGGGACTGACTACTCCACCTGAGATAGAGCGCTTTGACGATATAAAGTACGGCACTGACGACACATGGCATGTGCTGGACGTATACCGTCCCAAGGCACTCAGCGGAAAGCTGCCTGTTATAGTCAGCTTCCACGGCGGCGGCTGGGTATACGGCGACAAGAAGGTCTACCAGTTCTACTGCATGGAGCTTGCCAAGCACGGCTTTGCGGTAGTGAACTACTCCTACAGACTTGCTCCTGAGCACCGTTTCCCTGCGCAGTTTGAGGACACCAACATGGTGTTTGGGTGGGTCATGAAGAATGCGGAGGAGTACGGCTTTGACCTTGATGATCTCTTTGCTGTGGGAGACTCCGCAGGCGCAATGGGCATTGCCATTTATGCCTGCATATGCGCGGATAAGGAGTACGCAAAGATGTACCCGTTCACAGTTCCCGAGGGACTGAAATTCAAGGGAATTGCCCTCAACTGCGGAATATACAGGATAGAGGATACGGGCACGGTCAAGTCACTTAAAGACTTCCTCAAAAAAGAGGACTACCCTGCATTACTGGGAAAGCTCAATATAGTAAAGCTTGCCAATGAGAGCTTCCCGCCCTGCTACATAATGACAGCCAATGAGGACTTCCTCCGTGACGAGGCTCCTGCTCTTATGGAGAGACTCGACGAAGTGGGCGTGAAGTACAAGTACAAGCTTTACGGCGACGAGGCACATCCTCTCGGACACGTTTTCCACTGTGATGTAAAGTCCGAGTTTGCCGCACAGGCTAATGCCGACGAGTGTGACTTTTTCAAGGAGCTCATGTGAGCGATCAGTTGTCCATAGTAGGGGGCGGATATTATCCGCCCGTCAATCTCCGTAAAACTGCAAATGACCGACTGTAGGGAACGGCGCCCAACAGGCGCCGCGACCCTCTGTCAGCTCCGCTGACATCTCCCTGTACTACAGGGAGTCACCCTCGCCGTTCCGCCAATAATGCAATAAATAACCTGAGCACGAAAAAAGACTGCCGTTCGGCAGCCTTTTATATATAGGTATAGAACAAGATTGCAAAAGAATAACGACCTTCATTGACACCCTCTCAAAAAGCCAATCAAGGTCGCTATTGAGTTGACGCATGCGCACCCTCTATACGCATTTGTCATACGGCAGGCACAAAATCCGTAGTGCCATATATCTTCTTGCTGTAATATCATGCTTGCTGAGTCGTTTCAAGCGATGTGCGAACTGCTTTAGGCGATTAAACATATTATAGGCATTAATGTTTAATAGCAGTTGAAATAAGTCCGATGTGTGCTGGATCGAATTGGTGAAACCGAGGATCCGGCGGAGTTTGATACCGGATCAAGCAAAGAAAGACATACTTGCCGATTTTGTTACAGGACACATAAAAATCTGTTGAAATTATGTGGCGGTAGAGAAAGCCGATTTTTCGGCGGTTTTTCTACCAACAATTGTATTATAAAGCATGGCGGCAAGAAGTTCAATTGATTATATTGCTCAAAATTAGCACTATATTGCTAAAATTAGTATTATATTTTATATTAAGTAATTATGAACTAAACTATTAATTTTATCAAATTTGTTTTTAGCCATAAAAATAAAAATATACTGCTGACTGACGGTCAGAACAAAAATCGCATTGACAAAACATCGTAGATACGTTGCTTTAGGCTGTGCTAAAAATTATAGCACGATTACAACATCTTTTAACGTACATGATGTATTGAACTGTGAACTGACCGAATTTGCTATGGTTAAAAATAATATAAAATTGTCAGGTGAAATATTTTCAGGAGATTTTGAATATTTTTGATATTTTTTTATCATTTAATCAAAAATTTTCAGTGACGGAGGCATAAAAAGCTCCGGGTCTGAACCCGGAGCCTGTGATTTTTTCAGATAATGCCCTGAGAGGCGTCCTTGATCCTCTGGCGGTAGTACTCCTCCTGCCATGAGAAATCAAAATCCTTGAAGAGCTTCAGACAGCCGTTGGCGTTTGCGAGAGCGCCCTCAAGACCCTCCACGTCATCTGCTTTTGCGAAGATATACACGCTTGTAATGAATATCTCAAGCAGCATGGAGTCGTTCCTGCCCTGTGGCTTGTAGCCGAATTTCAGCAGCTTCAGCGCTTGAGTGTAGCTTTTTGCGGCACAGTCTGCAAGTGCGAGGGATATGTAGAGCTTTGCCTGACGCTTTAAACAGGTCTTGCTGCAGTACTTCTGCAAAAAGCTTATGTTCTGTGTGCGGAAGTCCTCGGCTTCACGCCAGTTGCCGATTTTGCTTATGGTGCTGAGCATTTCGGTGCAGTAGCCGAATTTCTCGTCGCCGCTGAGCTTTTTATCTATAAGCTTTTCAAGATAAAAGTAAGCTGTCTTATTATCGTGGATACGATCGTAAAGAGATGCTATCTGGATTATATCGAAGTCTGTGGGTTTCTTGACATTGTCGATGAAAGCGTCGGCATAAGCCTCACACAGTTCCTTGGAGTAGCCCTTATCAACGAAGAGGCTGTACACTTCCGCGTATTTTTTCATCTCAGCAGCGTGAGATGTGAGCAGAGGAAAGCCTGCCTTTTTTCGTTCTATAGGTGATAACATATCTTTGCCCCTCCCATCTTAAACATATGAACCTATATATTTTCTATATAATGAGTAAAAACAGTAAATTATTTTCACCCGTCTGTGTAAACAATCATATCACAAATTTATAGGTTAGTCAACGCCTACTGGCAATTTAAAAGCAAAACTGTTGATGTGCACAAAAAAATCGCTGATTTTTTTCCTAATCAATTTATTAAACTTAAAAATCTTTAAGCTTATTTCAATATTTTGTGCTATAATATAAGTAGAGTGGAAAGGTGTCCGCTCTCACAGATATATACCGTGCCCGAATGCGGATATTCAAGGGGGTATTTGTATGAGACTTCTCGTTGTCGAGGACGAGATACAGCTTGCCGACGCTCTGTCGGAAATACTGAAAAGAAATATGTACAACGTTGATACTGTCTATGACGGAGTCGACGGGCTTGATAATGCTCTTACGGGAGTTTATGACTGCATCATACTGGACATCATGCTCCCGGGCATGAACGGTATGGAGGTGCTGAGGAATCTCCGCCGCGAGCATATACATACGCCTGTTCTTCTGCTTACCGCACGAAGCGAGATCGAGGACAAGATAAACGGTCTTGACTGCGGAGCGGACGACTACCTCACAAAGCCTTTCGTTACGGGTGAGCTCCTTGCGCGTGTAAGAGCCCTCACCAGAAGAAAGGGCGAGATAGTTGACGAGAACAGACTTGACTATAACGGTCTTGAGCTTAACAAGAACACCTGCTCGGTAATGTGGAAGGGCAGCGATGTTAAGCTCTCACTGAAGGAGTACCAGATAATGGAGCTCCTCATATCCAATCCACACCAGATACTTCCCAAGGAGAGGATAATCGAGAAGATATGGGGCTATGAGAGCGATGTTGAGTACAACAACATCGAGGTATACATCTCATTCCTCAGAAAGAAGCTCTCGGTAATATCTGCTCCTGTTCAGATCAAGACTGCAAGAGGTATAGGCTATTCTCTTGAATGATGAAGGAGGAATGACGCAATGTTAAGGAAACCTCATGATCGTATGTTCAGAAAAGCGCAGATGAAGCTTTTCTCAATGATCGTAAGTATTCTCCTGGCTGTTTTCATTGCACTTATCGGTTCTATAAACGTTATCACCAAGGAGGTCATGCGAGGACAGTCCAAGGAAGTGCTCATGCAGATAGCGGCAGGTATCGAGTATAATGACAAGAATTCCACATTTACTTATACCAAGCCCGCCGAGCCCAAGAATGAAAGACACGAAAAGGCCGATGTGCCTCCGCCGAAGCCCGCGGAATCTCAGGCAAAGCCAACTACTACAGAGACTGCCACGACTTCTTCATCTGCCGATCCGACTACAAAGCAGGCAGAGACAACAGGTGCAGTTCCTTCAACTGACGAGAACACAGAGTCCGTAGAGCAGAATACTCCCGACGAGCCCGAGTACCATGAGGAGCACCACGAGGAGGCTCAGCCTGCGGAGACACAGGCTCCAGAGACTCAGGCTCCCGAAACTCAGGCACCCTCGTCCACTGAAGAGTTTGACTGGAACGCATGGTGGCAGCAGCAACAGCAGCAACAGCCGCAGGACTGGAGCAACTGGAATCAGCAGGACTGGGAAAAATACTGGAACGATTACTGGAACAATAACGGCGGTCAGCAGAACTGGAATAACTGGGGACAGCAGCAGGGCGGCAATAACAACAACGGTGACCCCAATAACCCGTGGAACCCGTGGAACCCGTGGAACCCGACCAATCCGTGGAACCCGTGGAACAATATGAACCCGTGGAACCCATGGACTCAGTGGAACACAGGCGACAGCGGAACTCCCAAGATGTACAGCAAGGAGCCCGACAACAAAAAGGGCGTTAAGGTATACGAGAACGAACAGAGCTATAAGCGCTACAGCGACGGTGAAGATGCTCAGGAGCAGGACGAAGAAAATGATGACGAGCTCATTGCCGAGTCCCAGAGCTTCGGAGCAGACGGCGGGTATACTCTCACAAATACCGTTTATAACGGAGATACAGTGCTGGACGGCTTTACTGTCCTTTCAAACAGCGAAAAGACAGCTCCCTCAACAGCAGAGGCTTCCAAGGCAGAGCCTGCACCCATGTCCTATTCAAGGGTAGAGCCTATCCCGAAGACACTGGGCTATATCGATTACTTTGTACTCATGGCTGATACAAAGGGCGAGTATCTCGATACTCTTTACAATGACAAGATAAGCTCAGAGAACGCTCAGAAGTACATCACAGCCATTCTTGAAAACGGCGACGATACTGATATGATAAACTCCTATCAGTTCTATAAGGAGGACAAATCAAACGGCACTATCATAGTTCTCACCGACAAGAGCTACGAAATGGAAATGCTTGGACAGCTCAAGCGTACAACTGTTATAATTGGCTCTATTGCGCTGGTCATTCTTTCTGTACTGGCTTACTTCCTCAGCAAGAGAAGCATTCAGCCTATCAAGGTCGCATTCGACAAGCAGAAGCAGTTCGTTTCCGATGCGAGCCACGAGCTGAAAACTCCTCTTACAGTTATATCCACAAACGCAGATGTACTTTCGGGTGAGATAGGTCCCAACAGGTGGCTTGACTATATCAAGGCGCAGACCGACCGTATGAGCGTACTGGTAAACGACCTGCTCAACCTGACAAGACTGGAGAACAATACCACTGATATCGAGCGCAAGTACTTCAATCTCAGCAAGGCGATAATCAACACCGCACTGCCCTTTGAGTGTCAGGCGTTTGAGAGCAACAAGAAGTTCGAGGTCAACGTTGAGGATGATATAATGCTCAGCGGAAGCGAAAAGCACATCAAGCAGATGGCTGCAATATTCATCGACAATGCTCTGAAGTACTCCAACGACGGCGGTACCGTAAGGGTAGCACTGAAGAGAGTGGGCGACAGAAAGCTGTTCTCGGTATACAACACAGGCGAGGGCATCAAGGAAGAGGATACTGAGAAGATATTCGAGAGATTCTACCGCAGCGATGCTTCGAGAAACCGCTCCACAGGCGGCTACGGACTTGGACTTGCAATTGCGAAATCCGTAATTGATAAGCATAAGTTCAAGATACATGTTATGAACCAGCCGGGAAAGAGCGTATGCTTTATGGTAACAATGCAGTAAATCAACGGGGGCGCGATAAAATCGCGCCCCTTATTTGTAGGGGCGCCCTTTCGGCGCCCGTGAATTTAGAATTAAAATACAGGGACGCCCATTGGGCGTCCCTTAAAAACATATTTATGTGGGCGCATACTGTGCGCTCCGTCGGTTTTTACTCTATATCCATTTTCCTGAATATCCTGTCTGCGAAACCCTTTATCTTTTCTGTCCAACCGCTCTCTTTTTTGTCCCAGAATCTGAAAAAAGGCTTTTCAAGTAAATTGATGCGCAGAATATCGATCACTGTACAAACTGCAAAGATCACAATAACACTGCATATCGCATACAGCGGCATCAGCTTGTCGCTGAAATGTCCTACGTTGTCAAGCACATCTCCCCAAAGCCACTGCCTCATGGAATCACTGTGAGTATGTATCAGTAAAACACCGAAAGAAGATGCAGCTATCGTATTGATAAACCTGTTGTATGGGATCTTTATATTCTTGAAGAACAGGAATGCAAATACTCCCGCGATCAGTGCAAGGAACGAGTTGGAATCGCTTACAAGATAATAAGGTGCGAACCTGCCGAATCTTTCTCCTGCAGCTGTGCATCCGATCACGCTCAGAGCAGCGGCGGTCACGGACAGGAAGAAAAGGACTCCGCAGCGTGCTGTATTGTTGGTCCATTTCTTGGGATACAGCCTGAAATATGACGCAATGACATATATCACCATGAACCATGATACATAGTTCATATCTACAGCGAACGGACCGCCTCTTATTGTGCCGAGAAGGACGTATGTCAGTCCGCAGAGGAATATGAGACCTATATGCATCCTTTCACTTATATGGCTGATAAGTGTGTTCAGAAACGGTATGAACAGGAAGAAAATGAGGAAACACTGCGTAAAGTCCTGTGTCAGATCGGTTATCGGAATGAGCGTCAGAACTAAATTCACAACTGAAAAAGGTTCATATCCGCTTATCCAGAATATCATCTGCAGCACAATCCTGTAAAACATCACTTCACAGAACAGTTTTGCGAACTTCTTGGCTGTTATATTCATTTTACACATGAAATAACCTGTTATCATCACAAAACAGTTTATCCCGATCTTGCCCCACGCTCCGAATACAAGAAGGAACAGGGAATTGAATGTGAACGGTGAAGAGCTGATAGGTCCGTCCATATCTTTAAGACCTGAATTCACCACAAAATGATGTGCTATGATAAGCAGCATTGTGATTATACGGAAAAGCTCCAGATTGGAGTCTCTCTTTTTAGCAGCAGGCTTCTGCGCCTTCGCAGCTGCTTTTGTGTCCGTAATATTACTCCCGACACCGTCTGTTACAACATTATTCATATAATACCACCTTGATCTTGATCGATTATCAACATAAAATACGTTTTGATGATCTTTCCATAACATAAAAAGCCTCTGAAACCGTTACACAAACGAATTTCAGAGCCCTTGCGCAATATATGTGCATATGGTTTTCACAGTTATTTAGTATAGCACAAATGCAGAAAACTGTCAAGTATCGGGGGAAAAGTGTACATGGCATTGAAATGAATGTTATACAGTGCTCGGCAGAGCGATAAACGAAAACACCGCTCCCTGCAAATCGCTGTGCACTGTTCACTAAATTAAGCCGCGCATCTTGATTTATTCACAATTATATGTTATAATACTATTATATTTACACAGAACAGGAGATGAAAATCATAATGGACGGTGCCCCTGACGGCAGTAATCCTTATAATTACGGAACATACTTCGTTAAATATGTGATATCAAGGCATGGTCTGCACTATCGTTTGTGTTAGGCTGTGCCTTTATGAGGTTATAGACAAATAAGGATATGATTTAACGGAGGATATGAATATGTTAGGGCAGATAATTCTGCAAATCGTACTTATCGCGCTTAATGCGCTTTTCGCCTGTACGGAGGTGGCGGTCATCTCCACAAGCGACGTGCGGCTTGAAAAGCTTGCCGCCAGCGGCAACAAAAAAGCCGCGAGACTGAAAAAGCTTACCGATACGCCCACACGATTCCTTGCAACTATACAGGTGGCTATCACACTTGCAGGCTTCATAGGTGCGGCATTTGCCGCAGACAGCTTTTCTGAGCTCCTCACATCTGTAATAGTGAAAACAGGCATCGGCATACCTGCGGCTGTTATCAAGAAGGTGTCCGTAGTTCTTATCACACTGATACTTTCCTATTTTACACTGGTATTCGGCGAGCTGGTACCCAAGCGCCTTGCAATGAAGGACCCCGAGAAGATTGCTCTTGCCATGAGCGGCACAGTAAGCTTCGTGGCAGCATTTTTCGCACCGCTGGTATGGCTGCTGAACGCTTCCGCAAACGGTATACTCCGCCTTATGGGCATTGACCCCGACAGCGACGACGATACCGTTACCGAGGAAGAGATACTCATGATGTCCGACGCAGGTGCTGAAAAGGGAACTATCGACGAGGACGAGAACCGCATAATCAAAAACGTGTTCGCCTTTGACGATATGACTGCGGAGCAGGTCTGCACTCACCGTACAGACGTGGACGTGCTGTGGAGCGACGACGATATAAGCGTGTGGGAGGAAACTATCCACCGCACCCGTCACTCGGCATTCCCTATATGCGGCGAGAGCGTGGACAACGTTATAGGCGTGCTCAATGCAAAGGACTACTTCCGACTTGAGGACAAGAGCCGTGAGAATATCATGGCAAAGGCTGTCCGCGAGCCCTGCTTTGTACACGAGAACATGAAGGCTGACCGCCTTTTCGACCAGATGAAGCAGCGGGGCGCAGACCACTTCGCCATAGTTGTTGACGAGTACGGCGGCATGAGCGGTATTATCACCGTTACCGACCTTGTTGAGGAGCTTGTGGGCGATTTCGCCGACGACCCCGAGGACGAGCCTGCTGTAAGGCTCGAAAAGATAAGCGATACCGAGTGGACAGTTCCCGGTATCAGCTCACTCAGCGACGTATGCGAGGAGCTGGAGGTAACGCTTCCTGCGGACAAGTACGAGACCTTCGGCGGCTACGTCATAGCGAAGCTTGGGGAGATACCCAAGGACGGCACACAGCTGGAGCTTGAAGCAGGTGGACTTCACATCAATGTGGTGGAGGTAAAGCACCACCGTATCGAGGTCTGTCGCGTGGAGAAGCTCCCGCCCGAAGAAAAGGAAGAAACAGAAGAGTAATGAAAGGGCGGATATTCCGCCCTTTTTTAGTTGAGAGTTGAGAATTGAGAGTTGAGAGTGTAGGGGCGCCCTTAAAAGCGCGCCAATAAAGAAGTGCTGTAAGCGATGTACGAGTAACGACATTGATGATTGTGAGCGAGTGAAACAAGCGTCAACGTGGCAAGGCGGCGAGGGCTCCGCGCTGTAGGGGCTGCCTTTGGCAGCCCGTCTTAATTTCATAGACACTCGCGGACGCCCAAAGGGCGCCCCTACAGGCTTGTTTTATCTGCTTGTTTATGGTATAATTGATACAATAACAATTAACGAGGTGAAATATGAGCAAGATCTTCATTGTCGAGGACGACAGGTCTATCCGCGAGGAGCTTGCGGAGCTCCTGCGCAATTCGGGCTACGAAGCCGAGTACCTTACGGACTTCACAGACTCAAAGGCGAAGATACTCGCCGCAAAGCCCGACCTTATCCTCATGGACATAAATATCCCCGACCTAAATGGGGAGCAGCTTCTCAAAGAGATACGCAAAGAGACTGATACTCCCGTGATAATGGTCACCAGCCGCACATCGGAGACTGATGAGGTGCTCTCCATGAGCTACGGCGCTGACGACTATATCACCAAGCCCTACAATCCCACTATACTCCTGCTGAGGATATCCGCTGTACTGAAACGTGCGGCAGGAGCTTCGACTTCTGTGCAGACCTATAACGGCTTGCAGGTAAACGACGCAAAGGGCTGTCTTACTGACGGCAGCCGTGAGCTTATCCTCACCAAGAACGAGATGATAATATTCCGCTTTATGCTGGACAGACAGGGCAATATCGTCACCCGTGACGAGCTGATGACCGCTCTCTGGGACAATGACGAATTCGTCAACGACAACGCCCTCACCGTGAATATAAGCCGCCTGCGTTCAAAGCTTGCAGACCTTGGCTGCGAGGACGCTATCGAAACACGCAAGAAGCAGGGGTACATACTGAGATGAGATTCCGTGACTATATCCGCGACAGGCTGTGGTTTTACGCTATTGCAGCCCTGTCCTTCGGGCTTATGCTGCTGTTTCTGTCGGCGTACAGGGTCAGCGGTCAGCTTGTGACATTTATTGCCGTTATATTCATTCTGTTTTTAATATCCGAGGAGCTTGTGGGCTTCTTCCGCAAAAGGCATTTTTACACCGACCTTATGGGCAAGCTTGAATTGCTTGACAAAAAATACCTTATCCACGAAATGGTGCAGAAGCCCGGCTTCTTAGAGGGCGAGCTCACCTATGATGTACTTTGTCAGGCTCACAAAGCCATGTGCGAGGAGGTGTCGAAGTATCAGCGGAGCTCCGCTGACTTCCGCGAGTTCATCGAGATGTGGGTGCATGAGGTGAAGCTGCCTGTGGCGAGCTTGCAGCTCATGGCGCATAATCACAGCGACAGGCTGGGTGAGAAGTTCCTCGAACAGCTCCGCCGCATAGACGGCTATACCGATCAGGTGCTGTATTACGCACGCTCGGAGAGTGCCGAAAAGGACTACATCATCAAGGAGAACTCACTGAAGCGCACAGTGTCAAATGTTGCTCTGAAAAACCGCGAGGACATTCAGCTTGCAGGAGCTTCAATTGAGACAGAGGGACTTGACGTAAGTGTAATGACTGACGGAAAATGGCTGGAATTCATACTGGGACAGTTCATTGCAAACAGCCTTAAATACACAGTTGAGGGTCGGGACATAGTAATGCGCATAAGCGCAGAGGAGCTTTCCGACCGAGTGCTGCTGCACTTCCGCGACAACGGTATCGGCATACCCGAAAGGGACATAAGCAGAGTGTTCGATAAGAGCTTCACAGGCGAGAACGGGCGCTCCTACGCAAAGTCCACGGGTATGGGACTGTACATCGTGAAGAGCCTCTGCGAGCGTCTCGGACACACCATATCCGTGACCTCGGAGCAGGGCAGCTATACCGAGTTCACCATAGCCTTTTCAAAGAACGACTTTTATAAAATGTAAGATCAAATCAAAATTTTGCAGAGCAAAATTTTGATTTAAGTAAGTAGTGAGTAGAAAGCAGAGAGTAGTAGGGGCGCCGTTCCCTACTACTTACTACTCTCTACTCTCTACTCACTAAGACAAAGAGGTGATACTATGAGCAGACTTATTGCAGCAGCGGCAGCCGCGGCGATGCTGGTACAGCCTGCCGTCGGCTCAGATGCAGTCAGCATGGAATACAGCGACGATTATACCTTTGTGCTGGACAGCTTTTGTTCGGGTGATGTAGCTGTACCTGCGGAACATGATGGCAGGGCGGTAACAGAGGTCTACATTGTCAGCAACAAGAACATAACATCGGTCAGCCTGCCCGATACAGTCAGGACTGTTTATGCGGAAGACTGCTCCGCCGCAGCTTATTATACTGCTGAGGATAATCCCTATCTTTGCTCGGTGGACGGAGTTCTCTACAGCAAGGCTATGGACAGGCTTGTGCGCTATCCTCAGGGAAAGACCGACAGGCGCTATAAGGTGGCTGATACCGTAAAGGTGATAGATCAGTATGCCTTTTGCCATGCCGAGGAGCTTGCTGCGGTTGAACTGCCCGAGGGCTTGATGAAGATAGGGGAAGCTGCCTTTGCGGAGACTGAGATACCTACATTCTGTCTGCCCGAGTCTCTTGAATATATCGGCGACGGAGCCTTTGCGCACAATAACTGCCTTGAGACCATAACTATCCCGAAAAATGTCTCGGAGATGATCATACCTTTTATGCAGTGCGATCATCTGGAAAGCATTGTTCTGGAGAGCACCAAAGCCATAGAACAAAACAGTGAATGGGGTGGGAATCCCGACTGGAGCTACGACCCACTGTCATTTATGTACAATTGCAGCGATGAAGTCGCTGTGTATCTGCCCGACGAGAGCTATGACGGATTCATGGAGAAGTATAGCCGTATATTTGCAGCGAACCATGCTATAAAGCCTGTAAGCGAATACACCTCACCTCAGCATTTGAGGGGCGACGTCAACGGCGACAAGCGACAGAGTATCGCCGATCTGGTGCTGCTTCAGAGGTGGCTGTCGGGAAACGGGAAAATAAAGCTGAAACACTGGGAAACAGCTGATCTATGCGAGGATAACAGGCTGGATATGTTCGACCTTGTGGAGCTCAGGCGGCTGCTCCTCACAAGTATGACAGGACTTGGGGCAGAAGCTCACGTAAGCGCATTGGAGCCCACACTGCCAAGTGTCGGAAGCTGCCGTATCCCCGTGTTTGCAGTATGCTTCCCCGATGATGTATTCTTTTCGGGTATTTTTGCGGAAACGGTTAAGGAGCACTGCTTCGGCGAGGAAAACAAGAATGACCTTGCCTATCCGCTGGAGAGCATACCTGCTTATTTTGACCGCGCGTCCTACGGAAAGCTGAACCTTGAATTTGACGTTATTGATTATACCGCACAGAAGCCTGCCGAGGAATACGTCAGCAACAACGCTCAGGAGCTGGTGGAGGAGATAATGGCGGCATTCGAAGACGAGCTGGATTACAGTGCCTATGATGTCAACGATGATTCTGTGCTGGACTCCATGATGATAGTGGTTTCCGAAAGACTGGCGTCTGTTGACAACGACGGCGACAAAATGCCTGACTGGTGGCCTTTTTCTGCGAAGTATTACGGCAGCAACAGCTATGACGGCATAACGGTAGGCAGCTACTGCGTGAGTCCGTTCTGGAATCAGGAGCGTGCAGGCAACAATGCCAAATTAGCTCACGAGCTCTGCCATGCTATGGGACTTACGGACTATTACGTTCTTGACAAGGACAAGGATAACGGCAACGGCGGAATGGAAGGCGAAGCAGGTGTGGAGCTCATGGACGAGGGCAGCGGCGACCTGTCCGCTTTTTCAAAACTCATGCTGGGCTGGATAGCAGATGACGACATACAGGTCTATACAGGGGGCGAGCAGACATTTACTCTGAGCTCCTCACAGCAGAAGCCCTCCTGCATCGTCATACCGAAAAAGCAGGAGGACGACTGGCTCAGCGAGTACTTCATAGTTGAGTTTGTGACGGGAGAAGCCAATAATGAGGTTTATGGCTGGCAGGGCAACCACAATGCCCTGTTCACGAAAAAGGGCGGAGTCCGTATCCTGCACTGTGACGCAGAGGTGTCGAATGACGCATTCGGCATGGAGTTCAAGTACAGCATAAACAGTCCTCACTATGATGTCAGCGACGAAAAGCAGCGTGTGCTGCGGCTTGTGAATCTTGGCGGAATGTTCTACCCGGGCACAAGAGGTCTTAACTACAGGAACATCATCGACGGCAGCGTTGAGGGCTTTGCATGGTACGACGAAAACGGCGATATGACCGTGGATACGGGACTGAAAGTGCAGATCTCGGATTTCCATGCGGGACCTGATTATACGCCAAGTGCATTTTGGGAAAATGATATGTTGTCCAGCTCTAAGGAAGATCCCGCAGATAATCCTGCATATCTCAGGGGCGGCACATACACAATAACAATATCGCCCTCAGACAAATAACACACAGGAGCTTCATAAAATGACAAGGATTGACCTTATAACGGGAATACTCGGTTCGGGAAAGACCACATTCCTGCTGAAATACGCACGGCACTGCATGAGCAGAGGCGAGAGCATCGCCATACTGGAAAACGACTTCGGCGCTGTGAATATAGACATGCTCATGCTGCAGGAGCTGAAAGAGGAGGGCTGCCGCCTTGAAATGATAGCGGGGGGCTGCGACGCGGACTGCCACAGACGGCGCTTCAAGACCCAGCTCATATCTCTCGGTATGCAGCATTTTGACCGCGTTATCGTTGAGCCCTCGGGCATATTCGACATGGACGAGTTCTTCGATATACTCCACGATCCGCCGCTGGACAACTGGTTTGAGATAGGAAGTATCCTCACTATTGCCGACGGAGAAATGGAGCAGCAGCTCTCTCCGCAGATGGAGTACCTGCTCGGCTCCCAGGCGGCATGCTGCGGAAAGCTGGTAATAAGCAAGCTCCGCGGAGAAGCAGAGGACAGCCTTGTGCAGTCCGTACTTGACCATGTGAACTCAGCCCTTGAGGATATACGCTGTGACCGCAGACTTGCGTTCCGCGACGTTTTTGCAAAGGACTGGGAGAGCCTTACAGACGATGATTACAGGCTTCTTGGCGGCGCAGGCTACCGCGGTTCGAGCTACGTTAAGAAGTTCAGCCCCGAGGATATTGAGAGCTCCGTTCACTACTTCATGCATATCGCCATTCCGCAGGATAAGGTGGAGCACCTTATTGCCGAGATATTCGCAGACGAGAGCTGCGGCAGGATATTCCGCATCAAGGGAGCGCTCCCTGCGGAGGTCGGATGGCTGAAAATAAACGCTACCCGTGAAAAGACAGAGCTGTCCCGTGTTGCAGAGGGACAGCCCGTACTCATAGTCATAGGCGACAACATATCCCGTCAGCGTATCGATGAGTATCTGAAGCCGCTGAACACCGATACCGAATATGTGTCTATTTAGCCATTAGCCGTTAGCCGTTAGCTTGTAGGGGCGCCCATTGGGCGTCCCTACATATCACAATAAAGCAAGCCCGAAAGTTATGTGCTTTCGGGCTTAGTTATTATTTGTTAGCTGCAGCAGCAGCGGCTGCCTTTTTAGCCTTTTTCTTGATAGCCTTGTTTGACTTTCTGAAAATGAATCCGAGGAAGAGCTCCGCAGCACCAATTATCAGAAGCATAACTGTAAACGGCAGGAGCAGGCTCTCTGTCAGGTAGTATACAGCCTTGTGTGTGAATGTGAATGCGATAGCGGAACCGATAAGGATAGCAAGTCCCGATAAGAACACCAGTAATCCCACAACATTGAAAGAGGTCGCAAAGAAGCCTGTAACGTGCTTTGCGCGCTTGTCCACTATAACAGCGGTCCAGATAAGGAACAGGATCACAAGACCTCCGAGGATACCGATAGTGATGAATGAGAAAGCATAGCTGCACTTGTCCACGTCGAAGCCTATCTTTCTGCTCCACTCCCTGACGCTCATGGTGTCGCTGAAATTGTCCTTTTCCAGATTCTTCTCGATGAGCTCATATTCGTCGTCTTTGAGCTCGTACTCGAACTCATTGACAACTGCGTTCTTGTTTGCTCTGATGAAGTCGTTCACGAAGTCCTCGGCAGTAATGGACGGGTCGCCGCCCTTGCCGTCGATGATGTAGTCGAGATAGCCCTTGGCTGTTCTTCCTGCGTACTCGCGGAAGTCTGTATTCAACATGTATCTCTTGAAGCCTGCCTCGTCAGCAGCTCCTCTTGTAGCTGTGCGGAAGCCCATGGAATCATAGAGGGTCTTTGACAGCTCCTTGCCGTCGAACTGGGCTGTGAGAGTAGTTTCTGCGTTGAGCTTTTCGGCTCTCTTGCTGATAACGCTGCCGTTAGCGCCTATCTTTACCGCAAGGGTAAGACTGAACGCCAGCAGGAAAAGCATAGTGAATATAGTCACGAGAGAAGCTCCGAAGATACGTCCGCCGCCCACTTTCTTGCGTGCCTTGGGCTTGTTTTCCTGCTGAGGCATAGGTGTGGGAGCAGGAGCTGGTGCAGGTGCGGGAGCAGGCTGCACAGGCGGTATGGGAGGTGGCGGAGCAATGCTGCTCTGTACAGGAGAATTGCCTGTAGACTGATTGCTGTTGCTGTTAGAGCCGTACTGCTGAGGCTGTACGGGTATCTTCATGGTGCTGCTGTTGTCGTTGAAGCCGTTATTATTTGCGGGAGCAGCGGGTGCCTCCTGCTTGGGGAACTCCGCAGGCTTTTGCGGCTTTTCCTCAGCCACAGGCTTGGGAGCGGTAAAGACCTCGGTCACGGGCTCTGGCTCTGATACCGGCTCGGGCTCGGGGAGCTCTATAGTCTCGGAGGAGCTGAGTATCTCCGTGGGCTCGTCGTTAAGGAGCTCCACGTCCTCGCTGGTAAGACTGAGAGTTTCCTCATTGGCTGCTATGACCTCCTCAAGGTGGGGGAGGATAGAGGTGGGCTCGTCATCGGTATGTACATCGGGAGCAGGCTCCTTATCGAGGTGAGCTCCGCATTCTGTGCAGAATAAAGCGTCGTCTGGCATTTCACTGCCGCATTTTTTGCATATCATTCGGTATCCCTCCTATGAGAAATTTTTGTGTAAATGCTATTACAATTATAAGTCATACCAATAGATATGTCAAGTAAAAAAAACTGTTACATTGTATTACATATCGGGATTTTTGACAAAAAAGTGCATATAACGATAAAAAGCCCGCCGAAGCGGGCTCGTGTTTATTCATTTTCGTTTGTGGTATCCTCTATCTCTTTGAGAGCATTAAGAGTTTCCTCAAACCAGCTGTCGTCTATTTCCTGCAGCGGCTGATCGTACCAGCTGCCCCAGTTTTCGATATCATTCGGGTCACTCCACGGATTTGGCCATGTCCACGGATTGTCTTCATCCAAGAGATCCTCGGGAAGCCATGAACTCCAGTCAAAGTTCGGGTCTATCTGGTAACCGGGTTCCATTGAGCTTGCAGGATCCCATGGATTCGACGCATCAGACGCCCATGGATCCCATGTACTATTATCGAAGTCACTCCACTTCCGGACCTCGCTGATGATATTATTGATGAAATCCTCAATGGAGATGTCAGTGCTGTTCATAGACTGGTCAACGTAGTATGAAAGTACATACGAAGCGTCCATAGCGTTTACGGCGCCGTCCTTGTTGACGTCGCATACGGCAAGTATCTCGTCTGTGAGCTCGCCGAGGTTTATTGAATATTCAGAATAGGTCTCAAGGATATACGAAGCGTCCACTGCGTTTATGATACCGTCGCCCGACGGGTCGCCAAGTATCTTTTCGATAACAGCTGATATAGAGTTGTCGGACTGCTCGGCAGAAGCCGGAAGTAAAACAGAGCTTGCGGATACAAGGCACATACCTGCCAGTGCACCTGCCAATAATTTCATTGATCTCATGGGAATGCCTCCTTATCTGTAGATAAATTTACATTTATTATACGTTACAAAGCACAAAAAGTCAAGATACAACAGGTGTATTTTTCGCAGATATACCCTTATTTTTTCAGGAAGTCCTCAAAGGCTACAGCCTCGTTTGTGGCGCAGTAAGCGTAGTACGTGAGGACAGTGGAGGCGTCCACGGCATTTATCTTGCCGTCCTTGTTGACATCGCAGGAGGCTGTTTCGTCTGCTGTGGGCTTTTCGTCAGAGGTGGAAAATCTTGCATAATTGGAAAGTATTATGGAAGCGTCAACGGCGTTTATCTTGCCGTCGCCGTTGGGGTCGCCGAGTGATACGGTCTTTTCGGCGTCAAGAGCAACAAAGGTGAAGCCTGCGCTTTTGGCTGTGCTTTCATTTGCCAATTTTTCAAGGGTAGAGCCCTTGTAGCCGTAGCAGGTGCATGGAACTCTTTTCTCTATAAGCTCGCCGTTCTCGTCTCTGCGTCCTCCGCCGAAGACAAAATCAAGACGGGATTCGATATCGCACTGAGGATTGAGCACGGTGAGCTTCTCCAGATTATAGCACTCATGGAACGCCCAACCGTCTATCTTTTTGACAGTTTCGGGGATAGTGAGCTCCTTGAAGCTGTTGCCGCCGAAGCACCAATTTGGCAGCTCGGTAACGCCCTTGGGGATAGTGACGGATTCCAGAGAGCAGTCACAGAAGCAATTGTCACCAAGAGTTAAAAGTCCATCTGGAAGATCAATTTTTTTTAGTGAGGTGCAGCCGAAAAAAGCAAATCTGCCTATTTCTGTGACGCCTGAGGGAATGTTTATCTCTTCAAGAGAACGGCAGTCCGAAAATGCGTGTTCGGGTATGGACGTGATATTTGCAGGGAGCTTTACTGATCTCAGGTTGGGAGAGCTTGAACACATGTGGCTGCTCAGCGATTTGATAGAGTCGGGAAGAACGATAGAGGTGATCGTATCCGAGTAAAATGCTCCGTCAAATATATCCGTAACGGGAAGTCCTTCTATCTCGGCAGGGATAACGATATCGCCGCCTTTTTCGCAGTGGCTGACAACAACGTGGTCGGAAAAGAAGTCGTAGCGGATATCGTCGATGTAGTCGCTGTCCTCGGCTTCCGTCCATGCGTAATATATTGCGTTTGCGTGGATAGCTTCAAATGCTGCCGGTGCAAGGCATGCTGTAAGGCAGGCTGCGGTGAGAATTGCGTGTATTTTTGATAACTTCATAATGACGCTCCTTTTTGCTGTATTTTTACATATTATATCACGGTTCGCAGCAGTTGTCTATTGATTTTTTGCAAACTTTTTTATGAAAAACACAGACATAGTGCAGTCTTTCCGCAAGCTTGCATTTTTTAACCATATGTGTTATAATATAAGATAACCGTTTCTTTCATTCGGAAACGGAATCTTTACACTCAGATTGGAGCGATTTTTATGTCAAAGAAACCCTTTTACATCACAACGCCGATTTATTATCCATCGGGCAATCCCCACATAGGTCACTGCTATACAACAGTTGCCTGCGATTCTATCGCCCGTTATAAGCGAATGCAGGGCTATGACGTAATGTTCCTCACAGGCACTGACGAGCACGGTCTCAAAATTGAGCAGAAGGCTGCCGAGCAGGGCGTAACTCCCAAGGAGTACGTTGACGTCATCGTTGACAGGTTCAAGAACCTGTGGAAATATATGAACATCTCATACGACAGATATATCCGTACCACCGACGACTACCACGTAGAGGCGGTACAGAAGATATTCAAGGCTCTCTACGACAAGGGCTATATCTACAAGGGCGAGTACTCGGGCAAGTACTGCACTCCCTGTGAGAGCTTCTGGACAGACTCTCAGCTTGACGAGAACGGCTGCTGTCCCGAATGTCACAGACCCGTCAAGTACGCCAAGGAAGAGGCATACTTCTTCAAGATGTCACCATTTGCAGAGCGTATCGAGAAGCTTCTCCTTGAAACTGACTATCTCCGTCCAAAGACAAGAGCTGTTGAGCTGGTAAACAACTTCATCAAGCCCGGTCTGGAGGACCTCTGCGTATCAAGAACCACATTCAAGTGGGGCGTACCCGTATCATTCGACGACAAGCACGTTGTATACGTGTGGATCGATGCCCTTTCAAACTATATCACAGCTCTCGGCTATGAGAACTCCGCACACAGCGACTATGAGAAGTACTGGCCTGCCGATGTTCACATGGTAGCAAAGGATATCATGCGTTTCCACGCTATCATCTGGCCTGCAATGCTCATGGCTCTGGAGCTCCCACTGCCTAAGCACCTTGCAGTACACGGCTATATCACCATGCAGAGCAAGGGCGGCGAGAGCGTTAAGATGTCCAAGTCACTGGGCAACGTTGTTGACCCCTTCGTGCTTGGCGAGCGCTACGGCTGCGACTCCATAAGATACCATATCCTCCGTGAGATGGCTCTGGGAGCAGACAGCTTATTCTCCAACGAAATAATGATAAACCGTATAAACTCTGACCTTGCCAACGGCTTCGGAAACCTTGTTTCACGTACCGTTGCAATGGCTGACAAGTACTTCGGCGGAACTCTCCCCACAGACAGGGAGCGCGAGGCTATCGACGACGAGTTTGAGGCAACAGTTACAGGGCTCTGCGCTGAGACTGACAAGTACATCGACGAGACCAAGCTGAAGCAGGTGCTTGAAGAGATATTCAAGGTAGTCGACCGCGCTAACAAGTACATCGATGAGACCGAGCCGTGGAAGCTGGGCAAGGACGAGACAAAGAAAGCCCGTCTTGCAGCAGTTCTCTATAATCTCCTTGAAGCTATCCGTGTTACATCTGCGCTTCTTGCACCGTTCATGCCCTCCACAATGCCAAAGGTATGGGAGCAGATAGGCGCTTCCGCAGCAGATGTTGAGTACGAAAAGCTCAGCAAGTTCGGCGTACTTCCTGCAAACGTAACAGTTCACAAGGGCGAGATACTCTTCCCGAGAATCGACGTTGACAAGGAGATAGAGGAGCTCAATGCTATCCTCACAAAGAACATGGAAGAGGCAAAGGCAAAGCTGTCCTCAGAGGAAAAGGGCGAGGCTGCTGCCGAGACCGAGAAGATAGAACTCAAACCCGAGATAACCATTGATGACTTTGCAAAGGTAGAGATAAGAGTTGCAAAGGTAGTTGCCTGCGAAAAGGTGAAGAAGTCAGACAAGCTCCTCTGCTTGCAGCTTGACGACGGCATGGGCGGACGTCAGGTGGTATCGGGTATAGCACAGTACTATACTCCCGAGGACCTTATCGGAAAGAAGCTTCAGCTCATTGCAAACTTAAAGCCTGTAAAGCTGAGAGGTGTTGACAGCAACGGCATGATATGTGCCGCAGATACTCCCGACGGAGTAAAGGTGATATTCGTTGACGACAGTATCCCTGTAGGCTCAAAGATAAGGTAGAATGACGCATATAAATTGCTGAATCTATGCTTGGGATTCCAAAGGGAGTATACTCCCTTTGGTCAGGTCAAGGGTTACTCCCCACAGGGTGGGGAGATGTCGCAACGCGACAGAGGGGACGGACCCGATTAGGGGGACAGCCCTTGTAGGGTGTGGGGCGAAGCCCCACAGTTATAAAGCGCTCTGCAAGTGAGGGCGTCCCTTAATAAACAAAAGTCATTGACATCAAAAAACTCCGCTGTGAAGCGGAGTTTTTCTATTTCACTATATCATTTATTGAGATCTCAGTTTTGATGTTTTTTCTGACTTATCAGTTCTTCGATCTGTTCGACCAGCTTTTCGGGATCCTTGCATCTGTATACACATGATGTTTCTGAATCCGAGTATAAGCCCTGATTGGTGAATACGAATGAAGTCGTCGCACTGTGACTGTTTATTGTGTATACCTTTACATTGGGGTCATCGGCGGTGATGACAACAGAAAAATATCCAAAGGAGCGAACCTGCTCATCGGAGCTTATATCAGGCATCGAGAATTTTTCAGACTTTTCCCATTCTGTGTTTTCAAATATTTCTCTTATAGCATCCGATGAAATGTCGTGGGCCGAGTCTGACATATGGGTCGATTCCCAGTCGTTATTCAAAGATTCCGACAATATGTCGACTTTATCATTATTGTTCAGTGAGGAGTTGAGCTCCATTTTAACAAGCTCGTCGTCAGTGAGAGGTGTCATCTTGCTGCTCATCTCTTTCATTTCTTCTGTCAGCGGCGCGAAATCATCTATACTGTACACTTCGGGGAGAAAGCTTGATTTTTTCAGATCACCATATATTACTGTTCCGTTGTCGCAGATATATAACATGGCATTATTGTTCTTAATGATGATCGACTCAGTGGTTTTAGTTAAATTCTGCGTCATTGCAGTGGACAGTTCCGAATGCCAGCTGCCTGCGTTAAGGACCTTCTGCCAGCTCTCCAGCTCATATTTGCCAATATCATAGCAGGTGCATTCACTCTTGTTTACATATTTGATGAGAGTTCCGCCCGTACAGCTCAGATCAACGGGGCAGGTAATATTGTCCTGCAGACCGTTCAGTATCTTTTCTACGTCAGAGTAGTTGTAGGGAGAAAAATGATAGGTCTTTTGCAGAGACTTTCCGCTTTCGCTGTCAATTGTCGAAACAAACGCAATACCCGACGGGTAAAGATCGACCTTGTAGTCGCCGTCTTCATCACTGAGATAAAATGTTATGGCAAATGTTATGGCGTCCTCGTCGGAGCATTCATAGGACTCGTTATCGGTATACCAGAAGCTGCTGCTCAGGCATGATGATATAAGCAGAGCCTGATCTTCGCTGACATTGCCCGATTTGTTTTTCATGCTGTAGCGGACGCCGTTAAAGTCAGCCCTTATGCCTACAAAATCAGGCATGATAGTTTCATCACCAAAGAGTATATGCTTTATCTCGCCGAACTGCTCAGAGGTCATGGAATACCTTAATACGGTGCTGCGGGAAGAGTCCAGAAATGCTGTTATATCACCGCTGCTGTAAAAATAAACAGTGATCTGTCTGCCGTCCTTGTAATAAGTGAAGTTTATGGCATCACAGCCGAGCATGCCCATACTGCCGACATTGATATCTGATGTTTCGTCGTTTACGATCAGCGGATCGTAGATACTTGTGGAGCTTTCCCAATCGATCTGAGACAGAACATTCATAAGCTTATCGGCTGTTTCTGCCGAAGCCGTAGCAGAGATCTCGGTGGTGCAATTCGGAGCGCTGTAAATGAAAAGCAGACCTTCAAGATCTATTGAGCCGAACGGAAATTCAAATATCTTTCCATAGCTTTCATTAACTTCGGACTCCTCTTCGATCTCGGAATCGATACCGTACTGTTCCTTTGAGTCGAAGTCGTTCTTTATGCGCAGATATCCGCCGCTTCCAACAGCACCTATAACAGCGATAACGGCAGCTGCTGCGATGTACTTCTTGAAGCCCTTGGTCTCTACGACCTCAACGTGGTTTTCGACTTCCTCATATTCATCGTCGGTGAAAGAAGACTCTGAAAGCTTTTTCTCCATTTTTGCGCAGAATTCCGAGCTGAGACGCAGGTCGTTCAGAGCGTCTTTATAATCTTTACTTGGCATAGATCTCCCTCCTCTTCCTTGCTGAGTTCAGCTTTGAGCTTTTCGCGTCCGCGCCTGAGCAGCGAACCCACGGTGTTTTCATTTTTCTCTGTGATCGCAGCGATCTCCTTGATACTGTAGCCCTCATAGTAATGCAGGAATATCACCTCTGCATATTTCTTCGGCAGAGCAGCTATCTGCTGTCGGAGCTCACGGCTTGCAGTATCCATTTCGCATATGACCTCAGAGCCTTCGAGTTCGTCAATGGAGCAGGTCCTGCTGAAGCGGAAGCTTCTCCGCAGATTCTTGCATTTGTTGATAGTGACACGCAGGAGCCACGCTTTAAGGTGTTCGTCGTCGTTGAAGGTGCGCCGGTCGGTGTGTAATGAAAGGAAAACGTCCTGAACGATGTCCTCTGCCTCGGCGTAGCTGCCGCTGAACGCGAAAGCAGCGCGCAGAACTGTATTTCCGTATTTTTTGAAAGCATATAATGCTGTAGTATCGTTGTTCATTGCTGTGACCTCCTTTCACATATAACACACATGGGAAAGCGGGAATTGTGCAGGGGGAGAAAAAATTTTTTTCTTTGAAAAAAATTTTTAGTTGAGAGTGAAGAGTTAATGTGTTCGCTTCGCTCACATTATTTGAATAGTGTCGCCGCAGGCGACACCACAACTTTCAACTCTCAATTCTAAACTCTCAACTTTGAAGAAGGACTTCTGCAATGGCGATATCCTCGGGAGTGGTTATCTTTATATTGGTGTAGTCGCCTACGGTCATGGCAACCTTGCCGCCGATAGCTTCTACAAGCTGGCAGTCGTCGGTGAAGTCAAGGCCGTGCTCAAGAGCAAAGTCGATGCCCTCAAAGTAAAGCCTGCGCTTGAATATCTGAGGGGTCTGAGTGATGTAAAGGGAGCTCCTCGGCGGAGTGTCGATTATAAGACCGCCGTCAACGGTCTTGATAGTGTCCTTTACGGGAACGCCCAAAGTCGCGCCGCCGAATACGGAAGCGTCCTTGATGACCTTTTCGATGTGCTCGGGCTTTACGAGGGGACGAGCTCCGTCGTGTATCGCTACCAGCTCTGTGTCCTTGGATATTTTGCGGACTCCGTTGAAAACGCTCTCCTGACGGGTAGAGCCGCCTATGGTGCAGGCAGCGAGCTTGGTTATGCCTGCGGCTTCCGCTTCTGCCTGAATAGCAGGGATATCGTCCTCACGGGCAACGATGATTATCTCGCTGACGCTCTCGCAGGACTGAAAAGCCTGCATGGTAACGCCTATGACCTTGCGCTCGCCAAGAGGGAGCAGTATCTTGTTTACTCCGCCCATTCTGGTGGAGTTTCCTGCGCAAACTATAACAACTGATGTTTTCATAATTTTCTCCTTTATGTTTAGTCCCTGCACGGTTCGGCAGGAGAGGTTCTTATCCGTATAGTCGGAAGCTTTTCCAGTGTATAATAATAATTGAACATACCGTCGGGCTGTGACAGGTCGTTCTCGCCTGTTGCAGGTGGAGCGAATATCCTCAGCTCCATATCTGCGGGAGTACTTATCCTGCGCTTATAAAATGCAGGCATAAGGTCGATGAAGCTTGCTTCGGGTGACTTGTAGAACCACCGTCCGTTAAGCTCTATCATAAGGTTTGAATCGTCCTCGAAGTACAGCTCGCAGAAGCAGGGCTGAGCGTCAAAATGCAGAGGTATGGCAATGCCCTCAGCGTCCTCGGAGCTGCCCCAGCGAAGCTTCACAGGGAGGGATACCTCGCCGCCTGCAGCCATGGTCGGCATGAATCGGGGACGGTTTATTATCTCTCTGTATACGCCGAGAACAGGCTGCTCAACGCCTGTATCGCAGCGGTTCACGTCCTGTATCTCAAGTCCCAGCCTGCCGCGGTCGCGGAACTGATAAAATGTCACACCACTGAGCCAGTCTGCATTTTCCGAATCTATCATGTCGTAGAAGCGGCGTATGTCCTCAGCCTGTCCGAAAGCTCCCACCACATTGCCGTCGGAGTTCAGCTCCGATACGAGCATGGGTTTGGGAACGCCGCCGTTAAGGCAGAGGAAGCGCTCATAGCTTCGCTTTATCATTTCAAAGATATCACGTACCGAGGTTCGCTGATGAGAGTTTCCGCCCGTCTCAGCAATGTCAAATGGGTGTCCCCAGTGGAGGGAGATGTACTTGTCCACCGACCATATATCGGTCTCGCGGACAGCCTGAGCGAACTCCTTTTCCCTGACCATTTCTTCGGAGCTGAGGTCTTCCACGCCGCCTATGCAAAGTATAGTCAGCACATTGGGGGCATGCTCCTTTATGATGTGAACGGCGCGGCAGTAGAAGTCCGCAACCTGCTGATAGGTGGCACGCTTGTTGAACTCGAACCAGTTGCCCGTAGCCTCGTGATTTATGCGCAGAAAGAGCCTGCCGAATGGGCGGAGGTCGTCACCGATAGCGGCGAGGTGGTCGTCGGACACAAAGGGGTCGATGGTCAGGGTCAGGATAACGTCCTGACCGTGGCGGCGTATATCGCGCATAGAAGCAAAGGGCTCGCCGTCGGTACTGCCGTTCAGACCGCCCAGATAGGGGAAGTAGTCGTCGTAGGGGTAGTCCCACTGGAAGCGAGCCTTGGGCATGTCGGGCACCTCTGAAATACGCGCGGGGAACTCCTTGTCCAGCGGATAGTAGCAGTACATAAGGCTTACAGCACGGTGAGGTCTGCCAAGCTTTTGCAGTATGTAGTCCTGAGGGACATACTCGCCGCGCTCACTGCCGTCGCCTAAATCAGCGGCGCACTGCGCCCTGCCAAGTTTTACGGAGAATATATTTTCCATATTAAAGCTCCAAATCTAAACAAAAAATGATTTGTCGAAATTACTTGCCGAGCCCATGAATGGGATTCCAAAGGGACTGTGTTCCTATGGTCAGGTCAAGGGTTACTCCCCACAGGGTGGGGAGATGTCGCAACGCGACAGAGGGGACGGACCCGATTAGGGGGACAGCCCTTGCGGGGTTCGGGGCAGCGCCCCGAATACGGCTGGCGCTTCGCAAAGGGTGAATTCAAAAACAGTCCAGTGGACTGTTTTTGAGAGGGTGACTCCCCACGGTGTGGGGAGATGTCGCGTAGCGACAGAGGGGACGGGCACGATTAGTGCCGCCTTGCAAGTGAAGGCGTTCCCTAACGGGCGGCGAAACGCCGCCCCTACATAAGCATTTATATATCTCAATTATAATATAACGCCGAAAAGATGTCAACCTGATATGCGCTGGATCCGACTTGAATTTTTTTGCGGAAAGTGGTATAATCTAATTGCTCCCCCAACTAAACCTTGCCAACCAATCCTTGGCATAAAGTAAATTTCTCTGCGTCAGAAAAACTTGAAATGCGAGAGCATTCCTGCGTTTTCCTTCCTTGATAAATTTCCTTTCTGTCTTCGTCTTTTTGGCAATGCTTAATTGGTGGAGCAATACTTTGAAAGGATAGCTGCATATGTTGGCAAATTATCATACTCACACAAGCCGCTGCGGTCACGCACGGGGAAAGGACAGAGAATTCGTGGAAAGCGCCATTGAGGGCGGCTTCAAGGTGCTCGGCTTTGCGGACCACTGCCCGTGGGTGTTTGAGGACGGCTATGTTTCACAGATAAGAATGACTCCCGCAGAGGTGGAGGGCTATTTCAGCTCCCTGACCGCACTGAAAAAGGAGTACGCCGGCGATATAAAGCTCTATATCGGCTTTGAAGCGGAGTATATACCACAGCTTGTTGAAGCGCAGGACAGGCTTCTTGCAGACTATCCCCTTGACTATATGATAATGGGACAGCACTTCAACGATCCCGAGACCTGCGGCGTTTATATGGGAGTTCCCACTGCTGACGAGAGGATACTGGTGAAGTACGTTGACCGCATAATCGAGGGCATGGAGTCGGGGAGATACCGTTATCTCGCTCACCCCGATCTGCTGGATTTCACAGGAGATGCGGAGCTTTATGAGGAGCACTACACGAGGCTCTGCGAGTACCTTAGATCAAAAAATATCCCCGTGGAGATAAATCTGCTCGGCATGACAGGGGGCAGACACTACCCGTCGGAGCGCTTTTTCCGCATTGCGAAAAAGGTGGGGAACAAGGCGATAATCGGCTGTGACGCACATCTGCCGCAGTCGCTGTGCGACCATGCAGCAATGGAAATGGGCATGCGGTTTGCGGAAAAAATCGGCATTGAGCTTGTGGAGACACTTACGGGCTTAGATTAACGGACTAACTTGTAGGGGCGGATATTATCCGCCCAGAAAGGGAACGCTCTCACTTGCAGGGCGGCACTAATCGTGCCCGTCCCCTCTGTCGCTACGCGACATCTCCCCACACCGTGGGGAGTCACCCTCTCAAAAACAGTCCACTGGACTGTTTTTGAATTCACCCTTTGCGGAGCGCCTGTCGTATTCGGGGCGCTGCCCCGAACCCCGCAAGGGCTGTCCCCCTAATCGGGTCCGTCCCCTCTGTCGCATTGCGACATCTCCCCACCCTGTGGGGAGTAACCCTTGACCTGACCAAAGGGTTGTGAACCCTTTGGAATCCCGTTCATTGGTTAAAGCAACAATATAGGCATAAGGAGAAATAAAATGAGCATTTTTGATGTATTCGACAGGATCGCCGCAAATTCTAACGCGGCAAGAGGTAAAATAGAATATGTTATAGCAGGTCTTGGCAATCCCGGACTTGAATACGAGAACACACGCCACAATGCAGGCTTCATGGTGCTTGATGAGCTGGCGGAGCAGCTTGGCGAGAAGATAGACCGCCTGAAGTTCAAGGGCAAGACTGCCGAGGTCACTATCGAGGGCAAGCGCTGCCTGCTGCTGCAGCCCACCACCTATATGAACAACAGCGGCGAAGCCATAGTGCAGGCTCTGGAGTTCTACAAGATAGATGCGGCTAATCTAATAGTCGTATGTGACGATATATCCCTTGACTGCGGAAAGCTCCGCATACGCCGCAAGGGCAGCCACGGCGGACACAATGGTCTCCGCAGCATATGTGAGCTGACGGGAAGGGACGACTTTCCCCGCATAAAAATGGGCGTCGGCAAGAAGCCTCACCCCGACTACGACTTAGCAAAATGGGTGCTTGGCAAGTTCGGCAAGGAGGACTCGGAGAAAATGGCTGAGTCCGTGAAGAACGCCTGCGAGTGCATAAAGCTCATGGTTCAGGACAAGACCGACGAAGCCATGAACAAGTATAATTCCTGATTCTTACGGAGAAGCAAATGGAACTTTTTAAACAACTATTCAGCGAGCTTGCAGGCTTTAAAAGTCTGCGGGAGGCTGTTGACAAAAATATCTCACCCGTCTCGGTGACGGGTATTTCCCATATACACAGGGCGCAGCTCATAAACGCCCTCAGCGGCGGAAAGATAAATCTTGTCATCACGGGTTCGGAGGCGGAAGCTAAGAAGCTCAGCGACGACATCAACATGATGTCGGGCAGCGAGGAGGCTGTGCTTTTCCCCTCAAAGGAGCTGGTATTCACTCCTGTTGACAGTACCAACCACGAATACGAGCATATGCGTATAGCCGCCCTCATAAAGGCGGCTAAAAGTCGCTGCAGCGTTATCTGCGCAAGTATCGAGGCTGTCATGCAGCCCGTTATCCCTGTGGGAGTCCTTATCGCCGCAGGCATAGAGCTTACACAGGGACAGGAAGTTGACCTAACGGAGCTTGCGGTTACGCTTGCAAAGTGTGGCTATCAGCGCTGCGAAAAGGTGGAGGGCGCTTCACAGTTCTCCATACGCGGCTCTATCCTTGACATATTCCCTGTGCAGTCCGACAAGCCCGTTCGTATCGAGCTGTGGGGCGACGAGATAGACAGCATATCCGAGTTCGAGACCGACACTCAGCGCCGCACGGACGCTCTTGAAAAGGTGGAGATATACCCCTCGGGAGAAGTCCTCTACGACAACGAGGAGCTTGCGGACAAGATAGAGGAGCTCTGCAAGAAAGTCCGCGGCAAGCGCATGGAGCAGGTACGCGAGCATCTTGGCGCCGATGTTCACAGGCTGAGGGCAGGGGAGATACTCTCCCACAGCGTGAAGTACTACCCTCTTGTTTACGGCGAGCCCTCAACGGTTTTCGATTATATTGACGGAGTTGTGCTTTTCAGTGATTATTCCGACGTTATGGACACTGCCGCAGGAGTTATGAACCGTCACAACGAGGACGTAAAGATACTCATGGAGGACGGCCAGCTCTGCAAGGGACTGGACGGCTATGTCCTTGAACTGGCTGAGGTGCAGCACCGAGCCGAGAAGCGTGTATGTCTCTACATGAGCAGCTTCATGCAGGGCGGCGACCGTATAGACTTCCGCAGACTTGTAAGCTTTGAGGCGATGCAGACCGCACCTTGGAGCGGCGAGATGAAGCAGCTCATCGAGGATCTGGAGGAATACAAGCGCCGCGGCTACCGCATGATACTTGCGGCAGGCAGCGACAAGACCCTACCCATAATACAGCAGGACATCACCGAGAGCGGCATATCCTGCGACCTTGCTTCTCAGGGCATTGAGCCCATTGCAGGCAGAGTGCTGCTTATGTCGGGCAGCTTCAGCGGCGGATTTGAGTACCCCGAGAACAAGACCGTTCTCATTACACAGGGACGTTCAATGGATTCCGTCCGCAGCAAGCGCCGCAAAAAGAAGAACAAAGCCGAGGAGATTCGCTCCCTTGCGGATATCACCGAGGGCGACCTTGTTGTACATTCGGGACACGGTATCGGACGCTTTATCGGCATACGCAAGCTTGAAATGGACGGCGTCACAAAGGACTACATCACCATACAGTACGCAGGTACGGATAAGCTCTATATCCCCGTAACTCAGCTGGATATGGTGTCGAAATACATCGGTCCCCGCGACGACAGCGGCGTGAAGCTCAGCAAGCTCAGCTCGGGCGAGTGGCAGAAGACACGCAGCAACGTAAAGCGTGCCGTAAAGGATATGGCACAGGAGCTTATCGCCCTTTATGCAAAGCGTGAAAAGAGCGTTGGCTTTGCGTTCTATCCCGACGACGAGATACAGCACGATTTCGAGGAGCGTTTCCCCTATGTGGAGACCGACGACCAGCTCACTTCCATAGCCGAGATAAAGGCTGACATGGAGCGTCCACGTCCTATGGAGCGGCTGCTCTGCGGCGACGTTGGCTTCGGCAAGACCGAGGTAGCACTGAGAGCTGCCATGAAATGTGTGCTCTCGGGAAAGCAGTGCGCTATACTTGCGCCTACCACGGTACTTGCCTATCAGCACTACCAGACCGCTCTCCGCCGCTTTGAGCACTTCCCCGTGAATATAGAGCTCCTCAGCAGATACCGTTCACCAAAGCAGCAGCAGGAGATAATCAAGAAGCTGAAGCAGGGGCGCATCGACCTCATAATCGGCACGCATAAAATAATCCAGAAGTCCGTGGAGTTCAAGGACTTGGGACTTGCCATAATCGACGAGGAGCAGCGCTTCGGCGTGGCTCACAAGGAGAAGTTCAAGGAGAGCTTTACGGGAGTTGACGTGCTCATGCTTTCCGCAACGCCTATACCCAGAACTCTGAACATGGCAATGAGCGGCATACGTGACATGTCCGTCATCGAGGAGCCACCGCAGGACAGATACCCCGTCCAGACCTACGTGATCGAGTACAACATGGGTACGGTGGTTCAGGCTATCGTCAGGGAGCTTCGCCGCGGCGGTCAGGTCTACTATATCCACAACCGCGTTGAGACTATCCGCGCCTGCGCTTCACGCTTGCAGGAAATGCTTCCCGATGCACGTATCGCCGTTGCACACGGTCAGATGAGCGAGGACGAGATGTCCGACATATGGGAACAGCTTGTGGAGCATGAGGTGGATATCCTTGTGTGCACAACAATCATAGAGACAGGCGTGGACGTACCAAACGTCAATACCCTAATTATTGAGGATTCCGACCGATTCGGACTTTCACAGCTCTATCAGCTCCGCGGACGTGTGGGACGTTCCAACCGCCGCGGCTATGCCTACTTCACCTATCAGCGCGACAAGGTGCTGACGGAGATTGCCACAAAGCGTCTTAACGCCATGCGCGAGTTCACCCAGTTCGGCAGCGGCTTCCGCATAGCCCTCCGCGACCTTGAGATAAGAGGTGCGGGAAGTATTCTCGGCGGACGTCAGCACGGACACATGGAAGCCGTGGGCTACGATATGTACTTGCAGCTCCTCTCCGAAGCTATTGCAGAGGAAAAGGGCATACAGCCCGAGAAGGTACCCGAGTGCCTTGTGGATATCCAGATAGACGCACATATCCCCGAGAAGTATATCTCCAGCCTCAATCAGCGAATAGATATGTACCGCAAGATAATGCTGGTCAACGAGGACAGCGACAAGACCGACCTCATCGACGAGCTCATCGACCGCTACGGCGAGCCGCCCAAGTCGGTTGTGGGACTCATCGACGTATCACTGCTGAGGAACAAGGCAGCACACCTCGGTATCACTGAGATATCCCAGAAGAATGGTGCTATGTACTTCTATACGGAGTACCTTGTGCCCGAGCAGATAATAGGCTTGCAGCAGGCGTACAAGGGCAGGATATCATTCAACGGCGCAGGGAAGTCCTATGTGGCAGTCAAGATATCGCCGAAGATTCGTCCCTTTGACATGATGCGCGACACCGTGGAGATAATCTATCAGAACCGCGAGAAAAACTAAGAGCTAAGACTGTAGGGGCGCCGTTTCGGCGCCCGTGCGTTACAATACAATTGTCGTGGGCGGATAATATCCGCCCCTACATTATTGTGCGATCAGCATTATTTTGCTTATCTCCAATTGTGCATTTACACAATTTTGACAAGTTTGCTTTGCAAAGTCTTGACAAGTTTACTTGGCAGTGCTATAATGCAATTACCAAGTAAACTTGTCAAAAATTGCCAATAAAACTTTGCATGATATGGGAGGTACAAATATGAACAAGGAAGAAATACTTGCTAAAAGCAGACAGGAAAACAAGAACCGCGATGTTGCCGAAATATCTCAGACAAAGGACGCTTCAAGATTTGCTATAATATTCAGTCTCGCCTTTTACCTGATATTCTCAACGCTTACTATGATAGCTCATAAGCCCTTTAACAGCAGCATTGCAGCTATGGAGACCTGCGTTATGTTTGCAGTTTATCTGCACAAGTCAATAAAAACAAGAAAAAACGAACATATAGTATGTGCATTTCTTATGGGAGCAGCATTCCTTATGTTCTCGTTTGTGGCAATAATGGAATTGTTTGAAAAATAAGGTGGTGTATCAATATGAATAAGGAAGAGATTCTCGCCAAAAGCAGACTTGAAAATAAAAACCGCGACATTGCCGAGATTGACAAGGCAAAAAGCGCCGCAAGGTTCTCAATCGTTTTCAGTATGGGCTTTATCGTAATATTCACCATGCTGTCGCTTTGCGCTACAGGCCGCGTGAACATCGGCGTTATCGCAACGGAATTCTGTATCACGTTTTCAATGCATCTTTACAAAGCTGTCAAGAGCAAAAATTCAGCGGATATTGTCTGTGCAGCCATTAGCGGAGCTACGTTTTTGCTTATGTCTTTCATAGCTGTATGCGAGCTTTTCGGCTTCAAGCCATAAGGAGGTAACTGTATCATGAATAAAGAAGAGATACTCGAAAAAAGCCGTCAGGAAAACAAGAACCGTGATTACGTCGAGATAGACCGCATGAAAAAAAGCACTTTTTTCGCTCTGATGTGCAGTATAGGATTTACCTGCCTGTGGACTCTGCTTTCCATAATCGCTACGTGGCGAGTAAATTTCGCTGTTATAGCAACGGAGTGCTTTATGATATTCTCAATGCACCTGTACAAAGCCATTAAGGGCAAAAAAGCAGTTGACATCTTCTGCGCGGCAAGCTCGGCTTTCACATTTCTCATATTCTTTACAATAGCAATATGCGAGCTTTTCGGCTTCAAACCATAAGGCGGTGAGAGCACATGAACAAAAAAGATATCCTCAAAAAAAGCAGGAAGGAATTCAAAAATCAGGATCTGCCCGAAATTGAAGAAATAAGAAAAATGTCAGTTTTTTCTCTTGTAGCAGTTGTGATTTTCGCATGTGTTATCGTTCTTGCGGAAAAGCATGTTTACGGTGAGTACAACATCGGACTGATGACAGTTGTTTTCAGCGCTCCTGTTATTATGGGACTGTACAGGTGCTTCACAAGCAAAAAGAAGCATAAGCTGCCCATAATTGCAGCCACCGTATGGTTCGCGCTGTGGTTCGGATTTTTAGCATTCTGTGAAATTACTTCACTTATGGACTATAAGAGGTGAGCACATGATAGACGATTCACTTGTACTCCGAAACCGCCTGAAAGAGATACGCAGGGAGCAGCGTCTCTCACAGGACGAGCTTGCGAAAATGGTGGGCGTGTCCCGTAATACTATCAGCTCCATAGAGACAGGGCAGTTCAGTCCCACAGCCAAACTGGCACTGATACTCTGCATCGCCCTTGATAAGAAGTTCGAGGAGATATTTTATTTTGACTGATTATTTCGGGACGTCGAGGACGCCGTCCCCTACAAAAAAGGCGAACCATGCGGTTCGCCTTTATAATTACTTATTATTCTTTTTTGCTTCTTCGATAGCCTTTGAAGCCTCTTCGATAGCCTCTTTAGCCTTGGCAGCATCATTTTTTACCTGCTCCTCGGCTTTTTCTATCTCAGCCTTTACCTTTTCGTATTCCTCTGAGTTTGCTATCTCGCTCTTTGCCTTTTCAAAATCAGACTTCATGTCAGAGACAGCCTTTTCATACTCGGCTTTCATCTCTTCCTTAGTCTTTTCAGCTTCGGCTTTCATTTCTTCCTTGGTCTTTTCAGCGTCAGCCTTGGCATTTTCAACTGCCTCGTCGAACTCAGCCTTAGCCTCCGAAGCCTTTTCCTTTGCGGACTCCTTTAACTTGTCCGCATCTGACTTCTGGTTAAGAAGAGGTATGGACTTGCCATCCTCGTCGTAGAACACGATGTTGTCGATGAACATATCCGACTCATTGGCTACGCCCCAGCGCATGATAAGGAAGTTTGCGTCCTCCATTTCCTCGCTCCAGCACTGTCCGCTGTCAGCAAGGAGGAACTTGAATACCGCATGGACATTGCCCGAGGTCTCAAAGTTGTACTCGCCGCCGCTGAATTCCTTGAAGTCGTACCACTTCTCCTGAGCGGTGACAGTACCGCCGCCTCCGCCTATCCAGCCGGGAGCTCTTACTCCGTCGGCTTCGTCGGTCTTGAGGTGGTCGGCTGTAGCCTGAGCGTACATATCAAACTCAATGCTGCGGACCTTTGCTGCGCCCTCGTTTCCCAGGAGCTTTGTTGCGCTTATGCCTATTTTCTGGACCTTGCCCTTTAGGGGAACTGTATTGTCATCGGTGAATTTCAGCATCTTGTTGCCCATGAGCTCCACAACGGAAAGCTCACCCTTTGCACAGTCGTCGTCGTCATTCTTTGCAAATGCAAAATCAAAAACGCCGTCGTCAAATGTGACCGCATTGGGGTCTGTTGCCTCTACAGGCTTAGGCGGCTCGGGCTCGGCAGCCTCCTCTGTGGTAGGCTCGGCAGTTGTCTCTGCGGGAGCAGTAGTCTCTTTATTGCTGTCAGGCTTGCTGTCGGAGTCCTTTTTATCTCCGCAGCCTGCCGCGCAGGCAGCCAGTGCAAAAGCCATAGCACCTGCGATAAAGCTTTTATAGTTCATAATGTCACTCCTTGTATATTTCGGAGCTCTCGCTCCTTCTTTCTTTACACCAACATTGTAGCACAAAAGGTCATGCAAGTAAAGTCTTTTCTGTTAATTTTCCGTTTTTTCACACGCCTGTCATATTAGCTGTTAGCCGTTAGCTTGTAGGGGCGCGCATTGCGCGTCCGCGAGTGTGTAGTGTAGGGGCGGATATTATCCGCCTGCGCCAATATCATCGAAGCTCACGGGCGCCGAAACGGCGCCCCTACAGATACAAAAAGGCGCTGTGATCATCACAGCGCCTTAATTATGCATTAACCAAGAACTACCTTTATCTCGTTTACAGCAGCAAGCTTGTCAGCAGGAACGTAATTGCCTGTGAGCTTTTCGCCGTTGAGAGTTATCTCCTTGACACCGCTCTGAACGTGTGCGGAGTTGTCAACAGTGATGTTGAGCTTTTTGCCGCGGAAGTTCTTCTCGATCCTGAAGCCGTCCCACATAGCAGGGATAGACGGAGCGATAGCAAGTCCGTTAAGGTCGGGACGCATACCGCAGATACCCTCTACGCAGCCTACCATAACAGTTGAAGCTGTACCTGTGAGCCAGTGAACGTGTGAACGTCCCTCGTAAGGTGAAGCCTTTGACTCGGTGAACTGACCGTGAACGTATGGCTCCATAACACGTATCTCAGCCTTGTCGTTCATTGCAGCAGGTGAGCTTTCGAGGAAGTACTCGAATGCGCGGTCACCGTGACCGAGGAGGGACTCGGCAAGTATGAGCCAGCCCTGTGACTGTGAGAAGATACCGCCGTTTTCCTTTGTATCAAGGTTGAATACCTGCATGAGAGCGCCCTTGAAGTGGTGGTACTTGTATGGAGGCTCGAGGAGCTTAGCTCCGTAAGGTGTATTGAGTATATCGTGAACGCTGTTCATAGCCTTTTCAGCCTGCTCGTCGGAAGCAAAGCGTGAGATAACGCTCCAACTCTGAGGATTGAGCCACATATTAGCCTCGGGATCCTTCTTAGCGCCTACGATAACACCGTTGTCGCGGATACCGCGGATAAATCTGTCCTCGTCCCAGCACTTTTCAAGAGCTGCGCCAAGCTTCTTCTGAGCGCCGTCCAGGTATGTGATATAGTCGCTGTCGTTCTTGTCCTTAGCCATGTCACGCATAACGTTCATAGCGTAGTAGAGCTGGAATGCCACGAATGTGGACTCGCCCTGTGCACCGAGGCGGAGACAGTCGTTCCAGTCAGCGTGGAGACCTGCGGGCATGTCGTGGCTGCCGAGACGCTCCATGGAGAAGCGGATAGCGTTCTTGAGATGCTCATAAACTGTAGCCTTTCCGCCGCCCTCTTCTGCGTAGGTGATGACTTCATCGAGGAAGCCCTTGTTGCCGCTCTCGCCGAGGTACTTCACGATAGTGGGGAAGAGCCACAGTGCATCGTCAGCACGGTATGAGGGGTGACCTGTTTCCTTAGCGTAAACGCTGTGCTCGTCGTTCTCGTCGGGGCAGGTCTCGTGACCTGCGTTGTGGTCGAACTTAACAAGAGGAAGTCCGCCGCCGTTGCTTACCTGAGCGGAAAGCATGAAGCGGATCTTCTCTGCTGCCATTTCGGGGTCAAGGTGAATGATACCCTGAATATCCTGAACTGTATCGCGGTAGCCGTAGCCGTTTCTGAGACCGCAGTATACGAATGAAGCTGCCCTTGACCAGATAAATGTGATGAAGCACTGGTAAGCGTTCCATACGTTTATCATGTTGTTGAACTCGTCGGAGGGAGTCTCTACCTTGAAGTTAGAGAGCTGACCGTGCCAGTAGTCCTTCAGCTGCTTTACCTCAGCGTCTACCTTGCCTGCTGCCTTGTACTCATCAAGTATCGCAGCAGCCTCGGGGTCCTTGCGCTCGCCGAGGACGAAGATGAACTCCTTTGTCTCGCCGGGAGCAAGAGTGATATCGCTCTGGAGAGCGCCGCAGGAGTTGGAGTTATAGTTCATAACGCCGCTGCACTTGCCGTTTTCGACAGCGATAGGATTTGAGAATGTTCTGTAGGGGCCGATGAAGTCGCTGAGACTTCCGCAGCAGCCTGTAACGGGCTGACCTACCATACCGAAGAAGCGCTCCTGACCGTTGTAGCCGTTCTCGTCGAAGCCTGTGTTCTCGTTCATGTGCTGGAGGATACGGTTGCCGCCCTCAAAGCTTGTACGTGTGATGAAGAGAGTGTACTGGAGGTTTACCTGATCCTGCTCATAGTTGGGCTCGTTGGTGAACTCGATAAAGCCGAATACTGACAGCTTTCTCTCCTTTGAGGAGTTGTTTGTCACCTTGGCTCTCCATACCTCATAGGTCTTGCCGTAGGGAACGTAGTATGTAGTTTCTGACTTGATGTCTGCATATTCTGCCGAAATTACTGTATAAGCAGTACCGTGGCGGCATTCGCTCTTGTACTTGTCAAGGGGCTTGCCCACAGGCTGCCATGAAGCAGACCAGTAGTCTGCAGTGTCATTGTCTCTTATATAGATATAGCGTCCCGGGAGAGCCATATCGGAGTTGAAGCGGAAGCGTGAAAGTCTTCCGTTTGCGCCTGACTTAACGAAGCTGTAGCCTGCTGCGTTATTTGAGATCATAGCGCCGTACTCGGGGTCTCCGAGATAGTTTGCCCAGGGTGCGGGGGTAGCGGGGTTGGTGATGACGTATTCTTTGTTTTCAAGGTCAAAGTGTCCGTACTGCATAAAACATTTCTCCTTCTCATTCTGCCCTCGGACAGTGCTTTCCTATGGGCAATAAAATATCATTCTAAGTATACCATGTAATGCAAAATTTGACAAGGGGGTGTTGATGAACAAATTATTAACATCAGGGATAAAAGAGCATATTTTTACTACTATTTGTATTATATTGGTAAATCTAAGCACATTGTTATAGGCTGCCGCTCCTGACCTATACATTATGTTGTAGGGGTTGCAACCTGTGAAGTCCTGAGTGCAAGGTGTGCGGAGAGTATTGATTTTTTTATTCTGCTCAATTATAATAAAATCACAGGAAACACGTGTTATCATTATTTTATGGGTTTCTTCTCCCCGCCTGCGGCGGGGAGAAGAATACTGGTCTCAAAATCAATGTACAGGTACAATGTTCGCCCCGACTGCGGCGGGGAAAAATATAGGGAGGCGATAGTCACAAATGAAAATAAGATTGTTAGTAAGCGACGAACACTACGACTCCATAGCGTCAGAGCTTATAAAAAAGGGAATAGACATAGACGACAGCGCCGAGCTCATACTCTCCGAGAGCAACGTCACAGTGTCTCACCTTATAGGGCGGCGGAACGGCGAGATATACAGGCTCGAGACCAAGGAGATATCCCACATCGAGAGCTTTGCCCACGATATCGCAGCCTACTGCGGCGAGGACGAGTACAGACTGTCCGAGACACTGAAACGCCTTGAAGAGATACTTGACCCAAAGGAGTTCATACGCGTGAGCAATTCCGTTATAGTGTCCGTATCGCACATAAAAAGCATACGTCCCGCCCTGTCCCAGAAGTTCATGCTGACCATGAAGAACGGAGCAAAGGTGGACGTGACGAGGACGTACTACTACATATTCAAGGAATTCTTAGGTATATAAGGAGGGGAGAGCATGAGTGGAATAAGTATTTTAAGTATCATTATACCTACAGGCATTGTGTTTTTGGAAGCAGTGATAGGCTTTGCAATATACAAGGCGGCGTATAAGCACAAGATAAACAAGCGCCTTGCAGAGGGCAGGGAATCTGACATTAAGCCAATGATGTCACCTGTCAAGTTCATTATCATTACAATGCTTTGCACTGCACTGATATGGATGATATTATTATCGATTTTCAGTGCAAAAATGAATAAGCAGAAGAAAGACATGATATTATATCCGTCGGTGCATTTTTACAGAGAAGAGAGCCTTGAGGATTCGCTGTTCGCAGGTTATAAATTCGGCGATGAGATAAAGGGCTATGACCGTTTTTCAAAGCAGTACGGCGATGTAAAGCTTGAAATATATGTTACAAAGAACAGCTTTGATGTATTTCCGTATATTCTGGTCGCTTCCGATTATGTGGGAGACGAACAGGAGATAACAGTCAGCGAAGGGGTGGATTACACCTTTTCCCATGAGAAATGGGGGAATGATATATGTCCCGATTCACTGGTAGCAATAGATATCGGCGGATATAAGGGCAAGTTTAAATTCACACATAATGTATATTACAGTAACGATATAGAGTATTTGCTGAATGAAGAGCCTGATGAAAGCTATGAATTTGATTTCAGGATACATGAGTCGGGCTCGATAGAATGCCCGCAGCTTGGTCTTACAGTGGACAGCTGGGATTAAAACAAAAGGAACAAAAGAAGGTTTACAGGCGGCTTTATGAGTCGCCTGTTCCGATATCCGAGCCTTGCATGAGGTTATCTGACCGAGCAATGCGTCCGAGTGACATTTGTCATTCAGACAGTGACAAATGTCACTGAGAAAGTGACAAATGACACCTATGCAAAAGCTGAAAAACAAGTATAATAAAAGCATAGGGTTGCGCGACACCTAAAACAAATCCAAAGCAAAAAAAGACATTTTAATACATACATAAGAGTTTTTACGAGAAACGTATTTTTCAATTTCTTTTAAGGAGGAAGTATTATGAAGGTTAATTTTAAGAGAATGATCACAGTTTTAGCAGCGACAGCAATGTGTGCGGTACCAATGACAAGTGCAATGTCCGCAAGCGCGGCGGGAAGAAGCTATAGTCTGGCAAAGGCTGATGAGCAGGCTGAAGAGGCTTATATTGCCGAACTTCTCAAATATGTCAGCAGTGAAGATGCAGCATTAGTAAAAGGCACAGCTACCGTGACTTTAAGAGACCCGATCAAGGAAAGACAGGAGAAGGAAGCAAAAAGAAGATTTGAGATCTGGAAGTTGATACACGGCGGAGACCCAATAAAGCCCGGGCTTGAAATGGCTGACAATACAGCTGTTTCTATTGGCGAGATAGCTTATATTAATCCTGATGATCCTGATGCCTGGGATAGGGACTGGGGTCCTTTCGGGCCTTATGTACGCGAAAGCGATCGGCTCGCTGTAGTCGAAAGCGGTATTCGCACAAGATGATCATATACAGGTATAGGACAAAAAGGGATTTAATAATATATATACAGAAAGCTCCTCTCAGAGCCGCCGCAAGGTTTTGAGAGGAGCTTTTTCGGTCCATGCCGATAGGGTATTTCCGTTTTGCGGGAAAAAACTGCGATTTTTTGAAAAAAATTCCGAAAAACACTTGATTTTTGCGAAAAACCGTGGTATAATACTTTATGATGATAGTAAACCCAAAGACCGGAACCCTTCCGGTCTTTAGTATTTATATCGAAACTTAAACTTTACAGAGAAAGGAGAGACCCGATATATCGGGGAAAACTGCCTATGAAATTCAAAAAATTCGGCGGTACGGAACAAAAGGTATACGACCTTATCAAGCCCATAACCGACGAGCTGGGCTACTACCTCTGGGACGTGTGCTACGAAAAGGAAGGCGCCATGTGGTATCTCCGCGTGTTCATCGATCAGGACGAGGGCATAACCATTGCGGACTGTGAACGCGCCAACGCTCCTATCAGCGACATACTTGATGAGAAGGACCCCATTGCCCAGAGCTACATGCTTGAAGTGGGCTCGGCAGGTCTGGAGCGCGAGCTGGTCAAGGAGGAGCACTTTGAGGTCTGTCAGGGCGACACCGTAAGAGTTCACTTTATCAGAGCCATTGACGGCGAAAAGGAAATAGTCGCGCAGCTTGCAGGCGCAGACAAGGAGGGCGTAACAGTCGTCCTCGAAAGCGGAGAGGAAAAGAAGTTCCCTCTGGCGGATATAGCTTTTGTAAAGCTTTATCTGGATTTTTAACAATATTTGCTTAAAACCAAAATAAAATATATTGGAGGAATTTACAGACATGAACATGAACAAGGACTTTTTCAAGGCGCTCGAGGCACTCGGCGAGGAAAACAGCGTAGAGACCGAGCTTCTCATCGAAAAGGTTAAATCGGCAATGCTCAAGGCAGCAAGAAGAGCTTACCCCCACAGCGAGGAGAGGATTTCCGTTGAGATCGATCCCAAGACAAAGAAGTTCGAGATGTATATCAGACAGGATATCATCGACGATGAGCCTATCGATGAGAACGAGGTGAACATCGACGTTGCAAGGACTATGGATCCCAACGCTATGGTGGGCGGCACTATCATGAAGGAGCTTGACATCTCCAAGCTTGGCAGAATGGCTGCCCTCTCCGCAAAGCAGTCCATCAAGGGCGACCTGAGAGAGATAAACCGCGAGCAGATGCTCAGCAAGTTCGAGCAGAAGGAGCATGAGTGCATCACTGCCAAGGTATCACAGGTAGAGCCGGGCAGAGGTACAGTTACCGTAGTCTACGACGGAACAGAGCTCTATCTCTTCCGCAACGAGCAGATACCCGGCGAGAACCTTGAAGAGGGCAAGTCCGTAAAGGTATACATCACAGGCATCATCGGCAAGAACAAGAAGCCTGTAGTAAAGATCTCACGTACACATAAGGACCTCGTAAAGAGACTCTTCGAGCAGGAAGTCCCCGAGATATACGACGGAACTGTTGAAGTTAAGTCAATTTCACGTGAAGCAGGTTCAAGAACAAAGATCGCAGTTTGGTCAAAGGACGAGAACGTTGACGCAGTAGGCGCATGCATCGGTCCCAAGCGTTCAAGGATCACAGCTGTAGTCAACGAGCTCAGCGGCGAGAAGATAGACATTATCCCATGGAGCGAGGTCCCAGAGGAGTTCATCGCAAGAGCGCTTGCTCCAGCAGAGGTTCTCAAGACAGTCATCACCTCTATGGAGGAAAAGGCGTGCACAGTTATCGTTCCCAACAATCAGCTCTCACTTGCTATCGGCAACAAGGGTCAGAACGCTAAGCTTGCTGCAAAGCTCACAGGCTTCAAGATAGACATCAAGCCACAGTTCGACAACCTCACAGGCGAGGAAGCTCCCGAGATGAGCCCCGACTTTGTAGCTCCCGTGTTCGAGTCTGTTCCCGATGAGGAGGAGACCGCAGCTGAGGAGACAGCAGATATCGCTGAGGCTGAGGAGACAGCTCCTGCCGAGGAAACAGCAGAGGCAGCAGCTGAGGAAGAAGCTCCCGCAAACGAGGAATAATTATGAAACCTAAGAAAATACCCATGAGAATGTGTCTCGGCTGCAGCGAGATGAAGCCCAAAATGGAGCTTATCCGTGTAGTGAAGTCTCCCGAGGGCGATATAAGCCTTGACTTCAAGGGCAAGGCAGCAGGCAGAGGAGCGTATATCTGCCGCAGCCGTGAGTGTCTCGACAAAGCCAGAAAGGCAAGACGCTTTGAGAAATCATTCTCGTGCAAGATAGAGGACAGCGTTTACGAGGTGATGATGAATGAGCTCGGAGAAGAACCGCAGGATAATTAATCTGCTGGGAATATGCATTAGGGCAGGAAAAGTCGTAAAGGGCTTTGACAGCGCAGTTGAAGCCGCAAAGAACGGCACCGCCGTATGCCTGCTGACAGCTTCCGACGCTTCCCCCAAGACCGTCAAGGAGGTCCGCTACTACTGTGAAAAGTACGCCGTGAGACATTTTGAAGCCGATATAAGCAAGTTCGACGTCGGCAGGCTCTGCGGCAAGGAAACAGCTGTCATAGCTGTGACGGACAAGGGCTTTGCAGACGGCTTTGAGAAGATCATAGCAAACGACAAAATCTTTTGACGTTAACTATAATGTCCGAAATATCGCAGTAATGCGTTGATATAGATACGGATCATAATTTCGCCGTGACCTGCACGGCATAGTACAATGGAGGTAAATAAAGCCTATGGCAAAAAAGATAAAGTTAAGCGACGCAGCAAAGGATATCAACGTCCCTGCACAGGAAATAATCGATTATTTCGCTGAAAAGGGCGATAATAAAAAGAAAACAGGCTCTTCTCTCACAGAGGAGGAGATGAACGCAGTTCTCGAACACTACATGAAGAACCGCTATTCCGTGGATTCACTGAACGATTACTTCAACTCCAAGAACGATCCCCGTCCTGTAAAGGAGGAGGCTCCCAAGGCTGAGAAGAAGCCTGCCGCAAAGAAGACAGCAGCTGCTGCCGAGAAAAAGGAGAAGCCTGCCGAGAAGAAAGCGGAAAAGGCAGCTAAGGCTCCCGCAGCCGAGAAAAAGGCAGAGCCGAAGCAGGAGGCTCCCGCAAAGAAGGCAGAGCCTGAGAAGAAGCCTGAGAAGAAGCCCGAGAAGAAGCAGGAAGCAGCTCCCGTCAAGGAGACAGCTCCCAAGGCTGAGGTCAAGTCAGAGCCTGCAAAGTCTGCCGAGCCCGAGAAGAAGGCAGAGCCCGAAAAGAAGCAGGAGGAAGCTCCCAAGGCTGAGCCAAAGCCCGAGGTAAAGACTCCCGCTCCCGCACCCGAAAAGAAGAACGACAAGAAAAAGGACAAGAAAAAGACAGAGCCTGCAAAGGCTCAGGACAGAGGCGAGAGAACAAAGTTCAACGCCGCATTCAGCTCCGAGACGGCTCAGACATCAACTCAGCGCCGTACTGTCGATACAAGAGGAAGCTACGTTGACCTCGACAAGTACAACGAGAGATACGACCAGATGGCAGCCTCCAACAAGCACAAGAACGACAACTACTCTTCAAAGAAGCAGAAAATAAATCAGAAGTCCGCTCAGAGGACACGTCAGCAGTTCTCCAAGAAGGAGAGCGAGGCTGAGAAGCTCAAGAGACTGGAGCTGGAGAGAGCAAGAAAGCAGCAGCTCAAGGTACTTATCCCCGACAGCATCACAGTGGGAGAGCTGGCTACACGTCTTAAAGCTACAGCTACAGATGTTATCAAGCAGCTGATGAAGCTGGGCGTAATGGCTTCCATAAATCAGGAGATAGACTTCGATACAGCAGCTATCGTTGCAGACGAAATGGGTGCAAAGGTAGAAAAGGAAGTTATCGTTACTATCGAGGAGCGTCTTATCGACGATACCGACGACGACGATACAAACCTCCAGCCACGCTGCCCTGTTGTAGTTGTAATGGGACACGTTGACCACGGTAAGACTTCCATACTTGACCGTATCAGAAACGCTCACGTTGCAGCAGGCGAAGCAGGCGGCATCACACAGCACATCGGTGCTTATCAGGTAAATGTAAACGGACAGGACATCACATTCCTTGATACTCCCGGACATGAGGCATTCACTTCTATGCGTGCAAGAGGTGCTAATATCACAGATATCGCTATCCTCGTTGTTGCCGCAGACGACGGTATCATGCCCCAGACAGTCGAGTCCATCAACCACGCAAAGGCAGCAGGCGTATCCATTATAGTTGCTATCAACAAAATGGATAAGGAGGGGGCTAACCCCGACCGAATCAAGGAAGAGCTCACCAAGTACGACCTCGTATGCGAGGACTGGGGCGGTGACGTTATCTGCGTACCCGTATCAGCTAAGACAGGCGAGGGCATCGACGACCTTCTCGAGAACGTGCTTCTCGTTGCAGAGGTCAAGGAGCTTAAAGCTAACCCCGACAGACTTGCAAAGGGTACAGTTATCGAAGCTCGTCTTGACAAGGGCAGAGGTCCTATCGCAACACTCCTGGTACAGAACGGTACTCTGAAGCAGGGCGACGTTATCATCGCAGGCACAGCCGTTGGACGTGTAAGAGTTATGACCAACGACAAGGGCAGAACAGTCAAGGCAGCAGGTCCTTCCGTACCTGTTGAGATAACAGGTCTTGCAGAAGTTCCCAGCGCAGGCGATATCTTCAATGCTGTTGAGGACGAGAGACTGGCAAGAGAGCTTGTTGAGCAGAGAAAGCACGAGGCTAAGCAGGAGCAGTTCAACGCATACCGCAAGGTCACACTCGACAACCTGTTCAGCCAGATCGCAGAGGGCGAGATCAAGGAGCTCCCCATCGTTGTCAAGGCAGACGTACAGGGCTCTGTGGAGGCTGTAAAGCAGTCTCTTGAAAAGCTCTCCAACAACGAGGTAAGAGTAAGAGTTATCCACGGTGCAGTCGGTGCGGTAAAGGAGAGCGACGTAATGCTGGCTGCCGCTTCAAACGCTATCATCGTAGGCTTCAATGTAAGACCCGATCCAGTTGCTGCGGAGAATGCAGTCCGTGACGGCGTAGATATCAGACTCTACCGCATCATCTATGACGCGATAGAAGAGATATCTACAGCTATGAAGGGTATGCTGGCACCTAAGTTCCGCGATGTTGAGCAGGGACGTGTAGAGGTCCGTCAGGTATACAAGATCTCCAACGTTGGTATGGTAGCAGGAAGCTACGTACTCAGCGGTAAGGTTACAAGAGGCAGCAAGGTAAGAGTTGTCCGCGACGGTATCATCATCGCAGACGACGAAATAGCAGGACTCAAGCGTTTCAAGGACGACGCAAAGGAAGTAGCCGAGGGCTATGAGTGCGGTATCAGCCTTGAAAAGTTCAGCGATGTCAAGGAAGGCGATATCTTCGAGACCTACATCGTTGAGGAGTACCGCGAGGATTAATGACTTAATGATCTTTCAATAATGATAAAGGGGGAATCTTTATGGATAACAGCAGAATGAGTACTGCGGATATGCTGCAGTACTGCAATGAAGCACTGGCATGGGACGACTTCGGACCTATCGATATATTCTTCTTTGAATCGGTCAAGAAGATACTTCTCGGTCAGTGCAGTGCAATAGAGGCGCCCGAGCCCTATACAGACGACCTTATGGGCATCGAGCGTCCTGTACGCGATGTAGAGCTTGAACCTGAGTACGGCAACTATGCCGACATCTACTACGGCGAGGAGGGGGACGACGAGATCCCCGACTACAGCCTGACGGCTGAGGACGAGGCTTTTTCTGCGGATATCTTCGGGGGTGGCTTCTTTACGGAGCACGAAGGTGCAGAGGAAGGCGAGTCTGCCGAGGATGCTGAGGAGCCGAAGGCGGAAGAGGCTGAGGAAGCAGCCGAAAAGCCCGAGGATACCGAAGAGGAGAAAGCTTCCGGAAAAAAGTCAGCCACAAAGAAAACAGCGGCAAAGAAGCCTGCTAAAAAGACTTCAAAAAAGACCGCAAAGGCTGCCGACTCAGATAAGCATGAGGAAACAACAGGGGGAGGCTTTACCGTCAAACTCTGACGACAGAAAGGATCGAAATGCCTAATTTCAAGAACAGCCGTATGGCTGAAGATATAAAGAGAGAAATGACAGCTATCCTGCGTGAACTCAAGGATCCGAGGATAGACAAGATGCTCACTATCGTACGTGCCGACCTCTCGGGCGACATGTCAAGCTGCAAGATATATGTATCCAGCTTTGAGGGCATCGAAAGAGCAAATGAGTCCGTTCAGGGACTCAAAAGCGCCGCAGGCTTCATCAAGCGGGAGCTTTTTCACAGACTAAAAATGCGCAAAGCGCCTGAGCTTACGTTTATAGCCGACAATTCAATAGAGAGAAGTGCGGAGATAAGCAAAAAGCTCCATGACCTACTGTAAGGAGTGCTTCATATGTATATAGGCTTCAGTGAGGCTGAGCTCTTTCTCAGAAACTGCGAGGACGCAGTAATACTGACACACCGCAATCCCGACGGCGATTGCATAGGCGCAGGCTTCGGCCTGAAGGATATCCTTGCACAGCTTGGTATCCGCAGCAGAGTAGTGTGCCACGACGTATTTCCGTCCCGCTACAGCTTTCTCACCGATGAGGGAGCGGGGGAGGATTTTGAACCAAAGACCGTCATTGCGGTGGACATCGCTGATGTTACTCTTATGGGCGATTATAAGGACATCTACGGCGACAAGGTACAGTTATGTATCGACCACCACATCTCAAACAAGAATTTCGCGGAGAGAACACTGCTCCGCGGCGACGCTACAGCTGCCTGCGAGATAATCTACGAGCTGGCTCAGTACATGGGCGTCAAGATAACAAAACACTGTGCAATGTGCCTTTATACCGGCATTGCAACCGATTCGGGCTGCTTCAAGTATGACTGCACCACTCCACGCGCTCACGAGATAGCGGCAGAGATGATGCGCAGCTACGATATCAACTTCGCAAGGATAAACCGCTATATGTTCGACGTAAAGTCTATGGGCAGACTGAAGCTTGAAGCCAAGGTCAACGAGCTCATGGAGTACTGTCTCGGCGGCAAGCTTGCCATAGCTGCGGTGACCCAGGATATGATGAAGGAAATGAACGTTTCCATGGAGGAGCTGGAGGGCTTTGCGCCTCTTACCATACAGCTTGAGGAAACGGAAGTGGGCATACTCATGCGCGAGCGTGAGGACGGAGTATACAAGTGCTCATTCCGCTCGGCAAACGACGTAAACGTATCCACTATATGCCAGTCTATCGGCGGCGGCGGTCACGCCAAGGCAGCAGGCTGTACCGTTAACGGACCTCTTGAGGAGGCTAAAAAGCAGCTCATTGAAGTTGTCGAAAGGGCACTGAGCTGATGAACGGTATCCTCTGCGTAAACAAGCCGCAGGACTTCACCTCATTCGATGTGGTGGCGAAGCTCCGCGGCATACTGCAAATGAAACGTCTCGGACACGGTGGTACTCTCGACCCCATGGCTACGGGAGTGCTGCCTGTTTTCGTGGGCAACGCCACGAAAGCCTGCGATATAATGCCTGACAATACCAAGAGCTACCGTGCGGGCTTCCGACTGGGAGCTGTCTCCGATACACAGGACGTGTGGGGAGAGGTGCGGAAGCACTCGGACATGGCGGTGAGCCGTGAGGATATTGAAGCTGTAATGCCTGATTTTACGGGGAATATAATGCAGCTCCCTCCCATGTATTCCGCTGTGCAGGTCAACGGACAGCGCCTTTATGACCTTGCAAGGCAGGGCATAGAGGTCGAGCGTCAGGCACGAGAGATAGAAGTTGACAGCCTTGTGCTGGAGAGCTACGACGAAAGCACCCATGAGGGCGTCATGTCCATAGCCTGCGGCAAGGGCACATATATAAGGACTATTATCAGCGATATCGGCGAAAGGCTGGGCTGCGGAGGCATAATGACCTCTCTGGTGAGGAACTCGTCGGGGGGCTTTACCCTTGATGACTGCCACAGCTTTGAGGAGATACAGCGCGCAAGGGACGAGGGCAGGCTCGAAGAGCTCATACTCCCCATAGAGCGTGTATTTGAAAAGCTGCCGAAGCTGAGACTGGGCGAGGCTCAGACAAGAATGTACAGAAACGGCGTAAAGCTCGATATATCAAGGGTACGCGGCATACGCGAGGGAGAATCACAGTACGGAGTCTACGGCTTCGACGGAGGCTTCATCGGCACTGCCTTTGCGGACCTTGAAAGCGGCGAGCTCCGCGTCGGAAAGAATTTAGGGTGACGGCATGGGAAATAACAAAACAGCCGTGGCTCTGGGAATGTTCGACGGAGTGCATCTGGGGCACCGTGCTGTGCTGGGAGCTGCCTTTGAGCAGAAAAAACAGGGGCTCATACCCTGCGCCTTTACCTTTCCGCCTGAGAGTACGGCGAACAAGGGCGCGGCAGGCTACATCTACAGCGAGAGCGAAAAGAGCCTGCTGCTAAGCAGGGAATGCGGCATCGAGCGTGTGTTTTCTCCGCGGTTTGAGGATATATGCGGCATGAACGGCGGCTGCTTCGCACAGGATGTACTCTGCGGCGAAATGAACGCCGCATTTGTATGCTGCGGCAGGGACTTCCGCTTCGGCAAGGGAGCCTCCTGCGGCGTGGACGAGCTGCGCAGCTTTGGTGAAAGGTACGGCTTCACGGTACAGACCGTGGATGACGTATACTGCGGCGGCGAAAGAGTGTCCTCGACTGCGGTGCGTGAACTCCTTATTTCGGGAGAGCTCAGCCGCGCAAACGCTATGCTGGGCATGCCCTATATCATAGCCAAAGATGTCAGCCGCGGAGCTCAGCTGGGACGCACTATCGGCTTTCCTACGGCAAATCAGCTCTTCGGCGAGGGACAGCTTGTGCCGAAGTACGGTGTGTATGCGTCGAGAGCCCATGTGAACGGGAAGACCTATCCGTCCATAACGGATATCGGCGTGAAGCCCACCGTGAAATACGGCGGCGCTCCTCTTGCCGAAACATATATACACGGATTTTCGGGAGACCTTTACGGAAGTCCGCTCATAGTGGAATTATGCGGATTTATCCGTCCCGAAATGAAGTTCGGCTCACTTGACGAGCTGAAGGGGCAGATAGATAACGACATAAAGTCCGCACTGAAAATATTATAAAAATTCGTATTGCTTTCACTTTGTTATCACAATAAAGTATTAACATAGTAAAGAAACTGCGGCATGACAGCGTTCGGCCGCAAAGATAATGCAATAAGGAGGGTAAAACCCAATGATAGAGGTCAGGAACCTTACTAAGATGTACGGCGACAAGCTTGCCGTAAACAATATAAGCTTCAAGGTCGAAAAGGGCGAGATACTCGGCTTCCTGGGGCCAAACGGCGCAGGAAAGTCCACGACCATGAATATGCTGACGGGATATATCTCGTCTACCTCGGGCGATGTTCTCATCGACGGAGTGGATATTCTCGAGGACCCAAAGAAAGCTAAGGCAAATATCGGCTATCTCCCCGAGATACCGCCGCTTTACGTGGATATGACAGTTGAGGCATATCTGGGCTTCGTATACGACATGAAGAAGTGCAAGCTTCCGAGAAAAGCGCATCTCAAGGACGTTTGCAACCTCTGCAAGATAGAGGACGTAAGAGGAAGAATAATCAAGAACCTGTCAAAAGGTTACCGTCAGAGAGTAGGTCTCGCACAGGCGCTTATCAACAATCCGCCCGTGCTCATACTTGACGAGCCTACAGTTGGTCTGGACCCCAACCAGATAATCGAGATAAGAACTCTTATCAAGAAGCTGGGCAAGAAGCACACAGTTATCCTTTCTTCCCATATCCTTCCCGAGATACAGGCTGTCTGCGACAGGATAATCATCATCAACAAGGGAACTGTTGCTGCTGACGGTACTGCCGAGGAGATAGCAAAGAACATCACAAACAAGCACAAGATGACACTTCGTATCGAAGGTCCCACACATACCGCAGACGACAAGCGTCTTATCGCAGACGCTGTCAGAGCTATGAGCGGCGTAAAGTATGTCCGCGCAGATATGGAGCGCGAAAAGGGCATCTACGATTACGATGTTGAGACAGACGGAAAGACTGATATCCGCCGTGACCTCAACAAGCTCTGTGCTGACAATGGCTGGAATATACTCATGCTCCAGCTCTCAGACCTCACTCTCGAGGACATCTTCCTCAGGATAACCATGGACGAGGGACTCGGCAAAGACGGCGACAGCGACGTAAAGACCAAGTCCAAGCCAAAGATAGATATCAAGACCACTGCAAGCGGCAAGCTCAGAGCCGTGCAGGAGGCTGATGAGGAAGAATCTATCGTTGACAGCAGCGATGATGATACATCTGCTGCCGACAGCGAGGAAAATAACGGAGGTGAGGAATAATGCTGGCTATATACAGGCGCGAAATGGGCGCATTCTTTACGTCGGGCGTAGCATATGTATTTCTTGCTGTGTTCTGGCTGGTATCGGGCATATTCTTCTATAACGGAGTTATCGCCAGCGGATTTGCCGATACTTCAAATATGTTCAGTTCAATGTTCTATATCGTAATGTTCCTTATTCCTGTGCTGACTATGAAGCTTCTCAGCGAGGAAAAGAAGAACAAGACCGACCAGGGACTTCTCACAGCTCCCATAAGTCTGTGGGACATCGTTCTCGGCAAGTATTTCGCAGCACTTACACTGTTCGTTATTGCCGAGTCAGTAGTATTCATCTATGCATTCGTCATCAACTATCTCGGCAAAGTCGTATGGTCGACGCTTCTCGGAAACTATTTCGCAATGCTTTTCCTTGGAGCAGCTTTCATAGCAGTCGGACTTTTCATATCGTCCCTTACCGAGAACCAGATGGCTTCCGCAGTTGTTTGTCTTGTAGTTATATTCGTGATATACCTTTCGGAGAATCTGGTATATAACTTCGAGAACGGCAATGTATTCAAGAAAGCGGTATACAAGCTGGTCACAGCATTAGCCTTCTATTCGAGATATGTTGAATTCACAAGGGGAGTATTCAGCCTCACCAGTGTGGTATTCTTCATCAGTGCAGCCTTCCTGTTCAACTTCTTCACCGTAAAGGTGCTGGAGAAGAGACGCTGGAGCTGACCATAAAGAAAGGAAGGTTTTGATACAGATGAGTAAAAAAGAATTAGACAAGAATAAAAGTCTGACAAACAGCCAAGCTCCCGAAGAGCTTGTTACCATAGAAGAAGCCAAGGAGCCGAAAAAGGAAACAGGCTTCCGCAAGAAGCTGAAATACGGCTCAATGTTCTATATTGTCATCATACTCGTTATAGCCATAGTAGTAGTACTCAACTTTATGGTAGGTGTTATCGGAAAGCGTTCACCCATGAAGATAGACCTTACTCCCGATGACAGATACGAGCTCAGCGAGCAGTCCATCGAAGCTGTAAAGAATATCAATAAGGACGTTGATATAACAGTTACAGCCAAGAGAGACTACTTTGAAGCTCTTGCAAATTATCAGGAGAGCCAGTACGGCTATGCTTATGATATCCCGTTTGAGCTTATCCCCGAGTTCCTTGACAAATACGCTGTTTACGGCGGTAAGGGAAATGGCAGCATCAATGTAAAGTATGTGGATATGGATGTTGACCCCGATATCATCAACAAGTACAAGAAGTACTACAACGGCGATATCGAGCGCGGCAGCATTATCGTAGCAGCCGGAGAGAGAGTTAATGTAATAGGCGCATCGGACGTTATGGGCATGATAACTCCCGACATGAACACCTATCAGTCTACAGGCGAGGCAAAGTTCATCTTCTCAGGTGAGAGCACTATCACATCAGCTATCACCAATGTCTGCGATGCACACCCTGTAAAGGCAGCTTTTGCAGCAACTATGAACGGAGCTTCCATGTATGATGCACAGAGCTACGGTGACGCAGCAAATGCCTTTGAGAGCGAGCTGCTTGAAAAGAACGGCTATGAATGTACAAACATCGATATCTCTGCAGACGAGATAAAGCCGGAGGATTACGATGCGGTAGTTATTTTCGCACCGTCGGTTGACTTCACTGAGGACATCATCAAGAAGCTCAGCGACTTCCTCTACAACGGCGGAAAGTACGACAGGAGCCTTGTATACATTCCCGATGTTTCAAAGACAAATCTTCCAAACATCGAGGCATTCCTTGCGGACTGGAACATCAAGGTTGAGAACGAGATAATCTGTGACGATAGCTACAATATTGGTTATGCTAATTTTATTGCGCTAAAAGTAGGCGATTCAGAAGCAGTTGGAACACTTCCCAATGATAAGCTTCCTATAGTTTCACCTAATACAAGAGCCCTCACAGAGATATCCAAGAATAACGGAAACACAGTCAAGAATGTTATTGTATCCTATGACGAGGCATATACTGTAAGTGTTACAAACATGCAGGAAAAGTTAAGCGATAATGGTGAAAAAACAGCAGCAATGCTTTCACAGAAGCAGACCTCTGAGGGCTTCAGCGTATATACCAGCAGCGTTCTTGTTCTGGGAAGCCCGGATATGACGGACAGCAGAATTATCACAATGAACACAACATATAATAACGCAAATGCTATCCTCAATATCATAAACACAATGGTAGGCAAGGACAACGGCGTTGTTATCCCCGATAAGGGACTTCAGTATTCAGCTATAACACCTTCCACAAAACAGGCAAAGGTGATACAGATAATAGTTGTATGGGTAATACCGTTCATTATTGCAGCGATCGGCGTGATCGTACTGTTAAGGAGAAGAAATAAATGAAAAAACAAGCTAAGGGGATCATCGCGCTCAGTGCAGTTCTTGCAGCTATGCTGGGCGGCGGATTAGCTTATATGAAGCTTGCCCCAAGTGATACGGGAAGCAGCAGAGGCGGTGAAAGTTCTTCCTCATCGCCCACGCTTCTGGCAACAGAGGCACGCGGTCAGGGAACGGTTCTCGTAAGCGATAACGGCGAGACAGGCACAGTTAAAAGCGTGACTGTAAAAAACAGCAGCGGCGAGCTTAACGTAATAATGCAGAGCGCTCCCGACACCGAAAACGGCACATCAGCTGTATATAACCTTGAGGGCTATACCGACCTTGATGTGGATACCGCAATGGTGGGAACTCTTGCAAACAACGCAAACGGTATGCAGGCAGCCTCACTTGTGGCTGAGGGCTGCACAGACCTTGAAAAGTACGGACTTGCTTCACCCGAGGCTGAGGTGGAAATGACCTACGAATCAGGTACAAAGGTAAAGTTCTTCATAGGCGACACTGCTCCGTCGGGCAGCGACATCACCTATGTAATGGTAGACGACGGAAAGAATGACGTATATACAGTCAACACTTCGACTATCGCAAACTACAGCAGCGACTATAAGTATTTCATCGGAAAGACAGTGCTTGAAAAGCCCTCCGACGATGATATGCCCGAGGTACAGAGCCTCAGGATAGAGCGTGAGGATATGGACTCTGATATTCTCATAAAGTACGACAGAGACAAGAGCGACTCCCATGCAGGAGGCACAACATCGCCTCACAAGCTGGTGGAGCCTACAGAGAGCTACCTTGCCATTGAGAAGGCGCAGGATATCATATCGGGAATGTTCGGGCTCAGCGCTTCGGACATATATGCGGTACACTGCACCGATGCTGATATAGCAGAAGCCGGACTTGACAAGCCCTTCTGCAAGGTAACAATGGAATGCGACGACGGCAAGAGCCATGTGCTTCTTCTCGGCAAGATATTCGCTGATGAGGACGGCAAGAAGTGTGCATACGGTATGCTTGAGGGCGGAAAGGTGATATACATCTTATCTGCTGACAGTGCGAAGTGGCTGACAGTAACGCCTGCCGATATCAGCTCCAAGATAATGATAGCGTCCTATGTATGGAATATCACAGATCTCAGCGTTATCAGCGGCGATGAGCACATAAACTTCGGCATTTCATTAAAGGAAGGCACTGAACTTCCCGACAGCCCCAAGTCTGAGGACTTTACAGTTATCAAGGACGGCAAGAAATTTGACTCCGAGCGCTACAGACTGTTCTATTCTTTCCTCATAAGCGCAAACGCAGAGGAATTTGCAACTGACGCACCTGTTCCGAGCGGTGAGCCGGCGGTATCTGTATCGCTGAAGGACTCCCAGATGGGCAAGACCATAAAGTATGACTTCTACGATGATACGTTCATGCGTTCACTGATAGTCATAGACGGAGAGAGCAAGTTCTACTGCACAAAGTCTTATGTGGATACACTCAAAGAGAACATCAAGCGCATAAGCACAGGAGAGGATTATATCACAACATGGTAAGAGCCGATCAGCTTTTACCGTAAGCATGACAGGAATATAAGGAGGTATTACGATGAGCGGGAAATTCAACACTTATAAGGGCTACCCACTGGTAAAGAGCGGTAATGATATATACTACGGATATATGCAGGATCCGTATGTTATCTACATTCAGGTTCTTGAGACCAGAGAGGAAAACGGCGATCAGATGATCTCAAAGGTAAGGATAGTCCAGATGGACACAAACGAGCCCAACCCCCTGAAAGCATTTGTCAAGAATGCAGAGCGCGAGTGCGGATTGTATGAGGCACTTGATTTCGCAAATGTATGGCTTGAAAAGGCACTGAAAAGCTAAAGATAAGAGCCTCCCGCAAGGAGGCTCTTTTGGCGTATTCGGCGTATTTCTTGTCTTTTCGGCAAGAATATGGTATAATAAATTTTCGGCTTCTTCCGTCAGGAAGGAGGTGGAACTCATGGCGATCGTTACATCATTCGTTATTTCTGTCGCAGCAAGTGTAGTTGGTTACTACATATGCAAATGGCTTGACAGGAAGTAGTCCGACAAAAGCCTGTTCCGTATATACGGAAAAAAACTCCCGAAGTTGCAGCTTCGGGAGTTTCTTTTGTGTGTCCTCATGGACGTCACATCATTCGTGGTTATATATATTATATCACGTTACTTATACTTTGTCAATACTTACTCTACCGAAATGATATAGTAGTAAACAGGCTGACCGCCGTTTACCAGCATTACCTCTATCTTGTCGCTGAGCTTGGACTGAATGAACTTCTGGAGCTCCTCAGCGTTTTCCTCGGGCACATCAGCGCCGTGGATAAGAGTAACGTAGTTCACATCGCCCTTGGCAAGCTTCTTGACAAGCTTGTAGGTAGCCTTGTTGATGTCGCGTTCGGTGAATGAGAGCTTGCCGTTGTCGAGAGCGAGTATCTCACCCTCCTTTATCTGGTGTCCCTCAAACTCGGAGTTCCTTGCGGCAAAGGTGATAAGACCTGTGGAGACCTTCTCAAAAGCCTTGGTCATGGCAATGCGGTTCTCGGAGAGACTGCTGCTGTCGTCGAAAGCCAGCATTGCAGCGATACCCTGAGGGATAGTTCTTGTCTGGAGCACGCAGACCTTTCTGTCTGTGAGCTTTACAGCCTGCTCGGCAGCCATGATGATGTTCTTGTTATTGGGAAGCACGAAAACCGTATTTGCGGGGGTTTTCATGATAGCGCGGAGAATATCGTCGGTAGAGGGGTTCATGGTCTGACCGCCCTTTACGACCACGTCAGCGCCAAGGTCGGTGAACATAGCTTCAAGGCCGTGACCTGCGGCAACAGCAACGAATCCGAACTCCTTTTCGGGCTCTGCGGGAGTAAGACCCTCCTGAGCAGCCTTGGCGTCTTTGACTTTGTTTTCGTGCTGTATGCGCATATTCTCTATCTTGGGACGGGGATCGTTGATGAAGTGACCGAACTCCAGACCCTTTGTAATAGCCTTGCCGGGGTTATCGGTGTGAACATGTACCTTGATTATCTTCTCGTCGTCAACTACAACTACGCAGTCACCGATAGTTTCAAGGTAAGCACGGAGTATGGAAACATCGGGGCAGTTGTCCTCTTTTTCCAGCATGAACTCGGTGCAGTATGTAAATCTTATATCGTCATCGTACTCGCTTACGGCAGTTCTGAATGAATCCGAAGAGCCCTCCTGAACAGCGGGAGCTTCTGCGGGCTCGGCGATCTTACCGCCGTCGAAAACGTCTGTCATAGCTCTGAATATGATGCACAGACCCTTTCCGCCTGCGTCGACTACGCCTGCCTTTTTGAGCTGGGGCAGCATATCTGTAGTTTTTTCAAGAGTAGCCTCAGCCTCTGCGCAGACCTCCTTCCAGAAGGTCACCTCGTCGTTGGTGTCTATGGATATTTCCTTAGCCTTTGCAGCGGCAGCCTTTACGACTGTAAGGATAGTGCCCTCAACAGGCTTCATAACAGCCTTGTATGCAGCCTCTACACCTAACTGCAAAGCGTCTGCGAAGTTCTCGCAGCCTGCCTCGGTGCATCCTGCAAGTCCCTTGGAAAAGCCTCTGAATATAAGTGAAAGTATTACGCCCGAGTTTCCTCTTGCGCCTCTCAGAAATGCAGAAGCTGCCGTTGAAGCGACCTCGGATACGGGAGCCTTGTCGTCAAGACGTCTGAGCTCGGCAACGGAATTGCCGATAGTCATGGACATATTGGTACCAGTATCGCCGTCGGGAACGGGGTATACATTCAGCTCATCCACCTCGCGCTTGCGGTTATTGATAGTAATTGCAGCGGAGATAATGGCATCTCTGAGTAAAGAACCGTGTATCACAGTAAAGTCCTCCAATTCTGATTACGGGAACGCCTCAGGCGTTCAGGTCGTCAACATAAACGTTGACCTTATTTACGTTAATACCGGCAGCTTCCTCAACAGTGAAGCTGACCTTGTGGGTAATGCTGTTTACGGCAGCAGTGATGTTAGTACCGTAGGTCACTTTGATATGCAGGTCGATAATGAGACCGCCGTCCTTGTCTGTACGGATACGGACCCCCTTATTTTTCTTGAAAGCCTTGCCTGCGGTAATGGCAGAAACAGCGGAGCGGAAGGTGCTGACATTGCTGACGTCGGCAACACCGAAGCAGTCAGAAACAGCGTGTTTAACGAGTTCGGTGAGGTAATTTTCCGAAATAGTGATCTGTCCGATATGATTTTCAAAGCCTACCATGAGTCATCACTCCTTTTTGAAAAGTGCGGTAAAATATTAATGACCGCTATCTAAACAATTATACCACAGTTCACTGAGATTATCAATACCCCATTTATGAATTTTTTGAGCGCGGAGCCCGCGCTGCCTGACCACGTTGTCGCTCGTAAACTTGCTCACTCCGTACATCAACGATAATTTGCTTTCGCTTGCCGGTACTAATATTGGAATAAACATAAAACTATGTGTAGGGAACGCCGCCCTCGGCGTTCCGCGTCTTACAATGCAATCAATATGAACGCGCTGTAGGGGCTGGCGTCCTCGACAGCCCGTCTTAATTTCATAGAAAGCCGCGGACGCCCAAAGGGCGCCCCTACACATTGTCAGGGGGATTGGCGGGCGAAAAAATGAAGCCCCTCGAAAGGGTAATGTCATTAAGCTAATCAAATACGAAAAAGAACAGGAGTATGTTTGGAATATGACCAGACATACTCCTGCTGTTACATTCGCAAAAAATGCATGACGAAAAGACAGATCCGAGATCTGCCTGAAAAAAGATTGACATAATCGAAGAATTATGATAGTCTGTAGTTGAAGGGAATAGCAGAATGATATCGAGTTTTCCTATCAGCAATACGATCAGGTCTGACAGGGCACTTGTTTCTTGCTATCAGCTCTTCCAAAAGAAAAGGATTTGCGTGTGCAGAGCGAAAGAATTTGATGCAGATATGTATAGCAAAAGCATAATTGATTTTATAGCGGTAATCATTATGCTTATCGTCATCTATGGTGATATTTTCGGTAATCAGCATAGATAAGTTATACATGATAAGACTTGCAAAGATTTCCTGTATCACGCAGTCCTTTTTCTTTGAATGGAAAGCAATAAGACCAACCTGGTACTTCAGTTCTCTGAATGAAGTCTCGATCCCCCAGCGCATTTTGTATATCATCTTTATATCTTCGGCAGAGAACTCATCATCACAGAGATTGGTAACAATGGTTTCATAGTTATCTTCAGATATCTTGAGCCTTATTATCCTGAATTTAAGAGGATATGTATCTTTCGATTCTTTCGGAAGGAAGTCGAAATTTGAAGAGTGCGGAAGATAACGATAAAGTTCAGGATTAGCCTTAACTTCATTAGTTTGTCTTCTTGTAATAATAATATTTGCAGCAAAATCAGCTTCCTCATTATGGGGAATGTTGAATTTATGAGCAATTCCACCGCTTGTCTTGATGCGCATCACATATTTCAAGCCGTTATTTTCAAGATGAGCGATCGTGTTGTAGGATTCATATCCTCTATCCGCAACGATAATGGACTCATGTCCGATATTTTCAAGCATACTTATGAGAGCAGAATGCTCATTTTCATTGCGACTGTCCTGTAATACAGCATCGATATATCTACGGTTCATAATGTCATACAAAGCATTCAGATGCATGAGGTTATAGCCTTTTACATCATTATTTGCACGATAAAAAGTATCCTTATCATCAGGATCAGTAGGAATATGTATATCAGAACCGTCCACAGCATAAAGCCTGTAGCCGTGAAAGAAATTGGTTTGAGAAAATGTTTCATTGAATTTATGGAACAGATACTGAAAAGCAGCAGGAAGTATTTTAGCTCTTCTCTGAACGATAGCAGACACAGATACCATTTTTGAATCATAATCATAGAATTCTACAAGCTCCTTGCCAAGTGTCTGGCTGCCCATTCCGAGAATGAATCTCAATGTTTTTGAGAAAGATAGCTCACTTTTACGAACAAAATCTCTCTTAGGATCAACTACGAAATCAGAGTTATTTTTCTCCATGTTGCTGATAAGAGTATTAAGCTTGTTTTTGACGATATTACAGTATTTTTGCACGGTAAAACCTCCAATCAGATGTGTATATCTGATTAGCTGCGCCGCACATTTTTGGCTTTTTGTCAATACCTTTTTGCAAAAATTTACATTATATACATAAAAAATAATCACAGGATCTTTGATTCCTGTGATTATTTTACTTTTCCTTAGCTTAATGACATTACTCGAAAGGGGCTCCGTTATGGAAGTTTAGCATATTGAAGAAAGCTTGTTTATGCAGCGGCTTTTGCTGCGTTTTCTGCGGACTTTTTCTTTCTGCACAGCAGGATCATGCATATCGTACCGCTGACGATTATCATTGGGAATACCGAGAGGATCATCATCCAGAACTCGTTTGTTCTGTACTCAAAGGGAGTACCGTCTGCCTTGACTGCAAAGCCCATAAAGACATTTGTCAGAATAGTGTCACAGAGCATATGGCACAGCGCAGCAGGATATACCGAGTTGGTGCGCTTGGTGAGCCATGTGAGCAGAGCCGACCAGAATATGCACATAACTATCATGGCAATAAAGCCGCCGTATGGGAAGAAGTCATAGTCCCTGCCGAAGTCATAGCCGTAAGCAAGGAGCGGTCCGTGCCACAGCGCCCATATTATACCCGTTAGGATAACAGCCGCAGGCGTTGGCATGAGCTCCTCGAGCTTGGGAGTGAGATAGCCTCGCCAGCCCAGCTCCTCGCCTAAGCCGTGAAGCGCCGCTGCAAAGCCTGTTGTTATGGATATCAGCAGGGTGGTGACTGCCGAAATACCGTCGCTGGCGAAAGCGCTGTCGGATATGCTGCCGTTCTTCACGATAAAGAGGTGAAGTATCAGACCGCTGACAAGGGGCAGGACTATGGGGTAAATAAATGCCGCTGCGTAGTATTTGCCGCTGTTCCTTTTGCCGAAGCCGAGAAATGAATCGCGGAAGCCCTCTTTCGTCACAAGCCTTGTGATGATAACTGCAATAGCAGGGTAAAGCATCATGCTTGCACCTGCCAGACGGTTCGTAAGGCTGCCCTGCTTGTCCGAGTAGGCAAAGCCGAGGATATACACGGGCAAATAGGCAAGTATGAGATACAGAGCTGTACGGAGCAGAGTTTTTCCCTTATTTTTCATAGCTCTCAACTCCTTTCAGATACCACCTTACGGAAAGCCTGTAGGACAGGTAGTATATGGGTATCACAGCTGTGGTGATGATACTGAACCACAGAGCTGCTTTTTTCATTTTTTCGGGATCTGCCATTGCCTTGAACAGGCTGTCCCATAAAGCGTCCAGATCCTTAAAAGACGAGGTATCGCCGAAAAGCATATATACAAAAGCGATAAAGGCGATAACTCCCACAATGACTATCTTTATGGTCTTGCCCATTTTGCTGCCGAAACGCGCCATAAGAGGGAACTCTATTGAACGCATAAGGAGCTGTATATAGAAGAAGCCGATGAAAACAACAGTGCCGTCGCCAAGCTCCTCGTTGCCGTCCTTTGCAAAGCTGTTAAGGAGCATAAGCATAGTAACAGTGAGCATTGACCATAGAAGTGCGATAAGGTATTTCGAGCCTATCTGCCCCTTTATCCCCGTAGGTGTGGAGGTAACGAAGTAAGCCCACTTCTTGCGCTCGTCGTCATTGAAGATTGAATCCTGAAAAACTCCGCCGATAAGGAATGTCATAAATGCGCATAATCCCCACATAAGCATGGTGACTTCGCCCTCCAGATCTTCCATATTCTTTGGGTCGCGGAACAGTATGGCAAACGCAGTGGGATAAAACATACAGCCTATGAAGAAGCCCAGTATCTTTCCCCAATTAGTTCTTATTGTCTTATAAAGAAGTCCCGTCATCAGTAACGCCTCCTTTTAAGCTCTTTTACTGCCCAGAAATAGCATATCGCAATGACTGCCACAAAGAAGAAGGGAGCTATTACAAGGGCGATATCGCGCCATTTTGTGATATAGGGCATAGCCGCTTTCGTCATGGCGGCATCGCTGTCAAGATCAGGATAGAGCCTTCTTCCCTCTATGATACAGAATTTCACGAATTTATATACTCCGTACATTGCCGCAGCCATTAAAGGCGCACCTACACTTAGTGCGACAGCTGCCGCCTTAGCCTGAGTTTTCATTTTCAGCATTAAGGGAATATCGCCTATACAGATAGGTCCGTACAGCAAAATGATAAGCAGGATATTCTTGAAATGGCTAATGCTGAATGGCTTTTTTGCAGCTGAGGATAAAATTACTTCGCCCAGAACAGCCAGCAGAAATCCTGCGAACAGGAGACTTCCGCGGACGATGAACTTTGAAGCGATTATCTTCTTTTCGTTTACGGGCAGGGTATAGGAATAGAGCTGCCATTTTGACTTGTAGTCCTTTTCGATGAGGTCGTTATGCCCGTAAACAGCGCCTATAAAGCCTATCAATCCAATATAGATATACATCTGCGAATATATATACTCACGTGTTTCGGCAGCATTTGCGTCCTTTGCAAGATTCCCCGCATAGGTGCTTATAATTACCATTGCGATCATGCCTGTGAACAGCACATAGGAAAGAAGCATATATGCGGCAGGCTTGCGGCTGAGATAGAACTCACGATAGATAAGACCTTTCATTCATCTCCACTCCTTTTTAGCACGATTTACATAGTAGATCATGATATCCTCAAGAGTTGCGGGGTCTATGACTGCGCCTGAGTATTTGCGGCTGCATTCAGCCTTGTCGTGCACCATTATCTCTGCACCGAAATCGTTAAGACGGGCGCTGACTATGTCCTCGGGAGCTATGTCCTTATAGTCGTCCTTGGTGCATTTGAGTATGCCGTGGGAGTACAGTATATCGTCCTTGTAGCCGCTTATGAGTATCTTGCCCTTGTCGATAAAGGTTACACTGTCGGCTACCTTGTCAAGGTCTGAGGTGATGTGAGATGACATAAGGATAGAGTGCTCCTCATTCTGCAAATATTCAAGGAAGATGTCAAGTATCTCGTTTCTTACAACAGGGTCAAGACCTGTTGTGGCTTCGTCCATAATGAGAAGCTTCGCGTTATGGGAAAGTGCGGAGGCTATCTGGAGCTTCATCTTCATTCCCTTTGAGAACTTGCCGAACTTCTTTTTCCTCGGCAGGGCAAAGCGGTCAAGATAATTGAAGAATGTCTCGCTGCTCCACTCCTCAAAGACCTCGCGGAGCACCTTGTCTATAGTTACGGCGTTGAGCCTGTCGTCAAAGGGAAGCTCGTCAAAGACTGCGGCTATCTGCTTTTTTGCTTCGTATTCGTCCTTTTGGTGGTCAAGACCGAGTAAGCGTATCTCGCCCTCGTCCTTTTTTACTATGTTGAGCAGTGCATTTATGGTAGTGGTCTTGCCTGCACCGTTCTGACCGATAAATCCCATGATACTGCCTTTGGGCACGTTGAAGCTGACCTTGTCCAGAGTAAAGCCGTCGTACTTCTTGGTAAGGTCCTTTATTTCTATAGCATTTTCATATTCATTCATTTTCTGCCCCTCCGTAAATAAGCTCCAGCATTTCTTTGAGCTCGTCAAGGCTTAATTCGCATTGTCTTGCCTTATCGCAGACCTGCGTGAGAAGAGCTTCTGTCTGGCGGAGGTATTCCTCACGGAGAAGCTCGGTATTCTGCCCTTTTACAAAGCTGCCCTTGCCTGTGTAGGACTCAATGAAGCCGTCGCGCTCCAGGTCCTCATAGGCGCGTTTCGTAGTGATAACGCTGATGCGGAGCTGCTGTGCGAGAGTACGCATGGAAGGCAGAGCGTCCCCTGCTTTCAGCGTACCGTTGAGGATAAGTCCTTTTATCTGAGAGGATATCTGCTGATAAATGGGCTCGCCTGATGAGTTACTGATAATAATATCCATAGTTCACCTCATAATGTATATATACGTTATATACATTATAGCATTTATATACACACTTGTCAAGACCCTTTCCGAAAAAAATTGCGGAGCAAATTTTTTTAGTTGAGAGTTTAGAGTTGAGAATTGAGAGTTGTGGAGTCGCCTGCGGCGACATTATTTAAATAATGTTGAGCGCAGCGAACACATTAACTGTCAACTCTCAACTCTCAACTCACTTAAATGTGTATATGATACACAAATGAAAACAACGTTTTTTAGTCAAAATCGCCTATTTTTAAGAAATAATATAGACAAGCTCCTGAAAATAATATATAATATAATGTAAGTATATTTCGGTACCCGTATACCGTAAATGCGGAAACCGCAGTATTTCTGCGGCTTCGGAGCACTAAAACATGAGAGTTATCACAGGCATTGCAAGAGGCCGTAAGCTTGTCGCTCCCGAGGGTATGGACGTCAGACCTACCGCCGACAAGGTCAAGGAAGGCATCTTTTCAGCCGTTCAGTTTGAGCTCGAGGGAGCAAGAGTCCTCGACCTCTTCGCAGGAAGCGGTCAGATGGGCATTGAAGCCCTCAGCAGAGGCGCAGACCACGCTGTATTTATCGACAGCTCGCTCCGCTCTATCAGATGCGTGAACGAAAACCTGCGCAATACAGGCTTTGAACGACAGTCCGAGGTCATAAACCGCGACAGCTATGATTACATCAAGCTCACCGCCCAGACCTTTGATATCATTATCCTCGATCCGCCCTACAGGCACAGCCATATCGCAAATATCCTGCCCTTTGCGGCTAAAAAGCTCCGCGACGGCGGCATGATAATCTGCGAGTATGAGTGCGAGGCAGATGAGCCCACAGCTCCCGAGGGTATGACGCTGAGAAAGACCTACCGCTACGGCAAGATCAATGTCACCATATTCTGCAAACCGTCTGAGGAGGTGGCTGAGGAATGAGAAGAGTTGCCGTTTGTCCCGGAAGCTTCGACCCTGTAACACTGGGACATCTGGACATTATCACCAGAGCTTCAAAGCTGTTTGACAAGGTCATAGTCCTCATATCCAGAAATGCAGGCAAGGCACAGCCAAGCTTCACAGCTACGGAGCGTATGCTGATGATAGAACAGGTCACAAGAGACCTTGATAACGTGGTCATCGATATTCTCGACGGACTCCTTGCGGATTACGTCAGAAACGTGGGCGCTGTTGCTATCGTAAAGGGTCTGCGTGCCGTCAGTGACTTTGAGTACGAATTCCAGATGGCTCTCGCCAATAAGAAGCTGTACGCAGGTGCGGAGACCGTTTTCCTTACAACAGCTACCGAAAATATGTATCTCAGTTCAAGTCTGGTAAAGCAGATAGCTTATTTCGGCGGCGATATAAGTCATTTCGTTCCGAATGAGATTCTTGATGATATAAAACAAAGATTAATTAAGGAGAGGTAATTGATATGAGCATCGATGAGATTTTAGAAGAAATGGACGAACTTCTCGATAAGGCAGGTTCGGTACCCTTTGTTTCACATAAGAAAGTGATCGACGGCGAGCGTATGAGAGAGCTCATCAACGACGTGCGTCTGAATATGCCTCACGAGCTTAAAGAGGCTAAGAAGATAGAGTTCGACTGCCAGCGTATCCTCAATGAGGCTAAGCTCAATGCAGAGAGCATTATCCGCAAGGCTGAGGAGCGTGCAGCTCAGATAGTTTCAAGAGAGGCTATCGTTACAGAGGCTAAGAAAAAGGCTCTCGATATGCTTACAAAGGCTCAGACAGCAGCTAAGAACCTCCAGCAGAACGCTGCGGCTTCAGTGGCTAAGATGCTCAACGATACAGAGAATTACTACTCAAGAAATCTCCAGAGCATCAAGGTTGTCAAGGGCAAGCTTAGCAGTACTGCTTCCGCAGGTCTCAGCATGAGCGGTCTCGACAAGAAAAACGGCTTACAGTAATTTAAAAGCGGTACTCTTATGAGTACCGCTTTTTTGTGTAGGGGCGCCCTTTGGGCGTCCGTGAGTTACAATGCAATTATCGCGGGCGGCGGAACGCCGCCCCTACAAATCATTTGCGGACGCCCAATGAGCGTCCCTACAAGCTAAAGGCTTATCCGATGATATCCTTGCTGAACAGGCGCATTACGTCCAGTTTAAGGGCACGGTTCTGTGGCTTTTCAAGGAGCGGATCGTCGGAAAGAAGCTCCTTTGCGCAGTTCTGCGCCTTGTTCATCAGCTCCATGTTGCAGGCGATATCCGCTATTTTAAGCGGCGGAAGTCCGTGCTGTGCACTGCCGAAGAAATCTCCCGGACCGCGCATTTTCAGATCCTCCTCGCTTATTTTGAAGCCGTCGGTGGTAGAGGACATTATCTTCATGCGCTTTACGCAGTCCTCGGTGGTGTTGTCGGTTATGAGTATGCAGGTGCTCTCAAAGCTTCCTCTGCCCACTCGTCCGCGGAGCTGATGAAGCTGGGAAAGTCCGAAGCGTTCTGCGTTCTCAATGACCATTACCGCCGCATTGGACACGTCAACTCCGACTTCAACGACTGTGGTGCAGATAAGCACCTGTATCTCGCCGTCGCGGAATTTCTCCATGACCTTATCCTTTTCCGCGGCTCTCATCTTACCGTGGAGAAGTGCCGTGGTATAGCCTTTCAGGTCACCGTTGGCAGCATTCTCGGCATAGGTCTTGACGGCAAAGAGCTCGCTCTCGCTCTCCTCTATCATGGGGCAGACCACATATGCCTGACGTCCCTCGTCAAGGCGCTCCCGCACAAAGCCGAATGCACGGCTGCGGAGCTTTCCCGTGACCGCATAAGTCTTAACGGGCTTTCTGCCTTTGGGGAGCTGAGTTATCGCCGATATATCAAGGTCTCCGTAGATGATAAGGGCAAGGGTGCGGGGGATAGGGGTAGCGGACATGACAAGCTTATGGGGAGCGTCGCCCTTTTCCGCAAGGGCTGCCCTCTGTGCCACGCCGAAGCGGTGCTGCTCGTCGGTGATGACAAGACCGAGGGCTTTGTACTCAACGTCCTTCTGGATAATGGCGTGGGTGCCCACGATAACGTCTATATTTCCTGCGGCTATGTCCTCGCGGACAGCCGCTTTTTTCTTTTGGGTCATGGAGCCCGTCAGCAGGCAGACCTTTACGCCGAAGGGCTCAAGGAAGTCGCTGAGAGTGCGGTAATGCTGCGCCGCCAGTATCTCCGTGGGTGCCATAAGTGCGGACTGCACTCCGTTTTTTGCAGTGAAATAGCAGGCGGCGGCAGCTACGGCAGTCTTTCCGCTTCCCACGTCGCCCTGCAAAAGTCTGTTCATTGGGACGTCGCGGCAGAGGTCGGCAACTATTTCGGATACCGCCTTTTTCTGGTCGTCGGTGAGCTCAAAGGGCAGCCCCTCGGTAAAAGCGCTCACGTCCTTGGCGGAGTCCATTTTGTATGCGGTGCTGCGGCGGCTTCGGGACTTCATCACGGACATGCCAAGCTGCAGCTTCAAGAGCTCATCAAAGGCAAGTCTGCGCCTTGCGGTCTCCGCGGCAAGCTCGCTCTCGGGGAAGTGGATATTCTCCAGCGACCACATGAGGGGGGCAAGGTCGTATTTTCGCAATATCTCGTCGGACAGTGTCTCAAAGGGCTCATGGCGCATTATTTCCAGTGCCTGACGCATATTGGTGCGCACCATATTCACGGAAAGCCCCTGTGTCAGGTGGTATATGGGCTGTATGAGCACCTGCTCGTCGGCTCTGATATAGACGGGAGAGCTTATCTCTTTGCGGAGAAAGTTTCCCGACACCTTGCCGTACATATAGTAGGTCTCGCCCTCTTTCAGCGCCTGAAAGTAGTAGACGTTGTTGTAGACCACTATGAGTATATCGTCAATGCCGTCTGAGGCAGCTGCCTTGCATATGACCAGTCCGCCCTTTATGCGCTGTGGCGGCATTTTCTTGAATATGGTCAGCTTCAGCACGTTGTAGTCCCCGAGAACAGCCTGTGATACGGGCACATGAGTGCGGAAGTCAAGGTAGTCGCGGGGAATGTGGTATATGAGCTCGAAAGGCGTAGTTATGCCAAGCTTGCGGTATTTCTCGCCCCGAGCCTTGCCTACGCCCTTGAGGTATTCTATTTCGCTGAAAAGTGTTGTCGGCATATAAAAGCTCCTTATTATTTCAGGAATGCGAATTCAAATCTTGTGCCCTTGTCGGGCTCGGAATACACCAGTATATCGCCGCCGTGGGCGCGTACTATCTTCCGGGATATGGACATTCCCAGTCCCGAGCTGTACATGGAGATGTCCCCGGATTTTGATGAAAAGCGCTCGAAAAGCTTGGGGATATCCTCCTGAGGTATGCCCCTGCCGTTGTCGGACAGGACTATTTTCGTCATAACAGGGTCATCCGCCACCTCTGCGGTTATTTTGGTGCAGCCCGAATGGTCGGCGGAGTTTTTCAGTATGTTCTCTACAGCCTCGCAGAGCCAGTTCTTGTCGCAGAGCATGGTGATGTTCTCGGGAAGCTCAGTGCTTACGGTGATATTTTTCTTGCGCAGCAGCGGTGATATACGCTTTATAGCCAGTGCGCATACGGCTGACAGGTCGCTGTCTGCCATATTGTACTCAACGGCGTCGGCGTCCAGCTTTGCAAACTTTATGGCTTCGATGACAAGGCGCTCCATGCTGTCAAGATTCAGCTGTATCTCGTCGGAGAGCTTCTCGCGGCGCTCCTCGGACAGGTCGTCAAGCTCCGTGAGCATATCCGTGTTAAGGCGCACCACAGCCAGTGATGTCTTTATCTGGTGGGACAGGTCGGTGAGGAAAACGCGGAGATAGCGCTGCTCGGAGGTAAGGCTGAATTTGGTGTTGTTCAGCCTGTCCACAAGCATTTCCACGGCGTCGGATATCCTGTGCACCGAGCCTAAGTCCTCGCCGTAAAGGGTTATGGCGGCGTTCTCGGAGTTGTCTGCGGCTTTTACGCACTCATTGCGGAGGGATTCCAGATCGCGGTATATCGCCATGAGTTCGCGGACGGATATAATGAGCCATATGGCTGACAGAGCGGCGAGGAGCCCGAATACAGGGAAAAATATGGCCCTGCGGACAGATCTGTAGCTCTTCATCAGCTGTGGGGATATGTCCCTGTCGATGCTGTACCTGCTCATGAGGACTTCTCCTGCGGAAATGTCTTTTTCGTCGGGATAGTCCGTGAATTTTCCGCCACCTGCTATGGCGAGCTCGGAGCGTATCTGCTCCCTGACTATGACGTCGGCGCATTTGCCCGATGTGAAATAGGCGGCGCAGAATGACAGCAGGAGCAGCAGAAGAAATACGGCCACCAGCTTCTTGGGAGCACGGTTGTTTAAGAATCGGTCTGTTCTGTCCATTTATAGCCCATTCCTCTCTTGGTGACTATGCTGCCGCAGTTCTGTGCCTTGCTCAGCTTTTCGCGGAGACGGCTGATATTCACCGAAAGGGTGTTGTCGTTGACGAATTCGCCCTTTGAGTCCCATAAATAGGCGAGTATCTGTTCGCGGGTGAGGTACTGTCCGCGGTTGAGCATGAGGTAGCTCAGAAGCTTCTGCTCCAGTGCGGTCAGCTCTATCTCGGGCACTTCTGGTATCCTGCGGAGATTGGCACGGATACGCGAAAAGAGCTCCCTGAGACGGAATGGCTTTGTGATGTAGTCGTCGCCGCCGCTGTCAAGTCCGCGAACGATATCGGCTTCATCGTCGCAGGAGGTCAGGAATATAACAGGAGTCTGCATAGTCTTGCGTAGCTGCCTGCATAGGTCCACGCCGTTGCCGTCGGGCAGCGTAACATCGAGTATTATAAGGTCGGCGTCGGGAGCTGCGGCTTCTGCTGCGGCAGCCGTGCGGACGGCTTTGACGCAGTAGCCCTCGGTCTCAAGGGAAAGCTTTATATTTGCATTGAGCGTTTCGTCGTCCTCGACGAGTAGGATTGTATTCATGATTTCACCCCGATCATAAGCGTTCCCTTAATTTTACCATATAATCCGCTAAAATGCAAGGCAGCAGGGGCGGATATTATCCGCCCGAGCCGTTAGCCCTTAGCCTTTAGCCATGTAGGGGCGAGTTCCGCTCGCTCACGATAAACGTATTGTTAACTCACGGGCGCCCCTACACATAGTTTATTATTGGTAACGGTGAGCGAAAGCAGAGTATCGTATATGTACGCAGTGAACGCGTGAAACAAGCGACAACGTGGTAAGGCAGCGCGGGCTCCGCGCCGAGCGACAACGTGGCAAGGCAGTGCGGGCTCCGCACCGAGCGGCAACGTGGCAAGGAAGTGCGGGCTCCGCGCCGAGCGGCAACGTGGCAAGCGGTCGAGCCGGCTCAGCTCGCGCAGCGCAAATAAAAGCAGCACCACGGAGTCCGCAGTGCTGCTTTTCGGTATGAACAATAAAGGAATTATCTGAAAATCGAGCCGTCCTCAATGCTCTGGAGAACGCCTGCACAAAGCTGCTTCCACTGTGCAACCTCAGCCTCGTCGTAGGAGATGACCTTCTTAGCCCATGTTGAGCAGTGTGCACAAGCATTGGGTGCAGTCTGACCCTCTTCGAGAATGTCGTTTACGCAGAGTGACTTGGAGCAGTTGTTGTTATTGATGAAGTGCTCAAGGAAGCCGTCAAGCTTCTTGTTGTCAACATAAAGCTTAGGAAGATGCATTGTCTTTCCGTAATTCATCATTGCCTCGGGCTTCATGAATTCCATCCATCTCATCTGAGGAACGCCCTTTGGAGGACCGCCTACAGGCATACCTGCAGGAGGTGCTGTGATGCCGTTCTTCTTTGCCCATTCCTCAGGCTCGCCGGGTCTTGGAGGTCTGCCTTCCATTACCCACGGAGGAGGACCGCCTGCGGGCATACCCATAGGAGGAGCACCTGCGCCCATAGGAGCACCTGCGCCGAATGGAGGCATACCTGCGGGAGGAGCTGTGATGCCGTTCTTCTTTGCCCATTCCTCAGGCTCGCCGGGTCTTGGAGGTCTGCCTTCCATTACCCATGGAGGAGGACCTCCTGCAGGCATACCTGCGGGAGGTCCGCCTGCACCAACAGGAGCGCCTGTAGGAGCACCTGCAGCAGCTTTCTCAGCATCTGCCTGATCAGGACGTGTAGCAATTGTCTTAGCACGCGGCCAGTTAACGATGTCGAGGAGGTTTCCGTCGTAAGACTCTTCCATGTAGCCCTTTACAACATTATGGAGGAAGTCTGTTGTTCTTGTTCTGTCGATGAGCTTGATAGAGAAGTGCTTGTTGCCTGTCTCCTCAGCCAGCTCTCTGTAGTAGTGAACGTCCTCGGGACGAATGAATTCTGCTGTAAGGATAGCAGCAGGATGTGTTACCTTCTTATATGCACAGTTAACAAGTGAATAGTCCATTGAGAATCTCTCGGGATCCGAGTGACCTACGAAGCAGCCGTGTGCAAGACGGAAAGGACATTCTCTGAGGCAGAGATTGTTAGCGATGACACGGAGGTGAAGGTCTGTATCCTTGTACTGTGTAAGGAGCTGTCTGAGAAGATCGAATCTTCTGTTGAAGCCGTGATCCAGTGTGATCTCGTCAACGCCCCAGTTGCGCCAGTACTCAATGTGCTGGATAGTTGTAGGATAAGCGTAAAGACCCAGAGTTACGAATGCGTCCTTGAACTCTCTCTTAACGTACTTGATAAGGATAGGTGAATTCAGTGTGAATGCCTTGATACCCATATCGTACATTGTGTGGAGGAACTCACGGATCTTCTTGCCCATTACGGGGTCGATCTCGTTCTGATCCATTGAGAGTGGGTTTATAAGATAGTTGAAAGTAATGTCACGCTTCTGACATTCCTTTACATAATCAGCAAGCTGATCAAGTGTGAAATCGGGGATAATCGAAGCTGTACGACCACCCGGAAGTCCGTCGTTCTTGAGCTTTCCGAAAAAGCTTGTGATGGCATGCTTCTTGTCATACTGGTCTACGAAATCGAAGAGCTTGTAATCAAAGTTACAGCCAAGATCGAATGAAATAGAATCCTGATTCATGTTTACACATCTCCCTTAAAAATTTATTCAGGACTTATACACTTTGTAATATATCTTTAGCAGTATACGCTGAGAACAGCGCCTTTTTCGCGTAGTTTTATGTAATTGCGTGCGTTATGTCGCGGCTGATGATGTTTTTTCCGCATTCAGTCCTATATTAAAATTATATCATTAATTCACAAAACTGTCAATGAATTATCTGCAACTGATTGTTTGGGTAAAGCTAAGCTTTTTTGTAGATAATTGCCAATGAAAAGCAGAATTTTTTGCTATACTGCGCTATTGTGGTAACTTTTTGCCATATATCGGGAATATTACTATGTGGATAATGATTAATGGAGAATTGAAAATTCAGAATTGAGAATTATTTTAAGTCCGTGTTAGCGGATGTATTCATTTTCAATTTTCAATTCTCAATTTCAAAAGCCTCTTGACAAGAACAAATGTACGTGCTATAATAATATCAGAACAGATGTTCGTGAAAGAGGTGAGACTATGGAAAGGACGTACATCGCTATAGACCTGAAATCATTCTACGCTTCCGTGGAGTGCGTGGAGAACGGGCTCGACCCTCTCGACACAAATCTTGTGGTGGCGGACAGGAGCCGAACCGAAAAGACTATCTGCCTTGCGGTGACTCCTGCGCTGAAAGCCTGCGGCGTCGGCGGCAGACCGCGGCTTTTTGAGGTGGTCGCCAAGGTGGGGGACATCAATGCTGCCCGAAGATACAGAGCTCCGCACAGGAAATTCCGCGGCAAGTCGTGCAGTGCAAAGGAGCTTGCGGCAGACCCGTCGCTGGAGCTGGACTACGTGGTGGCTCCGCCACGCATGGCGCTGTATATAGCCTACAGCACGAGAATATACCGGATATATCTGAAATATGTGGCTCCCGAGGATATACACGTCTACTCCATAGACGAGGTATTCATCGACGTTACGGCGTACCTTGACACCTATCATATGACCGCCCGTGAGCTTGCCGTCACCATGATACGGGACGTGCTGAAAAATACGAAGATAACAGCTACGGCCGGCATCGGTACTAACCTCTATCTTTGCAAGATTGCTATGGATATCGTTGCAAAAAAAATGCCCCCCGACAAAGACGGGGTGCGTATTGCCGAGCTGGACGAGATGTCCTACCGACGGCTTATGTGGGAGCATCGTCCTCTTACGGACTTCTGGCGTGTGGGGCGGGGCTACGCAAGCAAGCTCGAGCACCACGGCATGTTCACTATGGGCGATGTGGCAAGAATGTCCACCTCGGAGTTCGGGGAAATGACGCTGTACAAGCTATTCGGCGTCAATGCGGAGCTCCTTATCGACCACGCGTGGGGCTGGGAGCCCTGCACTATCGCGGATATCAAGAGCTACCGCCCCGAGACAAACAGTCTCAGCTCGGGACAGGTGCTTCAGGAGGCTACAGAGCCCGAAACAGCGCGGCTTATCACTTGGGAAATGGCGGATATGCTGGCTCTCGACCTTGCTGGAAAGGGGCTGGTCACCGATCAGATAACCCTCACCGTGGGCTACGACGTGGAAAATCTCCGCAGGGATGATATTATGCGGAGCTATACGGGTAAGGTGGTCCTTGACCACTACGGCAGAGCTGTGCCCGTTCACGCTCACGGTACGGCGAACCTGACCGCTCCCGTGTCGTCCTCAAAGCTTATCACCGAAGCGGCTGTGGAGCTCTTTGACCGTATCACCGACGGTATGCTTCTGGTGCGCAGGCTGACTATCTGTGCCAACAGGGTGGTGCCTGCGGATTTCGTCCGCGAGGAGTGCCGTCAGCTGGACTTCTTTACGGACTTTGAGGAGGAAGAGAAACGCCGAAGCGCAGAGGAGACGGCACTTCGGCGTGAAAACGATTTGCAGTATGCAGTCCTCGGGCTGAAAGCCCGTTACGGCAAGAATGCGGTGCTCCGCGGAGCCAATTTCCTTGACGGTGCCACAGCGCGTTCACGCAATCAGCAGATAGGCGGACACAGGGCATAGCTCGGTGCTTGCCCTCATATCCTGTATTCAGCTCCGCTTGTTTTTGCACCAGAAATGCCACTTAGGAGCAGGAGGCATGGGTTCATGTTTGATAAGCGCTCTTATCACTCTGCGGTGAGTAAAGCAGCAGCAAGCGCACACTGCACAGATAACTAATAAAATAATGATACCCTTCATAGTTTTTCCTCTTTTTTAACCGTTGATGATCTGCTGGACCAGCTCGCGCTTCTCGTATAGGACACAGCCTCCGCTGTGGTCTTCCAGCAGATAACCGTCATCTCTCAGCTTTCTGAACAGCGGCGAGTTCATCACATCTTTCAGAGAGCTGTCTCTTACGTTGATGTCTGAATAAGGCGAGAACGGACAGGGCTCTGCACCTCCGTGGGAATTGATATGGAAGAAACCTCTGCCTGCGGCAACACAGCCGCCCGAGCTTTTCTCGTCACCTGGGAACGATATGTAGACCATTTCGGGGCGCGTTTCTCTCAGATGTATAATCTCGCTCTGCATAAACTCACGCTCGGCATCTGTGGGAGCAAGCTCACGGCTCTCCTCGGTCACGGGGACGTACTCCACGAATATGACCACCTTGCAGCCTTTTTCCGCAAGGCTGTCCAGAAACGCCTGAGAGGTCACTTCCCTGTAATTCCTTGTCGTGACCGTCACGGACGCACCGAATATGAGTCCCCGCTTTTTTATCTCGTCCATATTGGCGATAAGTCTGTCGTAAATGCCTGCGCCGCGCCTTTCGTCTGTCAGCTCGCGGCTGCCCTCGATACTCATAACGGGTATGAGATTGCGGCATTTGTCGAACAGCTCCAAGTATTTTTCATCAAGATATGTGCCGTTTGTGAAGATAGGAAAAAGGATATTCTGCTTCTTTCCGGCAGCTTCAATAACACCGCGGCGGAGCATGGGTTCTCCCCCTGCAAGGAGGATAAAGCTGATACCAAGCTCCTCGGCTTCATCGAACACATTCTGCCACTCCTCATCGGTGAGCTGTCTTACAGGCTCGGAATCGACAGTTGCGTGATTGCAGCGTGAGTAACAGCCTGCACAGTGAAGATTGCACTTGCTCGTTATACTTGCAATAAGGAACGGCGGGATATGCTCGCCTTTGTCCTCGGCTTTGCGGCGCTTCTTTGAAGCTGTACGGCTTGCGGCAGCAAATCTCAGCATAAATGCGCTTTCTTTCGGGTTCCTGAGTGTGGCTTTTATTGCTTCGGATACAACTCCTTCAACACCTTCGATGAGATATTCCTGAAGATCGAATTTTTCGCCCATAATGTCACCTCAACAATTCTTCTACAGCCTTTCTTACCTCTTTCATATCGGCAGTAGGCTCGAATCTTGCAATAACCTTGCCTGTTCTGTCTATGAGGAACTTTGTGAAGTTCCACTTGATATACGCTTTATCTCCGAATTTCTTGTTATTAAGCTCCGTGAACTTACTGAGGGCGGCGTTTTTTATGCCCTTGCCGAAGCCCTCAAAAGGCTTCTCAGCAGCAAGATATGCAAAGAGCGGATCTGCGTTTTCGCCGTTTACGTCTATTTTTGCAAACTGAGGGAACTCCGTGCCGTATTTCAGCTTGCAGAAGGACTGTATCTCATCGGCGCTTCCGGGAGCCTGATTTGCAAACTGATTGCAGGGAAAGTCAAGTATCTCAAAGCCTTTATCACGCAGGTCGCGGTACATGGCTTCAAGTGGCTCATAATGGGGAGTAAAGCCGCAGCCTGTGGCGGTATTCACTATCAGCAGCACCTTGCCGCTGTAATCGCTGAGTTTCACGTCATTTCCCATGGGGTCTTTAACTGTAAGATCGTACACTGTATTCATGGTTCGAGCTCCTTTCACATCATCATAACTCGCAGTTTGATCCAAGTAATTCATAAAGCAGCGAATAGAGCTGCTTGGCTTTTTCGGGATCGAGCTTAACGCACTGTCCCACTTTAAAGGGGATATCCTTTGCCTTTTCCTGCAATGCCTTGCCCTGCGCTGTCAGGTAAATGAGAACCGCACGCTCATCGGCAGTACTGTGCTGCTTTTCAATATATCCGAGAGTTTTCATCTTTTTCAGCAGGGGAGAAAGGGTGCCGCTGTCCAGCATGAGCTTTTTGCATATCTCGCCAACTGTAACGCCGTCCTTTTCCCAGAGGACCAGCAGAACGATATACTGCGTGTAGGTGAGATCAAGCTCCTTCAGATAAGGAGTATATGCTCCCGTTACAGCTCTTGCTGCCGCATAAAGCGGGAAACACAGCTGATTTTCAAGTTTCATTGCTTCCTTGTAGTCGTATCCCATTGAATCACTCCCTGATATATATTGTTTTCAATTATATTGTATCAAATATAATCGTGTTTGTCAAGGGCTTTTTACTATTTTTGATATTTAACTAAAAACTGCGAGCGTATATGCTCCGAAAAAACTTATCGGAATCTTATTCGGGCGAGCGGAACTCGCCCCTACAGTTTGAAAAAGGAGGCTTTGCCATGTCAGAGCAGTACGACGATATAATCAATATGCCCCATCATGTCTCCCAAAGCAGGGGACAGATGTCAAGGCATAACCGCGCGGCGCAGTTCGCGCCCTTTGCGGCTCTTACAGGCTATGAGGACGCACTGGACGAGTCTGCACGCCTAACCGATTCCAAAGCCGAGCTCTGCGAGGACGACGCGGCGGAGCTGGACAAAAAAATAAAGCTCCTCGGCGCACGTATCGCCGCAGAGCCCTGCTGTGAGGTCACTTATTTTGTTCCCGACAAACACAAAAGCGGCGGAAAGTACGTGACCGTGTCGGGAAATGTCCGCCTTATCGAGGAAGCTTCGCGGCAGCTGGTGTTTTGCAGCGGACTGCGCATACCTCTCGATGATATAATAAAAATATCCCTATAAAGAGCAACAGCCCTATCTCTGCCCAAGGAGATAAGACTGTTCTGATTCGCCCTCTTACAATGGAAGGATAGCAAAAAGGAATTAACAACAATATATCACAAAGACCGCCTATAGTCTTTGTAAAGGTTCTTTTGTTTAACGATCTCTGCGTGATACTGTAAAGACCACTGTTCTGAGCTATCCGATCAGAATAGCGGAAACAGCAAACCCGAATGCAGGTGAGGGGAGTATAGTGCAGAGTCTCCCCGCCTGCGGGTCTGTTGGCTTAAAGAGAAAGCTGATGCCTGTCAGCATTTATGCGGTGAGTTATGAGAGGAGCTCAGCCGCTTTTTACGAAGCTGTTGAGAGCAGCTTCCAAAAGATGTCTGTAACATTTGATCCGCTCTTTTTTCGGCGAGGACAAAGGAGAGCGGGAGAGGGGCCGCTTCTCCTCTGTGCCATAATAAGACCGATGCCTCGTCGTTAAGTGAAGCTCTTGCGCTCTCGGTGCAGAGAAGCGTGCGTGAAGCTTCATCAGGGTAAGCGTTTCATATGGGACCTGTTCGCGGTCCCCGTGCCAAAAGCCCGCCTGTATATACCCCATTTTTATAGAAGATGCGGAAAAAACAGCGCCTTATATCAAAAGCTGTTTTTATGGGAGGGGTAACAGTTCTTGGGAGCTGTTCTTTCCTACACTTTCTGCATAGAGGGGGAGATAAGGATATTCCTTTGGCAGGCTTGGAAGCGATAATTCTCTTAAATCTGCCTCGGGGGATATCCCGAAATGCATTATTCAATTTTATCACTCCAAATTAAAAATATCCCGAATAGCAATCTCTTATTGCTATATGTTTATTATAAATAAAATGTGAATTGATAACAACCTATAAAATAAATATTTGGTGGATAAAATGAGGGAAATGATGTTACTCTGCACAATAACGGTAGGCTTTTTACCATAAAAACAGCCCGCAATGTCAAAAAATTATGAACATTGCGGGCTCAAATTATATTGTTTTGAGTTTATCCATCAGTTCGTCTGCGTTTTCTCTGCCTATATCGGCGGTATATTTAAGGTAGAAAAGATCGACCTCAAGCTTGCCGTCGTCAGTTATGTGGATATAGCCGTGCTGCAAATAGTGTCCCTCAGCTGACAGACCATGAGTTCTCAGCTCAATATAGCCAAGCTTACTGCTCAGGTCAAAGGACGGAGGTTCTATACCGTCTCTTTGGGCGTTATAAACTGTTGCTCTGTGGGACAGTCCTGTTATCTGAACTTTCCTGCCGCTGTAGCTCCTGAGAAGCTCACGGACAGCATTTTCGTCAGATACTTTGTGGAAACTATTTTCGGCAGTATCATAAACGTAGGGAGTGTTCACATAGTCGTTGAAATCCGCTCCGCTGATGATGTCTCCGAGAGTCTCGGGCTTCCATGTTTCGTTGACGCCAAGATATGCGTAGTAGCTGTCGCTCGTTGAGGCAAAGCACATGAACTCTGGGTCAAGACCGTCATGTGCGTAGATGTAGAAGGTGGTGTTAAGGTCTTCGTCGTACTCTCTGCCGAGGTAATTTTTGAGGAAGCTCTTGTCTATCTTTGTGCCCGTGGTCTTGTAGTAATTGCCATTCCAGTGGAAGCCTGTGAGACTTGTGGTGGTATAGCTGTAAACTACTGTGGTGGTAGTGGGCACGGCAGCTGTTGTCGCGACTATGGGCTCGGGACTGACAGTAGCTATGGGATTTTCACTTGACATAGAATACGAGGTGGTGTATACCACGCTGGTGGTATAGCGAATGGAAGTTGTATAATGTATGGTGGTTGAGTAGTATATGCTTGTTGCGTAGGTGCGTGTGGTGGAATAAACGGCAGATGCGGTCGTGTAGATTCGGGTAGTGGTGTGCGGATAAGTTGTGCTTGATCTGCTTGTTGTGACGGGTCGGTTTGTGGTTCTCTGCGGCTCGGCTGTGCGGTGTGATGTGGTGGTAGCCTTTGCAGTGGTATGCTGCGCCGCTGTGCCGCTGCTTTGCTTTGTAGTGGTATTCTTTGCCGAGGTCGTCTTTGCGGAAGTACCCGCCGCGGAGGTGGTATTCACGGCTGATGTCTTGTGAGCTGATGTTGTCGCAGCAGATGTGCGCTTTGTAAAGGTCACCTCCATGAATGAGTCGGTGGTTCGCACGGGCTTGCTGCTCTTTGTATGTGTGGTCGTCACTGTGCCGCCTTTTTTGTTTGCGGTCGTTGTCACATTCTGTACGGGAACACCGCCGTTCTGATCGGTGGTGACTGTCAGGTCGGGATTTTCTGTGCCCGTAACGACAGTCATTCCGTTTATGTCTGTGGCTGTCGGAGCAGTTGTATTTGCTTCGGTAACGTTGAACTGGGATCTGTCAGGAGAAGGAGCTAAGGTCTTGAGTGCGTCTGTACGCCATATATTGAAGCTGACAAGCATCATAAGGCAACAGCTGAGGGCTACAGCCGAGCGCTTCATGAATGTGTCTCTTTTACGCTTCTTTTCTTCTAAGTATTCGTTTCTGCGCCGAAAAACACTACGTGCAACGTCTTTATAGTCTTTCATACTCAAAGCCCTCCTTTTCAAGCTTTGATCTCAGCGCCTGTTTGGCTCTGTACAGGAGGTTTTCTATCTGGCGGCAGCTTTTTTTCATTACCCTTGCTGCCTCAGAGTTGCTCAGCTCCTCAAAATATGTAAGGTAGAGCACCTGCCTGTAATCTGAGTTAAGGGACTCCATAGCCCTGTGAAGCGAGATCTTCTGTTCCTCCCTGAGATATTCCTTTTCTATGCTGCGCTCATCGGCAACGCCGTCGTACTCGTCTATGGACTTGTCGGAGATATGCGACATCTTGCGCATACCGTCTATGGCGGTGTTGCGGGCAATGGCGAAAAGCCATGTCTTGAAGGAGCTTTTTCCTGAGAATCTCGGTTTTTTTGCTGCGATCCTGAAAAACGCGTCCTCCATGAACTCCTCGGCAAGGCTGAAATTGCCCGTGATGCCGCAGAGGTACAGGATAAGACCGTCTTTATAGTCGCAGATCATATCGACCAAGGCGGTATCGTCGCCCTCGAGATAGCGGCGATAATATAGTTCACCTTTGTCCATGAGCGCCTCCCTTCTTAAAGTTCATCCGCTCTCACTTATTAGTCGTTTGAGAAAGCGGATTCTCTCAGTATAATTTCAGAATGTGTGAAAAATTTATCATTTAACAATATCTCATGCTATAGTCTGTGAATAAAAAAAGGCGGACAAGCTGTCCGCCCGATGGTTTGTGTCATTACCGATTATCTCTGTTCACAGATGAGCTTGATAGCAGTTCTTTCTTCACCGTCGATCTGGATGTTTGCAAAAGCAGGGATACAAATAAGGTCAATACCGATCGGAGCAAGATAACCTCTTGCGATCGCTATTGCTTTCACTGCCTGATTTGCCGCTCCAGCACCAACAGCCTGAACTTCAACAGCTTTCTGTTCTCTGATAACACCGGCAATAGCTCCGGCTACAGAATTCGGTGATGAATGTGATGATACTTTCAGAATTTCCATTACAAATAACCCTCCTGATATAAATATTTGTACGTTTATTGTCAAATGCCTTTAGGCTATTGTACAAATATATTATAACTTATAAATAGTGAAAATGCAAGTGTTTTTATAAACTTTGTGGACTATCTTACAATTATTCTATTTATTTTGTGCGATTTGCCATCTTTTTCATTAAATTCTACTATTGTTCCACAAAGGAAGCATTTGCCCTCGGCTTCCTGAAATTTCACGGGCATTCGGAATCTGAGCCGATTTACTGCGGATTCCGGGTCAACTCCGAGACAGGAATGCTCGGGACCTGCCATTCCCACGTCGGTTATATATGCAGTGTGCCCTCCGAGGATACACTCGTCGGCGGTCTGGACATGGGTATGAGTTCCGAAAACGCCGCTGACCTTGCCTGTGAGGTAGTGTCCCATGGCTTTTTTCTCGGAGGTGGCTTCTGCGTGGAAGTCCACAAATATATTTGGAGTGTCTATATCCTTAAGAAGCTCGTCCATTTTTGTGAAGGGATTGTCAAGGGGATCCATATATACGGTGCCCATGAGATTTATGACGGCGACGGAATATGCTCCCATATCAAGGGTGCGGATTCCGCTTCCCACACAGCCGCCCTCGGGGTAATTGGCAGGTCGGACGATGTAGTCCTCGTCAAAGAGCTCCATAGCCTCCTTGCGGCGGAATGCGTGATTGCCTGTGGTGATGATATCGGCTCCCGCGTGCAGGATAGCTTCCGCAGAGCCCCGCGTGATGCCGTTGCCCTGGGCGGAGTTCTCACCGTTTACTATTGTTATGTCAATGCCGTGCTCGTGCTTTATGCCGCTGAGCTTGTCTGCGAGGAACTCGCAGCCTGCCCGTCCTACTACGTCACCTATAAAAAGAAGTCTCTTCATCGGCAGCTCTCACTTCTTGTCTGTCTTTTTCTTCTTACCGCCAAGGTCGGTATCGTAGGAAATGCCTGTGCCCTGTAAGCTCACGGTAGCCTTTTTCTTGTTGTTGACGGTGACCTTGACTTTTTTGCCTGCTATCTTGGGCCCCTCAACGGAGATGCCGCCGCCTTTTTTGTTTTTGTTGAATCTGAACAGCTTGCCTATCTTGAAGCTTTTTCTGAAATGAAATCCCATATATTTTCCTCCGACATTTATCAACTGTTGTCTCCGCTGCCGCAGACAGGGGAGATGAGCTTTTATAACTATACATATAATATATCATAAAAAATCATTTTAATCAATATAAATTATTATTTTTTTGCAGAGCCGTCCAATTCGTCGGTAAATACAAAAAGTTCGTTGGGAGTGCATTCCAGAAGCTGGCACATCGCCTCGATATTTTCGTATTTGATGGAGCAGGTCTCGTTGTTTATCATTCGGCTGAAATTCTGATAGCTCATGCCGAGCTGCTTGTACAGCCAGTATTTGGTGCGCCCTTTTTCTTCAAGGAGTTCAATGACGTTAAGCTTTAACATAACTTACCTCCGCATTATCTTATTTATACATAAGATATTATTACATTTGAGCTCTTGACATATAGACATTTGCGTTATATAATGTAAACATGAGATAAGGAGGTGCGTTATGAAAGAGTTATTGAAAAAGGCTGTTTGTGAAGCTATTGAAAAAGAGTATCGCTCAGAGAGTGAGGTGCTGACGGAAATACAAAATGTTCTTGTGAGCAATCCCGACAATGATTTCGAGTGCGTCGAAGAAATAATAAGTATTTTGGAAAAATACGGGTATGACTGCGGCGGCTGTCATGATTTTTAATGGCGAAATATAGCCCTGAATCGACAAATTTAAAAAAATCTGAAATTTTTTCAAAAAATGCTTGACAAATCTGAAATACCGTGGTATAATTATTTTCGTCGTCAGGGACAAGACGCCTGACAGAACAAAATAAAGCTTATGCGATGTGGGGGTTTAGCTCAGCTGGGAGAGCATCTGCCTTACAAGCAGAGGGTCACAGGTTCGAGCCCTGTAGTCCCCACCACATGGCCTCGTAGTTCAGTTGGTTAGAACGCCTGCCTGTCACGCAGGAGGTCGACAGTTCGAATCTGTTCGGGGTCGCCAACACGCTTCTGTAGCTCAGTCGGTAGAGCAGGGGACTGAAAATCCCCGTGTCGTTGGTTCGATTCCGACCGGAAGCACCATATAGAACGCGGAAGCGTTCTATATATAATGCGGATTTAGCTCATCTGGTAGAGCGCCACCTTGCCAAGGTGGAGGTAGCGAGTTCGAGCCTCGTAATCCGCTCCATAGTGGCGGGGGAATACTCTCGTCATTGACCAAATCCCGAAGCAATAGTTTCGGGATTTTTATTTTGTCCGAAAACTGTGCTGTCAGCAGGGCAGAAATATAAAATATGGTTTTAAAAATCCGCACAAAGGGCTTGTAAAGACTTTGTGCGGATTTACTATATACAAAATTAAATAAAAATGTTATAATAAATATGTATCAACCGCCGTCAGGCGGTTATTGCCATGAAAGGCAAGGCAGACATTAATAACTGCGTATCACTATAATAAGGGGTGTATCATGGAAAAGGAAATGCGCTATGCCGTTCTTATCGACGCCGATAACGTTGCGGCTAAGTATACAAAGTACATACTCGATGAGGTGTCAAACTACGGCGTTGTTACCTACAAGAGAGTTTACGGCGACTGGACAAGACCTAATCTTGCGGGCTGGAAGAATATGGCTCTCGATAACGCTATAACTCCCATCCAGCAGTACAGCTATACCACGGGCAAAAACGCTACGGACTCCGCTATGATAATCGACGCTATGGATATACTCTATTCGCATAATATTGACGGATTCTGCATAGTATCAAGCGACAGCGACTTTACGAGACTGGCTATACGTCTCCGTGAGTCGGGCATGCACGTCATCGGCATGGGCGAGCAGAAAACTCCCAAGCCCTTCAGTACTGCCTGCAACGCTTTCAAGTACCTTGAGATACTGGCAGATGAAGATATACAGGGCACTACCGAGAGCGAAAAGGTAGAGCTCAAGACCCTTGAAACGGCTATAGTGCGCATAATAACCGAAAATGCCAATTTGCAGGAGGAGATAAATATCGGCGAGCTGGGAAGCAGACTTCTCAACCGTTACCCCGATTTTGACGTGAGAAACTACGGCTATTCCAAGCTTTCACAGTTCCTCAAGGACTTTGATTCCCTCAGCTTCCGACAGGTGGGCAGCAGTATCCTTGTTTCACAGAAATCGGATATGACCGATCTGCAGCGCATTGAGACTGCCATTGCGGCTATCGTCCGCACCAACGGCAGCAAGGGCTACAATCTGGGTGAGCTGAAAAAGCAGCTCTGCACAAAGATGCC